>CAMCMD010000016.1 GCA_945875975.1 Rickettsia typhi
GAATCGAATCTTGTCCCAATCGCTTGCATAAGCAACGTTGCTAATAATGATAAAGAAGATAGCGTATTTTAGCATATATTTCTTTATTCTTGACAAAAGAAGAATTAAAAACAAGAATACACCAATATTAATAAATGGCACAACTAGTATGACATTTTTTGAAGAATTTAAAAAGCGCGGTTACTTTCACCAATGTACCAATGAAGTGCGTTTGCAGC
The DNA here is from genome assembly GCA_945875975.1 of Rickettsia typhi. GTDB lineage: Bacteria > Pseudomonadota > Alphaproteobacteria > Rickettsiales > Rickettsiaceae > Megaera_A. Next base: position 219 of record CAMCMD010000016.1, read on the forward strand.
AAAGGACAAAAGAACAGAAAATTGTTGCATATTTAGGGTTTGATTGCACGGCATCTTCCTTGCATGTTGGTAATTTAATGCAGGTTATGATACTACGTCTGTTGCAGCAATATGGACACAAACCAATTGTTTTAATTGGAGGGGCGACAACAAAAATAGGTGATCCAACTGGAAAAGAGGAGGCTCGAAAGTATTTATCCAACGAAGAGATAGTAAGCAATATAGGTGGTATAAAAAGGTCATTATCTAAATTTATTAAATTTGGAGATGGAGAAAGCGATGCTATAATGGTGAATAACTCGGATTGGCTAGAAAAAGTTGGATACATCGAATTCTTGCGAGAAATGGGGCGCATGTTTTCTATCAATCGAATGTTGACTATGGATTCAGTCAAGTCACGGCTAGAGAGAGAACAGTCACTTAGTTTTCTAGAGTTTAACTATATGCTTCTTCAAGCATACGATTTTTACCATTTGAACAAAGAATTTAACTGTGAACTACAACTTGGTGGAAGTGACCAATGGGGTAATATTGTGACTGGTGTCGATTTGATCCGAAAAGTTAGCGGTAACGAATCCTTGGGTTTGACTACTCCTCTTTTGACTACTTCTTCTGGCGTAAAAATGGGTAAATCTGTTAGTGGGGCGGTATGGCTCAATGAAGAGCAATTATCGCCGTATGATTATTATCAATTTTGGCGCAATACTGAAGATAACGATGTATCAAAATTTGCCAGGCTGTATTGTGAGTTTTCCAATCAGGAGTTAATAGAATTTGAGCATATGGTTAAGCACAATATAAATGAGGCTAAAAAGAGGTTAGCTTATGTGGCCACAAGACTGTGTCATGGAGAAGACAAGGCAAATAAAGCTCAAGAAACGGCAATAAGAGTGTTTGAAAAAGGGGAAGTAGGTGACGACTTGCCTGTTATCACCATTAATAAAGAAAGAATAAAAGAGGGCATAGCTTGTTATGACTTATTTTTTGAGTCTGGCTTGGCTAGCTCTAAAGGTGATGCAAGAAGGTTAATACGCGGCAATGGTGCTAAAATTAATGATAAGCAAGTCCAAGACGAGAATCTGATTATTGATGAAAGCTTTATTGACAATGGAGTAATTAAGCTTTCTTCTGGGAAGAAAAAGCATGTTATAATAAAGATATGTGCTCAGCAAACTGTTGTCTAGCTTGAGGTGGTCCTTTGTCGACTAATATATAGCGATTAAAAAAATATGAAGTTAGCCTTAATGCATTATTTATCGATGATTTATCCATTGCTTCCCCTAGAAGAAATTTAGGTAATATTAAAAGCTTATCAGAGTAGGGATCGCCAGCCGCCTTAGATACGGCACAGCCAGATTTTGGGGATACGTAATGTAAATCATCCGTAAGTCCGTTTGCTGCGCATCTATCAAGCTGCAATTTATACCCAGCTTCAGCAAGAATTTCTATTTCCAATTTTATATATTCCGCAAAAGAAAATACTTGTTTTAGTGATTCCATGAAAGTTAGCAAAGCTGGAAATAGATTGTTATGAGGAGCTCTCTCACAAAAAGCTAGTTTTAATAGGCTTGTGATTGAATTGAAGGCGTATAGCTTGGTTTTATTCATCAATAAATGAGAGTTATAAGCTTTAATTAATTCCGCTTTAACAGACCCAATATGTTCGTGTAGACGAGCGTTCCAGACAAAATCTACCAGATTCCCTTCGGCTAAGTTATCTCCTGTTTTTTTAGTATATTGGTTTAATACGCCTGAATAAATTCCATGATTTTCCGTAAATATTGTTACAATATAGCTGCGTTCTTTTAGTGGGATCTTTGAGATAATTATACCTTGATCACGAAAATTCATGTTATAGTAAATATTATTAATGAAAGATGTTCATATTATTAGAAATTTGTTATGAAAACAATCAAATTGACGTTAATAGAATAATCAGTATGGGATACAAACTTGTTGATTATAAAAACCTATCCCCAAATATCCATGAAACAGTCTATTTGGCAGATGGAGTAGTAGTAATAGCTGGTGATGTAACAATTCAAGAGCATGCCAATATTTGGTTCAATTCTGTGATTAGAGGTGATGTAGCTAAAGTTACAATAGGAAAGAATACCAATATCCAAGATGGCACAGTAATCCACACATCGAGATTTGATGGTCCAACGCATATTGGTAGCAATATTACTATTGGTCATATGGCTCTTATACACGCATGCAGCATCGAAGATAATGCATTTATTGGTATGCAATCTACGGTAATGGATAAATCTATTGTAGAGGAGTATGGTTTTTTGGGTGCAGGAAGTTTACTTTCTCCTGGAAAGATAGTGCGCACAAATGAGTTGTGGATTGGAAGGCCGGCTAAATTCGTACGGATGGTTACAGATGAAGAGAAGGAGTTTATGAAGGGTAATCTTCAAAACTATCTTGATTTGGCTACAGCCTACAAGAACTGACAAAATCATAAAAAAGCATTATAGAAATTTCTGTCGCAGCTAAGACAGAACAATTTATCTTATTATACTACATCCTCTATATCTTAAACAATAAATGGGGCGGAACCTTTCTCAAACAAGGTTATTGAATTCTTTTTTTTAAAAAAAAGCTATTTTAATGGCCGTGGTATAAAATAAATTCATCTAATATGTTGACATTTTTTAATTTATCATTTATACATAATTAAATTTAGTAACATATAAAGTTAAGAATCATGTTTGCACAAATAAAAAATAATTTTGCTATCGCTTCTGAACAACCTGTTATCTTTTATTAAAGGGTCTGCCTACCAAGCTATGTATAATTATGTAAAATCTGTAGCAACTTTTGTTGTTAAAGGTGCAGTACATATAGCAAGAGGTGTGTATGATATTTCTTGTGATGTAGCTAACGTAGTTGTTAATCTTTGTAGATCACCTGATAATCAAGATATAGCATATAAACATGCGGATGTTTCGGTAAAAACCAAAGCTCAAAATGATTCTCAAGAAGTTAATAATCCTCAAGAAGTTGTTAAAAAAAGCAGCTTAGCAAAAATAGCAGCTTTTGTATCGGAGATTTCCGGTGAAAAAGATAATACTTATTTGGGATCACTTAGTAATAATTCAAAAGACTATCCTGCTGCTAAAATTGTAATGGATGCTATTTCTACAATACAATGCATAGGACAAGATTTTGTAACAGAAGTACTTAAAATGCCAACAGGAGTTATAAACTCTGGATTAAAATCAGCATATTTAAGTGGTGTTCCTACTTCAATGAAGTATGAGACAACGAATGTAGAGAACGATTTCTCCAACGAAGATAGTTTCGCTCTTATAGATCTTGATTGCAATAATGAGTCGATTGAAATGGTAGTGTTAGGGGATATCGCACCTGCTGCATAGCCACAGGAATAATCTTATAAAGTCCATCCTAAAAAATCTCCTACACCCTAAGAAACTAGAAAGCTACTATTTCTAGGGTGTGGGGGATTGGACTATTTTCGCTGGTCTACCAAAGAGCGATGCCAATCATGTTAGTATCATTCCATCTCTCTTGATAAAAGGATTTATTTGGAAAATAGCATTACTATATGCAATTCAAGATCTCAAGAAACGATAGATGGTTTTTGCTAGTTCCTCGCTAATACCCTCGACCTTTTTCAGTTGTGCCTCGGTGGCATCAGCTATAGCACTAAATGATCCAAAATAATTTAATAATGCCTTTTTTCTTGCTGATCCAATAGCTGGTATCATATCCAGTGAAGAATATTTAATGGCAGAAGAGCGTTTATTTCTATGGTTTTTTATAGCAAAATTATGAACTTCATCGCGCAGAATTTGTAGATACTTCATGGTGGCATTATTTTTATCTAGGGTGAATACATCATGGCCTGGGATATGAAACTGTTCTTTGCCGCTATTTCGGTTGACTCCTTTGGACATACAGACAAAAGGCAAGTGGATTGCTAACTCATTCATTATATCAGAGACAACTCTCATATGGCCTTTGCCACCGTCTATAATCATTAAATCAGGTTTACGTTGCGGTTCTGTTTTTAATCTCTTCAATCTTCTTCTTAAAACCTCGCGTAGCATGGCATAATCATCTCCTCCGAAGCTATTCACAGGTTCATCTTTGATGTTAAAGAGACGATATTCTTTTTTCTCGAATCCATCCGGTCCTGCAACTATCATAGCACCAACAGGAAAGGCTCCTTGAATATGGCTATTATCATAAACTTCTATTCTCTGAGGGGTATCGTTCAAGTTAAATAATGATTGTATGTCCACGAGGGCATTATGATTTTTAGCTCCCATGATTAAATGTTTCTGTAATGAAAGCTCTGCATTATACAAAGCATTTTCCATAATTTTACTTTTTGGTCCGCGCTTTGGAATAGAGATTTTTATGTCCACATGATGAAGTTGTTTAAGTGCATCGACATAAATGGTTTTATCTTCAAGTTCATGACTAATTAGTATATCTTTTGGTGGAGTTTTATTTTGATAGAGCTGCATTAAAAAACTACCTAGAACCTCGTGATCTGCTATTTCACTATCGGTATGAGAAGGAAAATAAGCTTGATTACCACAAGGTTGATGGGATCTGTAAAGAAATATTTGGATACAAAACACCCCGTTTTTTGAGGCGAGTGCTATAACGTCAGCATCGTTAAGATCATGCGAATCCTGGGATTTAAGTTGGACGTAACTTAGGGACTTAATTCGATCACGAATTTCTGCAGCTTTTTCGTAATTCAGCTCATTGCTAAATTGTTCCATTTTTTTTGAGAGTATAGTTTGTAGCACATGGTTTTTACCAGTAAGGAAAGCTTGTACTTCACTAACCAAATCATCGTATTCTGGTTTGGATATTTTATTAACGCAAGGAGCGTAGCAACGGTTAATTTGATACTGTAAACATGGCCTAGTACGAGTAGCAAAATAATTATCGGAACAAGATCTCAGTCTGAAAATTTTCTGTAGTTCTAATATTGTTGCATCTACATGCGTAGGAGAGGCGAATGGGCCAAAAAATTTACCATCGATAAGATTTTTTCCTCGAAACTTTAGCAGTTGAGGATATTCATGATCAAGTCTTAGCTTAATATACGGAAAAGATTTGTCGTCTTTTAGTAAGATATTGAATTTAGGTTTAAATTTTTTGATTAATTGTCCTTCAAGAAGTAAAGCTGCGGATTCAGAGTCGGTAATGCAGTATTCAACATAACAGGCAAGAGAAACCATGAGCTTGTTTTTACCCTTCAATTCAAGAGTATATTGGCTTAGTCTATTTTTGAGATTTTTTGCTTTGCCTATATAAATAATATTCTTGCCAGAGTCAAAAATCCTATATACACCTGGTAATTCAGGAGTGTTAGTTAGATAAGATTTTATGAGTTCTGTGCCTTGCAAGATTTTTTATTTATTTCGTTCAACAGGGTCATAACCACCGCTTGTAAAAGGGTTGCATCGAATTATACGTTTTATGCTAAGAAACATTCCTTTGATAGCACCATAGTTGTTGATTGCTTCTAGGCAATATAATGAACAAGTAGGAGAATATTTACAATTTTTCCCCAGCCATGGAGAAATAAAATATTGGTAGAATTTTATAACTAAGATCAGTGGGTATTTCATGCTTTAATGGTAGCTTTAATACAAAATTATACTACTGGGGTCTGTCTATATTGGTCAGATACCATTCATTACCAGTACCAATACTGCTTTTTGTAAAGGTCCATTCTTCGTGTAAGTCTTTTATTTTATTGGTAATATTTTTGCCAACAAATAAAATTTTGATAAAGATATTATTGCCAAACATATATATTTCTGAGATCTGCAAATCAGGGGTAGCTTTGGCTGTATACTCGCCATAACTTACCGATAGAGTTTTAAACTGTTGTATATAACGCTTATCAACAAGTTGCTCTAGTTCTTTTTCGTCATTTTTGTAAGCTGCATCAACGATCATCCTGAAGGCGGCTTTTGCGCCTTTAAGAAAATTATGAATATTAAATGAAGGAACACGATTCATTACATCGACTAGACCTTCTTTAACATCGTTGTCGTTCTCAGGAACTACCAAACCTCGAAGGTCAATTTTATTTTTTCGAGCAAATGTTGGCTTCAGAATGTTGGCACTTATTACTGACTCTTTATTTGTATTGTTTGTCGCCGAGGTAGTAACATCTTTCATTGCCGTTTTTTCTCCAAAAACGGAAGAGCGTTTTATGCTATCTTCATCTGAAGTGGTGCCAAGAGTTGCGATCAGTTTGTTTATAATAAAAAAAGCTATTCCAGCAAAAATAATAAGTTCGATTAATTGCCCAGACATTTATATATTCTCGTCAATGTTTTTATACTCATCGTATTCTATGCGAAAAATTACTACTTGAAAAGTCATTTATTATATTGACTCTTAGTGTGCCTGATCTGCAGTGTTATAAAGCACTCTTGTTGTTAACAAACACAGGAAGAGGCGAAGAATGATAAAATCCTATTTTAAGAAAATCTCAGGCAAGCAAAGTAAGAAATCAACTAGTTACTTGGACTTACCGTTTTTTAATTATTCACAAGATGAAAGAGTTGGAGTGGATGCATACAAAAATAATGCAATTGTGCATAGGTGCGTCAATCTGATTGCTACTTCAGCCAGTCATATTCCATGGCAAATATTCAGAAATAACAATGGTTCAAAAGAATTGCTTAAAAACCATCCTATTCTAAGTTTACTTAAATATCCTAGTCCAGAAAAGTCAGGAGCTGATTTTTTTACAGAAAGCTTATCCAGTTTGCTGCTGTATGGAGATAGTTATTTGTTAATTTCATCCGGAAATAAAACTACTCCAAGTTTTTTATACAACCTTCATTCCTCATTAGTTGAACAAACTCTTTCTAACAATCAACTCGTGTCTTACGTTTATGGCAACGGGGATAAAAAGCAATCTTTTGAAATTGATCCAGTTACTCGAAAAAGCCGTGTACTACATATTAAAAACTACAACCCGACTGATCAACGTAAGGGATTATCCTCTTTGGCAGCAGCTGCAAAAGCAATAAATTTACATGCTAAAGTTATGGATTGGAATAAATCATTGTTAAAAAATGCAATTAGACCGAGTGGGGCTTTGGTATTTCAGGATGGTAATGGTTATTTATCAGATGAGCAATTTGAAAGATTACAGCAACAATTTTATGATAATTTTAGTGGTGCATCTAATTCTGGAAAGCCTCTTATTCTAGAAGGTGGGTTAAAGTGGCAAGAGACAAGTAATGCTGAGCGGTTTGAAAAATTTTTAGAATTGAAAGATTCAAGTGCAAGAGACATAGCCATAGCATTCAATGTACCTCCATAATTATTGGGAATTAACGGGGATAATACTTATAGCAATATGCAAGAAGCAAGGTTGGCTCTATGGGAAGAGAATATTATTCCACTACTCGATAAATATGCTGATGCATTAAGTAGCTGGCTATCTTATTGGTATAAAGAAGATTTGACTATCGATTTTGATAAAGAATCTATTTCCGTACTTACAGAACGTAGAGAAAATGTATGGGCAAAAATTGCAAGTGCAGATTTTATGACGATTAAAGAAAAAAGAGCAATTGTTGGATTAACTCCTATCAAAGGGATGGATAAAATTAGTATAAATCTAACTGGAGAGCGTAATGAAAGAAACGGTGAATAAATTATACAGTTTTATAGCAAAACTAGTTTTGATGCTTGAGGACGAGTTAGATGAGTTGAAGTCTAGCAAATCTAAAAGTGCAATTAATGTTAAAAGAAATATTACGGATACACTTAATAAGCTGGTGAATCTTATAATACAGTTAAATAAATTAAGTAGAGACGAGGCAATGAATACTAATGTTGATATGACTAAGGAAGATAAAGATATCATAGAACGATTCATACATAGATATAAATAAATCCCTGTATTGTTCAGTTTGAAAGGAAAAAATCATATGACGTGTAATAAAAAGCTTCTTGAAGCAGTCTTGCGTCAGGATTTTAGCAGCTATATTAGTAAAGTATTTCATACTATTAATCCAGGGGCGGAGTATCAATCAAATTGGCATATAAACCTAATTTCAGACCACCTCGAAAGAGTCAAATCATCAGAAATCAAGAGGTTGATAATCAATATGCCGCCCAGGGCATTAAAGTCTGTTTGTGTTAGTGTTGCGTGGCCTACCTGGTTATTAGGCCATAATCCTGCAGCTCGCATTATGGCTGCTAGCTACTCCTCAGTACTTAGCGTTAAGCATTCCCTTGATAGTAGGCTTGTGGTTTCTTCAGAATGGTATGGGAGGTTATTTCCAGCCACTAAGCTTAGCAAAAAATACAACCAAAAAAGTAAATTTCTCACTTCTGAAAACGGATTTAGATTTGCAACGAGTGTAGGTGGGGCAGCCACGGGTGAGGGAGGAGATTTTCTGATTATTGATGACCCGCATAACTCTACGCAAATCAATTCTCAGAAAGCCAGGAATAAAGTCATTGAATGGTTTGAACAAACTTTTGTAACTAGGTTAAATGACCAAAGCAAAGGCGCTATAGTTCTAGTTATGCAGCGCCTGCATGAAGACGATTTATCAGCGCATTTGATTTCAAGTGGCGGTTGGGAGCTTCTTAAAATACCAGCAATTGCTTTTGAGGATAAGATTTATAATATTGGTATAAATAGCTATGAGTATAAAAAGGGACAAATTCTCAATCAAGAGAGAGATCAATTGGCGTTCTTAAATAATGTAGAACAAGAGATGGGGGTAAGAAATTTTGCTGCTCAATTTCTTCAAGATCCATTGCCATCTGACATTAATTTATTAGCATTAGAGGATATTTTGTATTATGAGGAGTTGACTCAAGGATTTGAATATTTTGTCTTAAGTTGGGATACGGCAATTAAGATTTCAGAAAAATCTGATTATAGTGTTGGCACATGTTGGGGAGTGTTATCTGGCAAATTTTATCTTGTGTCGATGGTCCGAAAAAAAATGAGCTATCCAACCCTTAAAAATGAGATTGAGAAACAAGCACAGAAATACAAGCCAAGGCATATCATTATAGAAGATAAAGCTAGTGGACAGTCGCTAATTCAAGATTTATCTCTTGCTGGGTACTCAAATATAAAGCCTAGTAAACCTAAGCTTGATAAAATAACCCGATTTGCGTCGGTAATACCCCTTTTTCAAGCGGGCAGAGTATTTTTGCCTAGTAAATCTGCATTTAATCGTGAATTAATTCATGAATTAACCACATTTCCAAATTCAAAAAATGACGATATTGTTGATTCAGTGAGTCAATTTCTAAATTTCTGCAAAGAATTGTCAAGTAAAACTCCAATGCGTATCAGAATAGTTTAGAATGTCCCAACTTGCGATAAAAGCTTATCCAATTTTTGACTTGAAAAATTGTTTGTTCACTGTTATAAAAGACGTGCTTTGAGCAAAGCTTGTCACGCGCCCTTAGCTCAGCTGGATAGAGCAACGGATTTCTAATCCGTAGGTCAGAGGTTCGAATCCTCTAGGGCGCACCATTCTCCATTTTCAGCTGTTTTTACGAATGCGTCAAACGGTGGACACAAGGTGTAGACTAGCTTCTGGCTTTTTAGCTGCAGGTTATCAAACACCAGATTTATCAATTTGCGTTTTCCTCGATAGTTGAACCCCTGAATGTTTCACCCGCGTTGGAAGCTAGTTGTAGTGTACTAATAAGCCCTTCTGCAAAGTTATTGTCCGCTCTATTGTTACTTTCCAGTTCTTTTAGCAAATCATCGCGTTTTTGCTCCAGTTCTTTTCTTTTTTCTTTGTAATAATCTTTTCTGCATCTGATGAGCTGAGCTCCTGATGGCTGCTATTGCTTTTTCAAGCAGCTCTGGTTTTAAATACATTTCATCAAATATGCAGCATAATTATTAGTGGTTCCTAAAAAGCTATACCATATTCTATTGCAAAATAAGACAAAAATTTTATTGCTTTTACTGTCCTAACCAAAAATTTTATAAATATTTTGGAATTAGAATCAAAAGTATTGGCTAAATTTCCGAAGAGATACTCCTTTTTTTATGGTTTTTAAGAAAATCTAATGTTATTTTTTCTGAACCTACAAACCAGATTTCTGAAATTCCTAAACTATAAAATAGCAAAGATTTATTTAACCGTATCATCCGATTGACATACATTCATATACTATGTTAAATTGGTGGAACCGTATGTTATATTAGGTAAGGAATAGCATAATTTTGAATTACTTAAGAAAGGAGGTAAATATTCAATAAAAATATTTTTAGACTATCCATCTCAGATTTGCGGATATGGATTCATCTCGGATGTAGCAATGAAGAAAAGTTTCATCCCCAACTTATTAGTTTTAATATAAATTTAGACTTTAACTCTTCTCCTAAAGGTGCAAGTACAGACAGTCTTGAAGACACAATTTGTTATCTTAGACTTGTTGAAGCGATCAAAGCATATTGCAAAAATAAACGTTTCAATCTTATAGAGTGCCTAACAGAATCAATTTATAAATTGATTGAACAACTTTTACTACCTCATTACAACCTTATTGCTTCAATCAAGATAATAACGCATAAGGTTTCGCCACCTGTTGAGTATGTTTACGGAGGAGTTGTCTTTACATACTGTGTTAACTCAGAGGAAAGGGGAAATGTATGATTTATATTAGCCTTGGGTCTAACTTAGGAAATCGTATTAATAATTTATGGCTTGCTGTCAATTTACTTAAAAAGCGTTGTTTACGAGATGTAAGCTGTTCTATTGTTCTTGAAACGGAAGCAATTTTGCCAGAAGAGGCATCAGTTACATGGAATAAGCCCTTTTTAAATATGATTGTTTCAGGAGAAACAAATTTATTACCTAAAGAATTGTTGCAAGCTTTGAAAATTATAGAATACGATATTGGGCGCCACAAGAGTTATGAAAAATGGGCTCCACGCATAATTGACTTAGATATACTCCTTTATGGTGATCTTCATATTAATGAACCTAATTTTACAATACCTCATCCAGAATTAAATAATCGCAATTTTTTACAGCATCTCTTATCTCTTATGGGGGTAGATTCATGGAGATCCAAAAGACCTGTTATCAATTCTTTTAAAAAAAGCTTTACCTTGCACCCAAGAATGGTCGGAGTTGTTAACGTTACCGATGATTCTTTTTCTGATGGTGGTAAATTTCATCAGCCAGATAAAGCTATTGAACAAGTGCATAAACTTGCTGATGAGGGCGCTAGTATTATTGAAATTGGCGCACAGTCCACCAAGCCTGGTGCTATTATTCATTCACCTGAGCAAGAATACACTAAATTAAAGCCCGTATTAGACGGGCTCTCAAAATTGATGAATGAAGAAATTATTCATATAAGCATAGATACTTTTTGGCCTTCTTTTGCTTTAAATCTTCTTGAAAAGTACAAAATCAATTGGATAAATAACGTTAAGGGAGAATTTGATGATTATACCTTAAGTGCTATAGCTAATTCTGGGTGTAAATTCTGCTTTATGCATTCTATAAGTATTCCTCCTAGTAAAGATAGAATTATCCCCTCAAATCAAAGACCTACAGAGGTGATAATAGAATGGGGAAAATATTTTATAGAACGGCTTTTAAAACTGGGCTTTTCTTTAGAAAGCATTATTTTAGATCCGGGCATAGGTTTTGGTAAATCTGCTTATCAAAATATAGAACTATTAAGATATGCAGCTGAATTAAAACATCTAGGTGCTTTAGTAATGATTGGGCACTCTAGAAAATCTTATATTCAGACATTTTCGTCCGAAGCTAATGCCAGTGAAAGAGATATAGAAACTATAGCTCTATCTCTTGCTTTAAAAGATAAGATAGATTTCTTGCGAGTTCACAACGTAAAGGATCACATGCGGGCTTTTGTTGCTCATGATATTGCGAATGGAGGAATATTATGAATTTCAATAAGCGAATTATTGGTATTATGGCTGCAACTGACCAAGGGGTTATTAGCTACAATAATACTTTGCCTTGGAATTTTCCTGATGAACTTGAGCATTTTAGGAAAATAACCATGAATCATATTATGATTATGGGGCGCAAAACTTATGAAACAATACCTAAAGCACTTATGCTTGATCATCAGTCAATTGTCTTATCTCATAACACTAGTTTATTTCTAGAAAATGCCAAAGTTATCACTTCTCTCGACGAGTGTGTGCGCTATATTGATGAGCTAAACACTCACTGTAATATTTTCATGATTGGAGGAGCACAAATAGCGCATTTGTTTTTGGCAAACAATTTAATTTCTTCTTTTGTCTTTACACAAATACACAAACCATATTTAGGTGATACGCACCTCAACCTAAGCTACTTTAAACTTTGGTCTAAATCTATTTTAAAAGATTGCAACGATTATACTATTTATCAACTAACGAATCCAAAGGAGAATCTATGACTTTTCTGAATAATTTAGATAAAACACTAGAACAATGGCACTTAACTGAAAACACCCTTTTTATCAAGCATGGGACGAAGAAATTTTAAAGCGTCAAACATTACAGATTTATGCAAAAGAATATTATCATCATGTTGCTGCTTTCCCAAGATATATCAGCCAAATTCATGCTCTTTGCTCTAACCTAAAAGCACGTCAAAATCTATTAGACAATCTAATTGACGAGGAGAAAGGAGATAATAATCATCCAGAACTTTGGTTGTGCTTTGCTGAAGAAATAGGTGTTTTTAGAGATTCTATAAAAGATAGGGCTGAGCTTGAATGCTTTTCTTAGATATGGAACATTTAGTGCTTCGAATGTCTCAAATATGTTAGCGGGGTCGGGTACCGGTTCTAAAATCATACACCAGGGTGCACCATTCTCCATTTTTAGCTGTTTTTACGAATGCGTCAAACGGTGGACACAAGGTGTACTCCGCTTCATCAAATTTACCATCCAGAAATAAATCGGCATTGTCACGTTAATTTGTGAGATTTCGGCTAATAACACCAGAAGAGTTTGCAAATTATCATACAAATTAGTTCTTCCACATATATATACTATTTATTTAAAACTGGCTTAGTGATATTTGGAATTCACTGCCTGGAGGAAACGACTTTCTGAATTTAGTTTGCTCTCGAAGTGATAGCCTTTTGGATAGTAAGGAGGATGATTGCAAGATTTCGCTTTCCGGAGCACTTAATGCTTGGTGGTACCAGGATACAGATTATATTGAATCTAACTATTAAGCTTTCAAAGGAATCTTAATCACAAAAGTAACACCAGCTTTTGTATTATTTCGAGCTACTATATTACCACCATGGGCTTTTACAACTTCTTTTGCAATTGCAAGACCAATACCAGATCCAGGAATTTTCTCTATACTATGGATCCCACGCTGCAATGGTAAAAAAATACTTTCCAGCTCATTTGAGGGAATTCCGCACCCTTCATCGCTAACTCTTAAGCTAAAACATTCAGTGCCATCTTCTTTAATAATACCTACACGAATTTTAATCAACCCTTTCTCAGTATGATTTATAGCATTAGTAATTAAAATTTCGAGTAGCTGTTTGAACCAAAAATTATCAACTATACTATAATAACTTGAAATTCTATTCTGAAACTTAAGCTTTAACGAAGAATTTTTAGTTCTTACTTGGTGATACTCGACTTCTTGTTTAACCAGCTCAATTAAATCATACTTATTCAACTGGATATTAATTGTATCAGACTTGAAATTTGAAATTGTTGACAACAAGCTCACCATCTTACTAAGCTTCTTAGTGGCTTCATATATATTTTTTAAATTTTCTTTATCATCTCCATTATCTAGTTTAACCTTACTAAGCATAAGGTCGGATAATAAGTATATATTAGTAATTGAACCATTCATTTCATGAAGGATTTTGTCAAGATAGGTAACTTTAAGACTATTCATAATTTTTTCTGGTACTATGGGATTACTCAGCGATTGAGCATATAAGAATCTGTATTCAATAAATACTTTTATTACACATTAACTAAAATTATATAAACAAAAATACACATTGTCAACAACCAAAAGTTGCTTTTTTTATACAATTTATTAAATATTGCTTTAGTAAGTCCAAAGCTCTCTCTAATAGCTTTAATTTTAGTAAACCTAGAGCCTTTTTTGATTGCACATGTACAAGAAAATAGCTATTAGATGCGTTGTAAAGCTGTCAGAAGAAGCTATCTGAGAAAGGTAAGGTGTTAAGACGGAATTTATTAGATTTTCTGGAGTATAATTTTTATTATAGATTTTTAAATCCAGAGTTGATTTAAAGTGAGAATAAGTTTAAGGTTAATGAATGACATGAAACTCGGATGTAATAAAAATTTCCTTTTAGTAAGATTAAGAATTTTTATTTTTAGAAGGTATTAAGTATGACTAATAAGAAAAAAATAATACAAGCAGCAAAAGTTGGTGATCTTAAAGAAATATTTGAACTAATTGATCAGGGAACAGATCCATTTACAATGGATTGTAATGGAAGAACAGCTATTTCTTATGTTTTTAGTACTATCGACTCTGCTCAAATGAAAAAACTATCAAAAAAGATCGCTCGTTATTTGTATATCAGAAATAAATAAATTACTCAATATAGTTTATTATAGAAAACCTTGAGGATCAAAATCTAGACCTAAGACCTGAGTAGGTTCATCATTTATAAATGAGACTTCTTCATTTATTAAGTGCGAGAAAGAAGTATCCCCTATATTAATATTTGGGGATAATGATTCCTCCTTAAGCTTAGATATTTTTTCTTCAACTACTCTAGCCATATAATTATTTGACATTTTTGTGTATAAAAAAAATAAATCATATAAAATTCGTAAATCTTTTGGTTCATGGATATGAGCTTTTTCTAAATATAGTTTTGCTTTAGTATATTCAAGAAATCTCATGTGTACTTTGCCTTTAGTAAAATCACAGTTCTCAAATATAGAATCAGTTTGTAATATAGTTATACCTTTATGGCCTGGGCAGTTTTGTAAAATGTACTGTAATCTGAGCATAATATAGTAGAAATGATGTAAAATATGGGTATCTCTAAAATGAAAGATATCACTGCTTTCTAATGACTTATCCACATTTTTAAAACCATACTTTATAAGTGAACCTACTGAGATCCACTCTTTTTGTGCGAAATTATGATGGTATGCATGAAGACGAAGCTCTGATGTTATTGTAAGTGCTTCCTCAAGATGTTGTTTACCCGTTTCACTTATTGCTCCTTTTAACTTTATTTGTTCAAGAATTTGCCAGCTTGTAAACCACGTATCTCCTTGTATTGTATCAATTTCAAAATAATTGCCTAATGCAGCGATAACTCTATCAATTATGTGATAGAGTTCTTTTACATTCAACAGTTGCCCATACTGTGTCTCATCTAATTTTAAACAATATTTGCTAACATCTTCTTGCAACAACTTTAGTGTTCTAGATTGAAGAATTTTTGTTGAAATTTTATGTTGAAGCCTTCCTTTATAATCATCATACAGTTCTTGACTTCCCATTATTAAGGAGGTAAATCTTAATGCTTGTACTAGATATTTATCAGTTTTATACCAAGTGGTACTTGGAGATTCAGACTGAAATTCAGCCATTTCTTCTGGAGTTAAAATTAGCTCATAGTCAGGAATGTTAATTAATATAGTTTCTCCATTATTAAACTTTTTCAAAATCTTATATCCTCCCTGTCTTCCCAGAGCGGATTTACACGCGTACCATCTATTACCATCAAGACTAAATCCTCGTTGAGTCAGTCCATCCCAAAACCATTCATCTTCTTCTTTTGCTGTTCTAAGGTTATTTAGAGCCTCTACTCCAATAATAGGTAAAATAGTTTCACCTAAATTTATTATTTTGATTTGGAATAATTTAGAAAATTCTCTAAAATATTCCTTATAGTCAGAAAATCTTACTAGTATAGCAAATTCTAGATCTGACCATGGAGTCATAGTACCCATAGCAAATGAACCCAAACCAATTATCGCATACTCAATTTTTTCTAGTTCACAGCCAAGCTGATTGAAACAATCTTGCATTATTCGCTGGATAAATCCCGTACCATGTTTATTTATAAAAAAATTACCGCATTTACTGTATAGCTCCTTAACCATAATGACTCTTGTGCAGATATTTTTGATAGAGTATTCTTTAATTTTTTCTAGTTCCAAGCCAATTTCTGTACGAAATTCTTTCAAAGGTTTTTTATAATTTTGGATACAGTATGCTACTTGTAGCATATCTTCCTCCTGTAATGAATAGGATATGCTGCCACTACTACGACTTAAAAGAAATAACTTTTCTGCTGATAATGCTATAGATTCAAAATATATTGCATCAACTTTTTTACTATTAATCTTAAATTCTGGTTTATATTCTATGCAAAAATTCTTACAATATTGAAATATTGCAGCAGCCTTAGCATAGTTTTCTTTATATTTATTGCTGTTTAAATAAATGATTCCAAGATGATATAAGGAGTCTAATACTATGATTGCAACTTGTTTTATATAACTTGAGGGTAATATATCTGGACCTGGCTTACTTAAAACCGGTTTCAATATTTTTACAATCTCTGCTTCTGTTTTATCATAGTCTCTTTGTTTATAGTAATTTATTGCTTTAGCATATGATTCTTTTATTTCATTCAACTTCTTAAAAAAAGCTATATCTGAGTTTAATTTAATTACCTTTTGCTTCTTTGCAGTACTAGAATCAGCACTTGTTTCTTTAGAGAATTTTTTGTTTTTATTATGATTAGCTTTATCTTTATCAGCGTGATCAAATTTACCTTTTTTGCTAAGAGATAAAAGCACTCTACTTCTTGTATCAGTTGTTAAGCCATCTACTGATAAGCCTCTATTAGAGTGCATAATACACTCTTCATCTGGTGCAGCATATTCGTTAAGTATTTTTTTTTTTCATTAGGCCCGTGCAAATATCAATAAAAATAACTTAAGATTGATGGTATGTCTAACATGTTACTACCATATTCCGTATATTACTAATAATATTTTATTTATTTTACTTGACAAACATTCAGCTATTGGTCTTACGATAAAACAAGATAAATTCTATTGATACTATTTCTTATTAAATTAGGTGCTTGTTTAATCTCTAACCTTCTCGCTTGAGAATTCTATTTATTTTATCCCTCAAAATCACATATTCTTTGATTTCTTCTTCCAAATGTTTTCGCTTTAAAAGGTCTATATTGTCTTGCTGTAGCATAGTACGATTTACCCTAACTATACCATCATAACTGTCTGCTTGTGTGTAGTAATTTGGAGGGGCTGCTGTTCTTGCTATATCGAATATTGTTTTTATAACTTCCAATTTTTTTGTGGAATTTATCTGAAACCGTTTTGATAAAATATCATTAAATTTACTATACCAGATATCTTTTTCGTATAACTTCAGAAGTATATTAGCTAAATTATTGTATGAAGATGAAATGCTTTTAGTTGTTAACTTATCTACTACGTCTAGTAACCCACTATTTTTATCTTCACCTAAATATATAGACTGAATTTCTTTTAAATACTTAGCCTGGTCTTTAGAATTGTTAGAATGGATAATTAATCTTGCATAGTGTTTTGACAAAGCCTCTTTGCAATAAAACTGATTAAATAAATCGTTCTTAGGAATAATAGTTGAGTGCGATTGAGATATTGGTCTATAATTTACTATATATTCCTTTTCATCTTCTAATAATTCCTTATTCGTTTTTATAGAATCTAAGATCTTTATTTTAGCCTCCTCAGTATCATTTCTAAGAAGTGCACTTACTATCTCTTTTTCTGCAATAAACTCCGTACCACTTCGGATGCTTAAAAACCCTTCAAAAAGGCTAAGTTTTGTGCCAAGATAGTTTGCTAGTTTAAAATATTTGCGAGATTGATTTAGGTCTCCCTGGTACGCATAAGTTCTGCCAAGCAAATATACTATCCTAGTATATAATTCCGGCAAATCTTTTATACCCTGAAACTCTAGTAGTATCTCCTTTTCTGTTAAATTATCAAAGTTAAATTCTTTTCCATTTAGTTGAGCATTACTATAGGCCATTTGTCCTGTAAAGTTTGCAAAATCCTGCTTGATCAAATAATTATTCTTAATATATTGCTCTGCAAAACTTTTTGCATAGGTTAGCAGCTTGCGAGCATTCAAACCGTCATGACTATTATAAGTATATTGATTTGCTAACGCATGTAGTACGTACAAACTATTTAAGAGTTCTTCTAAAGGTAAATCAATTTTTAGAAAATATTGCCTCACGTTCTCATCGTCAAAATATTTAATAGTATTTTCTACCTTTCCAAGTATTTTATGATTCTTTCTCCTTTGTAAGTCATCAATATTATCTGAAGAAAGTATTTGTACAAATTGAGCAAAATTCTGATTTATTTCTTGTATTGTAGGCTGTATATCTCCTCTTTTGTAGGGATTATGAAAGAAAATCATCCATGTTATACTTAAAATTATAACAAATAATATAAAAATGAAAAATTTAGATTTATTCAAAACAGTTATAGAATTAGTCAAGGAGGCTTCAGGATGGATACGTACACCTTTTTGAAAAGATTCCCATATACCATGACTATCTCTCGAAAACTCCATTATTACACTCTTAATACTGTTACTCTGGGTAAGTATTTCAAGTAGCTTGAATGTGGATTGATAAAATTGCTGTTTATTACTAAAATCTATATATGTTAAGTCATTAATATGATCTGTAGGCGCTGAACAAAAGGAAATAATTATTTGATCTTTAACTGTACTAGCAATAGACAATTCATCTGTTTTACAACAAATTATCAATTGCTTAAAATCTTTGTTAATCTCTTTCGAAATATTGATATCAATTTTAGCCAACTGTAAGTAATTTAATAGTTTATCTAATAATTTAGCTTCTTCACAATCATCATTATAAATTAAGTTGAATTTATTATAATTCCTATCAGGAACAGCAGCTATTTTCTTTAATTGTTTCAAGAATAAATCCTCGATTAAAACACATAAGTAATATTTGCTAAAATAGGGTAGCTTTCCTGATTTTTCAGCGAAATCTATTATTTGCTCTCTAGAATTATAACCAAGTTTTTTCATCATATTATATATGTGAGCACCCACAGTTTTAGGAGAAAGTGAAAGAAGAGAGGCTATCTTTTTATCTTTTCTATTTCCTAATAAACAAGACAAAACATCTATTTCTCTATTTGTAAAGCTTATCCCACTAACTTCTTTTAATTGTGATTGATACACAAATTCCTTTTCAAGCAGATCTATGTCAAATTGCATTTTAGATTCTTTTAGTTTTATAAAAATAGCTTAAATTTCTAGCTAGGTATAATTACTTAGCTAGAAATTTAAGCCATTCTACCTAGTTTTTTATCAATGTTATTAGTGTATTTAATATAAGTAAATAAAATTTGTTATATAAAAGCATTCAGGTAAATTCAAGTGATAACAATAAGCAGCAAAAGGAAAAATTTTACCTCCCACATATTAATAAAAAGTCTTGTTTCTGATAGGTTAAAAGATAAGCGCAGAAAATTGGGTATTACGCTCTATGAAGTTTCTAACGATACTAACATTTCTACAAAAGAAATACTCGCCATTGAGAGCTCTAGCAAAAATGAAACCATTTTACAAAAATTTTATTTAATAAAAAACATCACCTAAGTTACTTTTTATCAAGTCCTTGTTTTGGTGCTTTAAACCCAAATGTATTTTTAATCTCACTAGAGAGCGACGTATAGAATTTAGCTAATACTAAGTCAAGTTTAGACGACAATACTGAATTTGAACGTAGGAGTTTATCTAACGAAGCGCCGGTTCTTTTACTATCAAGCTCTATAGAGGTTAATATTGAAGTTATATCATCAGCTAAAAAATCCATTGCATCTTCTATTGCAGATTCAATAGCTTGTTCTATGTATTTATCATTATAAATTTTTTGTTTTTTCATAACTTAATTACCATTTAATTACAACTAATGGTTTTAAAATAATTTTTTCACTATAGCAACTAGTATTCTTTTAGTTGAAGATAATGTAAAAACAAATATACTAAAATCTATGATTAGAAACAAATTGCATCAAGTTAGGCTCTATTAAGAGTAGCTATTTAAAGCCATTTATTCTTCATAAAATTGTAGGCTACCCCGCTTAAGTGTAAAAAAAATACTAGACTCCATAGCCAATTTAAAAGCATTTCAGCCTCAACCTAGAATAGTAAGCTAATATATAAAAGAGGCCAGTTTAGAATATAGCAAATTCTATCTGAATTTTAGGCGCAATAGAGCTGCGGTTGGGTTATATTATTCCAAATATCGAAAGCCTGTGTTCTTTTACTTTTGTATTCTTGTCTGGTTAATAAATGCATGTGTAATGAAAAATTATTCATAAGTTGTCCTTGCAAGATTAAAAATAACTACATATTAATTAGGAGGATTCTTAAACTTGCGCTTCACTTCCTCAAAACAATCTAGTAGGCTGATGCGATACTTCAATTTGATTATTTAGTCGCTTATACGATACTGTAGGTAATTTAGGTAAAGCCATATTTTACATATTTAAAAGCTCTTATCCTCTGTTCTCTACAACTTCAATATCTTTGTTTAACTTGACAAATCATCTCAGCTTTGTGCAGCCTCGCTCTTAAATTTATCCTATCTGAACCTTAGTGCACTATACTATAAGTATAAAACTTTTATATTATTCTTCAGGATCAAAATTTTGACCTGCCATTTCCAAGTCATAAGGCTTAGCGTTTTCTACCATTGAAACATCTTCTTGATGTTGACCGGACAAAAATCCCGTCACAAGTTGTTCTAATTCTTGAATCTTTTGCTGCATTTCTGCCTTATCTTGTTGATATTGTTCTTTGAGAAGGTTATTTTCTTGTTCTAATAATTGAGTTTTTTCATATAACAATATGCTATTTTGAGTTATAGGATTATTGAGACATTCATGATAATCTTTGTTTATTTCAGCTATTTTATTCTTAAAATGTTCAGATAGGATAATAGTATTTAACCTTTCTAATGCTTCTTGTATTCCAGGATATTTTTGCATTAAATACACTATCCTATTTAGGCCATTCATTAAATATTGTTGGTGAAATTCTTTAAATACCTTCTTAGGAACTTGATACTCAGGATGCATAGCCATAAATTTACCTTCTGCTGTAGAATCTTCTGAGATAAAATTTCCATCAAGTTGTCCTCTTAATAATTTAGGACTTATGCTCTTTATACCATTGTAATAGCTGTCCTTCTAAATCATCTAAATCTTTATTATATAATCCTTCTCCTTCTGTAATTGTATTTTTTAGTTTTTTCAATAAATCATCACTAATTTTACCTGAATATTTTTGTTCAAGCAATTTGTTATAAGAAGTATAATCACCTGGTATTCCTGTTTTTATTAATAAGTTTTTAAATAATTTTATTGCAAATTCATGATTACTTGTTCTTGCAAGTTCTTGCTCAGTTATTATCTCTTGAGATTGGGGTTTATCTATATCTTTTGATAACAAAAAAGCCTCTAGTTCATTAAATGATTTTAATTGCACTAGATTTTTAATAGCTTTAGTGATGGACAATAAATCTTTTATATTTGGCTCAGTAATTGCTTCTATATTAATATTATTAATTTCAGCACCATTAATAAGAAGCAATTTAATAATTTCTGATTTTTTCCCTAACACATTACATGGATTTTCATTAAAATGCAAAAAAGTCCATTTATTACTAATTATTAATGATAAAAGAGTATTATTTGAATTACCTGCCGGTAACTTAGCCTCTAAATTAACTCCCTTACTTACTAAATATTTTATTATTTCTAAATTATAATTTCTTGCTGCTGCATAAATAGGTGTATATCCTTTATCAGGTCCATCATGTAAAGGAGCTTCAGGATTAACTCCATTATCTACTAACCATTTTACTCCTATTATATTACTATGCGCTACTGCTATAAAAAGAGGAGTACATCCTTTATAAACACCCTCAAGCACATGAGCATTTATATCAGCTTTCCGATCTACAAAAAACCTTAAAAGAATATTGGGAGGGAGTACTACGCCAAGAATATAGCCTACCCAATATTACTAGAGAATTCTTTGCGGCAGGAGGAGATGTTGCTCTTATATGTAATGGGGAGTATGAGGACACATCCCAAGTTCTTGGGGCAGTTGACCCAATTAATATGGAAAATTTTATGGATTTATTTGTTTAATCAAGATTTCCTTAGTGTTAAGATCTTACTATTACCCACAAAAATAAAATATTTGTTGGCAGATCGTGAATTTATGAACAGGGAATGGTTGGAGTTTTTAACCAAGAATAAGATTGATTATGCTATTACATTAAGAAAAGGCATGAGCCTCAAAATAGAGGGAAATATAAAAACCTTGGCTGTAGGAAGAAGTTTTGACTAGTTAAAAGCTTGTGAACATAGGGAGGTTAGAGCTATTTTGTTGAATCAGCAAGTGAAACTGGTTTAATTCTTTGTAAGCTCTATTACCGAATCAGAACCTATTAATTTACGTAGATCGGCTTCGTTGGTTTTATCCGCATTCTTAAAAAAGAAGTACCATTCTCTATTTTTGGTAGTGTTACGAATGGGTCAAACGGTAGATGCATGGTGAACTCTAGCTTTCAACTTTTTGTTTGTCGAAAGCATCAAACTTTTCGACAAACAATATTTGGGGTAAGGTATGATTATGGCCAATAATCCTCTTAAGATATTTATTATCTACTAAATTTTAAATACCAGGAATTTTTAATTACCTTACTCAGGCAATAATTATTTATAATCTTCTTATACAAATAGCAATCGTTCAGAAAATCAATTAGATATTATTTATTTTAGAGAAGCTATATTAAAAGTCATTGAGGTAGTTAGATAAATTTATTTTTATGAACAGGTGATTTCATTCTACCAGGAGATCTTTCTTTTTTTAATATAGATTCTTGCGAGGTAGCCTAAAAATCTATCTATTCACTATAATGAAGAGAGATGTATAGGATAGCTTGTTACTACACGGGAGATAAGAAAATATGCAAATGAATTACAAACTTAAAAATTTTATTAAATTTGAAAATTTTTCTGGCTTACTATTAATTATAGTTTTTGTTTTAGCCTTGATAATTAGTAACAATTCAATTTCTTATGTATATTATCAAGAAATTGTATATCTGCCTATAACAATTATTATAGGTGATTTTTCTCTGAATACTTCTCTTATAGAAGTAGTTAATGATGGAATTATGACTTTCTTTTTCTTATTCATCGGATTGGAGATGAAATACCATTTAGGAGAAGGAGAGTACAAGGAACGCAAGAAGCTCTTATTACCAGCGGCTGCGGCAATAGGAGGGTTAATAGTCCCTGCATTGATTTATATAGTTTTCAATTTTAATCAGCCTACTTTGAAAGGATGGGCTATACCTATAGCTACTGATACTGCCTTCGTTTTGTGTATATTATCATTTTTTAAAAGGCATATCAGCCTGGAATTAAAAGCTTTTATAATAGGCTTTTCTCTTATTGATGATATGCTAGCTTTACTTATATTGGCTATCTTTTATAGCAAAACTATTCAGTTGACAGCATTACTTATTGTCATAATTTTAATAGGAGTGCTATTTGTATTAAATTTATTAAAAGTAAAAACAAACCTTTTATTATATGTTAGTAGGCCTATTATTATGGGTAACAATGGTAGAAGCTGGAATCCACGGGACACTTTCTGGTGTAATAGTAGCTTTATCCATCCCAGTTACAGTAGAAAAAATGCCTAATGAACATTTTAAACAATTAGAAGATGTCATTCAACCATTGGTAAATTATTTTATTTTACCAATTTTTATTTTTACTAACTCTGGAATATCTTTTGTAAAATTCAATATAAAAAGTACTTGCTCTAATGTTAGTCTGGGAATTATTTTAGGATTATTCGTCGGCAAGCAATTAGGCATTTTCTTATTTTCATATCCTGTAGTGAAATCAAAAATATGTTCTTTACCTAGTAATACCTCGTGGATAAAGTTTTATTCTATTGCAATCTTAGGAGGAGTAGGATTTACATTAAGCCTGTTTATTGGTGGCTTAACCTTTGAGCAGGGTTGTCCTGCTAATGCTATGAGGGCAGCAGTAATTATTGGCTCTGGATTGTCAGCAATAGTTGGTATATTATTATTGAAATATAGTAACAGCGTTGCAAATAGCAATCCATTAGGTTAGATTAAGCTAAACAAAGCTCATGAATTTGTCAAAAACGGTTATCTTACGGTGCACCACTTAAATTTAAGTAAATCACGATATTTTTAGTTATTATGGCACAAAAACCAGTAAATGTAATTTGCATGAAATGGGGCACAAAATATGGTGCTAATGATGTAAATGTCTTATATTCCATGGTTAAAAGGCATTTGAAAATGCCGCATAGATTTATTTGTTTAACTGATAATATAGATGGCCTTGACCAAGGAATAGAGTGCTTTGATATGCCCGTTATTGTTGTTCCTAAGGAGAAAGATATTTCGCCTTGGAGGAAGCTTGGAATGTTTTCAAAGACAATTGGCGACTTAGAAGGAAAATCTCTGTTTCTAGATCTTGATCTAGTTATACTAGACGATATTGACTGTTTTTTTACATTTTCTAATAAATTTACTATTATTGAAAACTGGACTCAAAAGGGCCAGGGTGTTGGAAATTCCTCTGTCTATTGTTTTACCATTGGCCGGCATGCAGACGTGCTTAATTACTACAATAATAATATTGAAGAAATTACGAACAAATATAGTAATGAACAGGTCTATCTCTCAAAAAAGATTGGAGATATTGATTATTGGCCAGATAGTTGGTGTAAAAGTTTTAAGAGGCATTGTATGCCTGGTTATATAATTCGATATTTTAAAACTCCAGTGAGGCCCCCTAACGTCAAAATAGTAGTGTTTCATGGCAATCCTAAGCCCGAAGATGCTATTAAGGGAGGCTTTTTTGGTAGCATATGGAAGTATATACGTCCTACCCCGTGGATTAAAGACGGATGGCGGTAATATGTGATTTTTACCCAACCTAAGTTTATAATAAGAATAGGCTTATTATAAACTTAGGCTGGAATTAGATACAATTAATAATCTACTTCGTGTTTGTAGACATTCTCAATTTTATATTCTGGGTATATTTCATTTGCTAGAGAATAACATCCAACAGCTTTATCCCAATTTTCGGATAATTCCTCCAAGTGTTCATTTGCTACATAGTACCTATTTAAACTATCAAACAATACAAAAGTAAAATTATTTTTTAATAGAATAGTTTCCCATTCTTCATGTGCTTTCATATGAGAAAATGGTCTTATAGATTCAATAATCAAAGTACTAGGGCGGTATTTTGATAAATCAATACCTTCTAAAACCTCCTTCTCCATACCTTCAACGTCTATCTTCAAAAATGTAATCGGGGCTATTGGATATGCTATTAATATATTATTTAGAGTAGTAACTTTCATAGTTTCTTTTTTGTAATCATATCCTTTGTCCTTTGCTTTATTAACAAAATCAATGTTCCCTGAAGACATCAAATCTGAAGATAAAATATAAAAATCGATTTCACCTTCAGTGTTAGATGCTCCTTTGTTAATACTTATGTCGTTTGGTCGTTGTGTAATATATTCATCATAAAACTTTTCAATAGGTTCAATATTAATCCCACTCTATCCTTCAAGATAAAAATGCTTTGTTACAGAATCGATGTTAGGGCTATTGGCTCCAACATCAATGTAATGACCGTTTTTTATATTAGATAAAGCTATAGAGAGTATATAATCTTCATAAAACTGAGCGTAAAAATTGGGGTTACCACCTTGTCTTGGTACTGGGCATGTAGCGCCAAAATATGCTTTACTTAATTCAAGTTTGACTGGTTTGATATTTATTATTAATAATGTACAGCATGTAAAAATAACGACTAGAATAATAATTTTCATTTTCATAATTACCTAACTTCATTTACTAATTACTTAATGTAGCAATTAAAATATTAACATTATCTAAACATAATATTAATATTTTAATGATAGTTTACTAATATAATTTGTAAGTAATAGTATGATATTTTGCGAACTATAAGATTCTAAAAGTGATGTGAATTACCACACGGTCCTGGTTTACGTTGTATATTGGGTTTGTTATGTAATGAATGAATATATGAATAAAAATTAGGTTGAATTGGCTCATATGTTTACAGAGAAAAGGCTAAAAATAATGTGACAAAGAAGTCAATATGAACTTGTATTTTTTTATTGTTTTTAAGTAGAATTTTGACTAATATTGAAATAATATCACTTTACTAATTTAGTTTTCATGAGTAAATTAGTAAATAATATGTCCTAAACCTTAATTCAAAAGCTCCTATATTCAAGGAGGAGCTTATATTACATAGCAGGGGTATAGGAAGAGGCTAAAATTAGAAAGAAAAAGAGTTTTTCTTTGAAGAAAATTTTGAATTATTTTGATTAATGTAATAATACTTAGCTTATAATTTTATTTATTATCATCAACTATGACATGGAATTTAGATATAATTATTGTAACTGGATTTTTGATTGTAAATTTAATATTTGGTATCATATCTGGACGCGGTATAAGAAACATCCAAGAATATTCTCTTGGTAACAGAAATTTTTCCACAGCAACTATTGTTGCAACTATTGCTGCGACTTGGATTGGTGGCTCTAATTTTAGCATAACAATAGCAGAGACTTACAAGCAAGGGATGTTCTTTCTATTATGTAGTCTAGCCGAAGCAGTGTCTTTTGGGCTAATTGCCTATTTTTATGCTCCTCGCATGGCAGAATTCCTAGGCAAATTATCGATAGCTGAGGCAATGGATACTATATATAAAAATAACTATGTAAGAATCATAATAGCTATATTTAGCACCATTCCTGGGATAGGTAGGATTGCAATGCAATTTTTGGTCATGCAAGCCTTATTAAATCTATGGCTTGGCATTCCTGGGGTGTACGCTACTGGAATAAGTAGTTTAATAGTAATTATTTATTCCACCTTTGGTGGCATCAAAGCAGTAACTTTCACTGATCTGATTCAGTTTTTTGCTTTTGGCGTTGTTATTCCAATGACTGCATTCTTAATTTGGAAATCGTTCGATAATAACGATATGCTAATTAGTGCAATAGGGACGGATCCATTATTTAATTATAACTCAATTTCTGATTCTCAAAAACAAGGCATGAGCGCTACATTATACTTATCCTTATTTTTAATGGTACCTCTTCTCGACCCAGCTATTTTTCAAAGAATATCAATGGCTAAAAATACATTGCAGGTATCTAAATCCTTTATTATAGCTATATTCTTTATTCTTCTTTGTGATGCTCTAGTACATACTGTTATTGGAGTTTTGTTTAGGGCTGATACTCACATTATTGATTTAAATGCAGACAATGTTATACAATATGTAGTGGATCATTATCTAAATTATGGATTCAAAGGGATTTTTATTGTCGGTATAATGGCAATGATTATGTCTACTGCTGACTCATATATCAACTCTTCAGCGGTATTACTTGGTTATGATTTCCCCAAGTCTATTGGAATAAAATTAACAGAACAAAACCAATTGCTGTTGGTACGAGTTTCCTCTTTGTTTATTGGTCTTGCTTCTCTATTAGTTAGTTTATTTGCAACGGATTTATTAGAGTTACTTTTGTCTGTATATAGTTTTTATATGCCAATTGTCACTCTACCTTTTACATTAGCTATTTTTGGTTTTCGTAGTACCGCTAAGGCTTTATTAATTAGTATGGTTGCAGGATTTGTTACTGTGGTTTATTTTGAATTATTTTCAGAAAAATATAACATAATATCTGGTATACCTGGCACGTTAGTTAGCTTTGTATTTTTTATAGGAAGCCATTACATACTTGGTGAAAAAGGTGGGTGGGTGGGTATTAAAGATAAAGAACCGCTTAATGCTTTAAGATTAGAAAGAAAAAGAAAAGTCTATTCTTTTATTCACTCAATAAAAAATTTCAGTTTAGTTAAATGCTGCCAGAATAACACCCCGAAAGAAGAAAGGATTTTTGTCTATTTTGGATTATTTTGCATAATAGTAGTATTCTCTTACGCTTATTCACTTTCAAGAGATATACAGGAAGAATATACTTTTGTACTTAATTTTATCTATTACTCAGTACTAATTTTATCAACTATATTTATTACTTATCCATTTTGGTCCAAGAAATATAGAAGTGAAGGGTTTATATCCATTTTATGGAATATAGCAGTATTCTATAATTTAGCTTTTAGCAGTAATTTGCTAGTTGTTATTGGTCAATTTAACCAAATGCATATAACTATTTTGATGACAAGTTTGATTACTTTAGCAGTTTTAATGCGTTGGCAAATTGCTATATTAATGATTGTAGGTGGAGTGGTAGCTAGTATTCAATATTATAAAATGCATAATGGAATAAGCGTTTTACCAGATTATGGGATGCAATTCAAAATAACTTACTCATTACTTCTGCTAAGTGGTATATTAATTGCTTTTTTTAAGCCCAAGCAACAATATCAAGCGTTAACGGAAGAAAGTAACTTGTTTTTATCTGATAAAGTTGGCAATCAAAAAAAAGAACTATCTAGATTGCAAGAACTTAAAAACGAGTTCTTACGAAATATTGAGCACGAAGCACATGCATCTATTACTGGCATTACTAGTATGGGACAAGTTTTGTGGGAAAAGTACGATAATTTTACAGAAACACAAAGGCGTAAAGCTACGCAAGAAATAGCCAAAAGCTCAGAAAGATTAACTAGTTTAGTAAATAATTTGATTGATATATCAAAACTTGAGAATATTAACTATAAGTTAAATAAAACTCCAGTAAACTTAACTAATCTAGCCTACCAAAGATTAGAAATTTGTCGAAAATTATATATCGAAGAAAAAGATAAAGAAAGTCTAAATTTTGATCTGAACATAGAGGATAAATTAGTTATCTTGTGTGATGAATATTACATCGCACGTACTCTTGATAATATTATTATTAATGCTATCCAATATTGTAAAAAAGGAACAATTACTGTTACGTTAAAATCA
>CAMCMD010000017.1 GCA_945875975.1 Rickettsia typhi
TAGTTAAATAACCGCCTAGAATAAAAAAGTTTTTCTATTAAATGTCTATAAATGTAGTCAGTACTAAAAGTATCACACAGTGCTAACTATTTTTATATTGCTGAACTCCACTTTGACAATTCACTGAACTCCACTGTGAAAAATGACACTTGAGGTCTCCAGAATTAATATCTGATCCATTTTATCACCTTATACCTTCAGAAGGTCTTTATCTATTAATAATATTAGCAACTATGGCAACCATAATTGCTTCACAAGCTATGATCTCAGGAGTTTTTTCACTTAGCTGGCAAGCAATAATGTTAGGTTATTTACCAAAATTTAAAGTTATTCACTTATCCAATAACCCAGGTCAAGTATATGTTCCTATAGTGAATAAGGTGCTTTATATATTAACTGTCGTAGCTATCCTGCATTTTCAAACTTCCCACAAACTATCTTTTGCTTATGGGCTGAGTGTTGCTGGAGTAATGCTCATCACAACTATCCTTTTCTCTATATTATTACTAAGTAGAAAAACTTCGAATACTCTTAAGTTTGTTATGATTTCTGGAATGCTTTTTTTAGATAGTACTTTTGTTCTTACTAGTATTACAAAAATCTTTGAAGGAGCTTGGTACGCCTTGCTTATTACTAGCGTAGTGGTGTATTATGTAATAAAAAAAGGGCCCTATAATATAAAATAAGATTAAACAATCTAGCTATAATAGTGTCTACGTAACTACGAATAACTAAAAGCTCTCTGCTTTTGCTAAATGCCACAAATCAGCATATATGCTGGTAGAGTTTTTATCTAGCAACTCGCCTTTATGAAGTTGTGGATATATAGCAGCAAAACTTTTGCTAGTGCTTGTGTCAATATATCTTCTGATATGTGACGGATCAAGTTGACCTGGATCATCTATACCAATTGCTCCAACAAGCTCACAAAATGAATGTAGAGTTCTTTTCTGGAAGTTTGCCACTCTCACTGACTTATCCTTTACATCTAACATGGACCAGCGATGCTTATTTTGGGTAGCAATACCAGTAGGACATCTGTCTGTATTACAGCTAAGTGATTGAAGGCAGCCAAGTGCAAACATCATGGCTCTTGCCACGTTGCAAGCATCAGCACCAAGGGCAATCTTAGTAACCATATCATAACCGGTAGCAATTTTTCCACTAGCAATTAATTTTATATCGTCTCGCAGATTTGCCCCGACAAGACAGTTATGGATAAATGTTATGGACTCATTAATTGGAGTACCAATATGATTGGTAAAAGTAACTGGAGCAGCCCCCGTTCCTCCTTCAGATCCATCGACTGTTATAAAATCTGGCCTTATTCCAGTTTCAATCATAGCTTTACATATCGCCATGAATTCAGTTTTATGGCCCAAACATAATTTAAAACCGATTGGTTTTCCACCACTAAGTTTACGTAATCTTGCAATAAACTCCATCATGCCAATTGGAGTAGAAAATTCTGAATGATTAGGAGGAGAAATAGCATCTTTGCCTGGCTCTAGCATACGAATCTTCGCTATTTCCGCATTAACTTTTGCTGCAGGCAATATACCACCATGCGCTGGTTTTGCTCCTTGAGATAATTTGATCTCAATCATTTTTATAACATCATTCTTTACAATTTGTTCAAATGCATCTTGGTTAAATCTGCCATCTTGGTGGCGACAACCAAAATAGGCTGTCCCTATTTGCCAAATAATGTCTCCTCCATTCTCCAGATGATATGAACTAACTCCCCCTTCACCAGTACTATGGGCAAAATTTCCAATTTTCGCGCCTTTGTTTAAGGCCCTAATCGCATTTGGACTAATTGCTCCAAAACTCATACCTGATATATTTAATCGCGAGGCATCATAAGGTTTAGCACAATCTGCTCCCCCTATTACAATTCTAGTTTGATCATAAGATACTACTTTAGGAGCAATGGAGTGATAAGAAAAAACATAACCAACGCTAGTGAGATCGTTTTTAGTACCAAAAGCAATGGTTTCTCGAACTCCTTTAGCTTTCTGGTATACTAGAGACCTGATTTCTCGTGAATAAGGAGCCCCGCTACTGTCAGTTTCAATATAATATTGCTGAATCTCAGGTCTGATATACTCTAGTATATATCTTAAGTGACCAACAACAGGATAGTTGCGAAGCACGGTATGACTTACAGACATTATATCATGTATCCCAATCAAGATATACGGCACTATAATAAATAAAGCATAGATAATAGGAGGCCAAAATTGGTAAATAATGAATACCAGCGAAGAACTAGCCACAGAAATAGTATAATATAACCAGCGCATCTTCTCCCCTAGATTGAATTTCTAGGATTATTATACAACTTATCCTAGCGTCAATTAAACTTATTATTCTTTGGAAAGCCCGAAGGAGGTATTTTTCCAATACTACCGCGTTTTGCGCGCCACGCCATTATTTCTTTTTCCAGTCTCATCTTAGATCCAAGGCTCCAAGCTAAACCTTCGTTAGAGTCAAACGTTTTAGCATCACCAAGCTTAGCATCACGATATTTTTGTAAAGTTACCCCTTGACCACGCTTCATTTCTGGCACTTCATCAATAGAAAAAACCAGTAATTTTCTATTTGTACCAATAACCGCTACCATATCACCACTGACCAAAGTGCAAACTACACATCTATCATCACCACTTACTTGCATAATTTGTTTGCCATTTTTAGTTGAAGCAACAGCATCATCACTATTAATGATAAAGCCCTTACCTTTAGTAGATGCTAATAATAATTTCTGGCCTGCCACATAGGGCATAATGTTAATTACGTCATGATTATCAATATCCACCATCAACTTTATTGATTCACCATGGCCTTTACCTCTAGCAAAATTATCACCAAGTACTGTGAAAAACTTACCACCTGCAGAGCATATTAGCACGTTACTTGTAGTATACGTTTCAACGATAAAGGCTTCTGAATCACCTTCTTTAAATTTAATGCCAGATAAATCTAAACCATGTCCTTTCATGGATCTAATCCAACCCATTTTGGAACATATAACTGTGATTGGTTCTTTTTCAATAAATGCTGAAATATCAATTATTTGCGCACTCATTTCTACTTTCTCAAAGTTTGTCCTACGGGCACCCAAGGTAGTTTCTAAGCTAAACTTTTTTTGAATGCTAGCAATATCCGTTTTTATAAGCTTCCATAATTGACGCGGATTTTCCAGTATTTGATACAATGATGCATGTTGTTTTTTGAGCGATGCATGTTCAGCGTTTATTTGCTCCTCTTCTAGTTTCCTTAAGGCACGAAGTTTTATATTAAGTATAGACTCAGCTTGATTATCATTAATAGAAAATTTGCTCATCAATTCTTTTTTGGGGTTATCCTCTTCTCTGATAATTCTGATTACCTCATCAATGTTTAGGTAAGCTACCTTTAAAGCGTGCAGCACCTCTAATCTTTCATCTATTCTAGCAATTTGGTATTTAGTTCTTCTAGTTATTATTTCCGCGCGAAATGCTATAAATTCTTGAAGAACCTCTAATATATTCATGACTCTAGGCGCTCCAGCTGAACTCAAAACGTTAAGATTCAGATGAATTCTAGATTCAAGCTCAGTAAGTTTAAATAAAGATTCCATTATAATCTCAGGTGAACACCCTCGACCTTTAGGTTCAATAACTATTCTAATAGCTTCTGCAGATTCGTCTCTTATATTACTAATTAAAGGAATTTTTTTATCCATTAATAATGATGCAATTTGTTCAATCAACCTTGATTTTTGCACTTGATATGGAATTTCAGTAATAACTATTTGATATAACCCATGACTAAAGCTTTCCTTTTCCCACTTTGCTCTTACTCTAAAGCTACCTCTACCACTTTCATAAGCTGCGTCAATAGTATTCTTGCTATCAATAATAGTGCCACCCGTTGGAAAATCAGGCCCCTTAATAAATTGAAGCACCTCCTTGCAAGTAGCTTCTGGGTGATCAATCAGGTGTATTATTGCGTCACATAATTCATATAAATTATGTGGAGGGATGCTGGTAGCCATTCCTACAGCTATACCTTCAGAGCCGTTTGCCAGTAAATTAGGGAACTGCGCAGGCATCAGCACAGGCTCCGTATCAGAATCATCGTATGTTAGGCGAAAATCAACAGTATCCTTATCGAGATCTTCCATTAACAATATGCAGATCTCTGTCATCCTTGATTCAGTATAACGCATAGCAGCTGCATTATCTCCATCAACAGAACCAAAATTTCCTTGTCCATCAATAAGTGGATAACGCAGCGAGAAAACCTGAGCCAGTCTAACCAGTGTATCATAAACAGCAGTATCACCATGTGGGTGATACTTACCAATTACATCGCCAACCACTCTAGCACATTTTTTATAGCCGGCACTTGGGTCCAGTTTTAGTTTCATCATGGCATATAACAGCCTTCTATGCACTGGTTTTAAACCGTCACGAACATCTGGCAATGATCTTGACATAATAGTAGAAAGTGCATAGGAAAGATAACGCTCTGATATTGCACTACCAAAATCAACATTTTCAACATTTGGATCTTCGATGGTCATTATGGCTACTTAATTCTATATGTTTGATGGCAGGTTACCACTAAACGATACTAGTAGTCAAATCTCCAGTTAATTCCAAACGATGTATTTCCTTCTTGTTTGGTTACATTTTCTATAGAAATCTTTGGTGTAATTTGCACTTCTATTCTGAGTTTCGTGGTATCTGCTTGCCTACCACGCTCTATTTCCAAATAAATCTTATCAGTTACGTACTTACCGAGTCCTATTGAAGTTTTTTCTGGATTTGTCTCGTCAGTTTTAAAATTTATATCATCTACTCTAAGGAGTTTGCGCCCAAAACCAAGAGGATCAAGGCCTCCACCATGCCCCGAAAGCCTTCTTATACCATCAGCTAATTGTAGAGCTTGGAAAGCTGAGATATCCTCGGTATTTGCACCAAATAATAAAAACGATAATGCCCTTTCTTCACTCATAGCTGGTGTTGATTCTATAGCAAGATTTGGATTAACAATCGAACCAGATAGTATTAATCGTATTTCCGTACCACCGTTAACATACACGCCAATAATATTTAGAAATGGCGATGGAGACAAAGGTCCATCAAAAATAAGCTCCCCCTTTTTTATGGTTAAACTCTTGCCAAATTCTTGATACCTCCCTCGCACGGTATTAAGTATCCCTTTAACAATCGGCCGATTATTATCACCGCCTATTTTTAAATTACCATTCAACCTGGTGTCTACACCCCAACCGCGAATAAATACTTTATCTGTTGTGACAAGGTCTATATTAAAGTTTACTGGATAACTAAACTTATCCTCTTCAATAACTACTTCTTTAATATTTAATTCTGGAATCTTTTCCTTAAAGTGTTCTGGTATCTTGATC
Source organism: Rickettsia typhi (assembly GCA_945875975.1). Classification (GTDB taxonomy): domain Bacteria; phylum Pseudomonadota; class Alphaproteobacteria; order Rickettsiales; family Rickettsiaceae; genus Megaera_A. The sequence goes on from CAMCMD010000017.1 coordinate 5,423, forward strand.
TCAAAAGGGCCTAAAGTTAACTGTCCTTTTGCTGTAGCTTTTGTTTTATCTCCATGGATTAAAATGTTGCCATTTAATTCTCCATGCATATATGGAGTGTTGATTGGATTAAATTTTTTACTCACCATGTTAAAGCTAAAAGCGTATTGCTCAGTCAACGAAACTTTACCATCACCTTGCAAACTGTTACCAAACCTGTCCTTAGCCAAGATTTCAGAAAAATTAATGAGCTGACCATTTGCTTTGATAGTACTAGAGATATCTTTTAGCTTTATACCATATTGTTTATAGTCATATTTACCATTGCTTAGCTTGAGTTGACCACTCAGATGGGGATCATTTATTGCTCCCTCCGCTTTTATAGCGCCATCCAGCCTACCAACAATTTTGTGTCCTGTTATAGTTAGAAATGGGTTGATTGGTACATTTTTAAGCAAGGCGCTCACCCGCATAGAACTGTTATCAATACTTGCATCTATATTAAGTAAACCATCATCAATTTTTAGATTATCCAATTTAAACGTAGTTTTATTACCAATAACCAAGAAAACTTTACTTGAATTTTGTATTTTAGCGCTTCCAATTTCGCCCCCAATCCTATTAATCACAAACTCTATTGGCACCGATAAAGGTTCAACATTTTTCTTATAAATTGATTTAAATATACTATCAAAACTTAGGTTAATAGGGAGGGATTGCTTTGAAAGAACATTGCCTTTAACATTTATATCTTCGTTTTGTAACTGCGCATCAATTTTGACCTGGTCAAATATAAAATCTTTTATATTTAAGGCTTTGACCAAAATATTTAGGTTAGCAAATTTCCCTTGCCACAAATCAAGAGAGGTTAGCATTATATCAATAGTATCAGAATGAAATATTTTAGTAGATAAAGAAGTAATTTGTCCTTTTAACGATAATTGCTGCTTTACATTATCAGTTGATGAAAAAACCGCTTCCATATTCATTGCCCCACTATGTATAACGGGAAAATATTTTACTACCTCCCCCAACGTATTATCTATTACTGAGATTTTACCAGTCAAAATAAAACTATTTAAATCAAGGGCTAAATTGGCTGTTTTCTCAGAGTCAGTTCCCTTTGTTATAAAGTTTGACAAAAGTAACTTGTTATTTTTATAGGCTATATTGCCAGTCGCATTCATCGTTTCATAATCCAATTTTATCATTCCCTCAATGCCACTCTCAGATAACAAAAGCCCGACATCGTAAGCTAGTGGAGACACATCAATATCTATGCTACCTGTTGCAATAACTCGAGGGTTCTTTGCTGTTCCAGTAATTTTTATTTCACCTTTTGATTCACCCACATATTCTTGTATTTTTGGATCCAATAACTGCTTAAGAAAATTTGATTGATGACTAGCCTCACCATTAATTATATTATGTTTCTGGTCGATAAATAATTTACCAGTGACATTAGCTATTTCGGAACTAAATTTCGAATATTTGATATCCATCTGTCCTTGATTATGATCATATGACCCTAATATTTCAAAGGAACTATCTTTTTCCAAAAATAGCTTGCCATTTGTTGTAAAAGCTAATTGTTTCCTTGCGTTATTATACTCAAGGTGAGAGTTCAAAGAAAAAGAAAATTGTCGGCTTAGGCCCGTTAAGGCAGGAGCAAGATTAACTTGATTGAAGCTAAGCTTTCTAATAATGATAGCAGGATTAAAGAACCGGCTTGATTCATTTGTATTCACTTCTATCTGCGGAACTTTATTCAGTGTTAACTCTTCTGCAGAAATTGACCAAAAAGTTACTTCCCAAAAAGAAAAGAGAGAAGGTAAGATATTAATATGAAGATTTTTTACAGAGCCAATTTCTCCTTCTTGGTCCATGACCAAGAAGGAATCTATATCCGCAATAAGAGGGAGAGAGATATTTATATTATCTATTTTTGCAACTAAACCAAACTCATTTTTAAAAACATCAACTACAGTCCGTGCAAGAAATGTTTTGGCGTGATCAGTTTTTAGCCAAATAGCAGCAGCAATTATCATTATCTTAAATAATAACACTAACACTATTAAAATTTTCCAAAAACTTTTCATACTATCTAACTAAAACGATTGCCCGATACCAAAATATAATTGATAAGACTTATCTATAAATTTTCTACGCTTCAGAGGAAAGCCAATATCAAACCTTAGCGGACCAAAATTAGTCAGATATCTAACTCCAAAACCAGCTCCGTGTAAAAGCTTTTTCTTCAAGTTTGGCGTTAATGAATTATAGGCAAAACCGTTGTCCAAGAAACTAACTATACCTATGGTATCATTCACTTTTAATCTCAGTTCGATAGTCGTTTCAACAAAAGATTGCCCTCCTGTAGGGAGATTATTACTATCTAAGCTACCAGCAAATTGATAAGCATAACCTCTTAGCGAATTATTGCCTCCAACATAAAACCGCTCTGTTTCAGGTATAGATTTTGGTTTTATTCCTACTATAGTGCCTGTTGCCGCCCTAATAGCTAGTACGGGATTTAGTTTTGTCTTGATATTGAAGTATGTTGAAGCAGAAAGTTGAGTTTTGAGAAACGGCTTATCTTTAGAGTTCATATAAAAATAAGGTGCAGTTTCTAGCTCAAAAAGACGACCTTTTTTTGCATCTAGTATATTATCTCGACTGTCATAAATAACAAACAAAGGAGTCGAAACTAATGAATAGCGTCTCTTACTAACTATATGTTTTTCAAATCTCTTGATAAATGCATGAGAAAACTTCATTCCCATCCCGCCAAGCCACTCCTGCGAAAATTCTCTTTCTAAATATCCGGATATAGAAGCTTCTTTACTTGCAAATGCTTTTAATTTTTTATTTTCAAATTTACTTCCTAACCTTAGAGTTTGATCGTCTCTTTTAAAAAAAGGCTTTGAATAATCCAATTCCAGCATCTGCTCTCTATGGTTACCCAAAAGGTCTGCTTTTAGTTTTTCACCTGATCCAAATAAATTTCTGTGTTCCCAACCAAACGCCGCTCCTAAACCAATATCTGTTTCATAAGCTATCCCAGCTTTTAAGCTTCTAGCCTTACGCTCAGTTAAGTCAAAACCTATGGGCACCGATCCATCTTTATTTACATGTTCTGGAATTATCGGAGTTGTTGAAGAAAATAACCCACTCTTTTGTAAAAACCCCCTTGATTCAGCTATAATGGTACGTCTAATACATTGACCATCTAAGAGTTTGACTAATTTTCTTACATACTCAGCTTTTATAGTTTTCAAGCCAACAAATTCAACTTTCTCCAGTTTTGTAGAAGGCCCAGCTTCAATTAAAAACTTGACCTTAACCTCATGATTTTCGTGATCTATTTCTGCTTCGTGGTTGACTGATAGCGATAATATACAGTTTTTATTTTCTAAATATTCTATTATTTTTTTCTCCGCATCTAGAACATTTTGTGCAATAGCGTAGTCGCCAACTTTTATTCCAATTTTATTGCTTTTTAGCACGTTAACATTTTGATTACTCGTATCCGTAAAAACAATTGATAGAGCCGAAATTTTATAACGCTGTCCAGGAATAATATTAAATATTATCGAATTATTAGTTTCGCCAGGAATTTCAACATCAATAGTGTGAGCATAATAACCTTTGGAACGCATCAACCTGGAAAATGATTTTTTGGCTTCGCTTTCCCAATAGGCTTTTTGATCAGTAGTTTTATATGTTTTTGCAGTTTGTTCCATTTCTTTGGCAAGGAAATCTAAATATTTCTTAAGCCATAATTTAGCATCCAACTTGATTACTAAACGCAAATCATTCTCTGGGGCAGCAATTGATGATGAAGTGTATGCAAAAATCAAGAAAAGGTAGGCAATTATAATAAATATTGTCGTAGATTTGCTCATATCACCAAAATGCAACTGTTAATTGTTTAAAACGCTATTTTAGAATAAGCTAGCTTCGCGAATTTTAGCTCTAAGTTTGATGATATTAGCAAGATTAGTAAAGAAAATTATCCAAAATGATTCACCTTAATTAAAATTTTCAACGCTTATATTTAGAATGCTACAACTCACCTCACATGCTTGAGGTTTCGAACCTTAAATTTTCACCGCTTAGCTAAGTTGGGCTTGTTAAGAGCAAAAACTAGCATAACCAGCAAAAACCTAGCTCACTTTTAATATTAGTTCTACCACAAAAGCTTTCAAAATCAAGCCAGATTGCAACTAAAGCTAACATTTCTACACGAGATTTACCAACATTACTCTTTAAATATCTAGTGAGCTTGACAATACTCTGATATCTTTAAAAAATTAATATCGTCCATTACCACAACATTATTTAATTAAATGCTACAAAACAAACATATTATCAGATTCTCCTTTATAGGTTTGTTTCTAAATATCATAGCAAATATCGTGCTCTACCGGTATTTTATGATTGAAGAAGTAGTTTTAAAACAAGTAGCTAATCATAATACTTATTTGGCAGAGGTATATAAATCAGGAGTTTGGGATAATAATCGAAGCGCTATTGAAAAACTTAAAGAAAATGATTATTCGCATTTATTAACCGATGCAGATTTCATCCTATTTACAAAAAGTTCTTCCAGCTTCCTCAAAACTACCAACGCAATGGTAACTATTTATGATAGAACTGGCAAAAAACTTTTATCAAATACAAATTACAGCATTTCTAACATCGACCAATCTAGCAATCTAGATAGTTATGGTTTAATTTTATTGAACTTAGATAAGTACTTTTTACAAGCTTATATCTCAACTAATGCATTAGGGGAAGCTTACCAGGGAAAAACAGTTCATTCTTTGATCTCTAGGTCGGTAATCACCGATGAAAATGATAATAAGGTTGAAAAATCTTTTATCATTAGCTACATACCTATTATCAATTCTTCCACTGGAAGCTTTAACATAGAAGGAGTGATGGAAATTACTAATGATATCATGGAACAATGGGACAATATAACTTATCTGGAGAAACGTATATTTATAGCCTTTGTGCTAGTGTTTATGGTCTTTTTTATCATAGTTATGTACAACACCAACTACGCGCAAAGAATCATTAATAAACAATTTGAAACTAATAGAGATCTAGAAGGTGCAAAAATTAAAGCAGAAACAGAAAGTTTAGCTAAAACTGAATTTCTAGCTAATATTAGCCATGAACTAAGAACTCCATTGAATGCAATAATTGGATTTTCAGAAATCATGATTGCTGAAACTTATGGCAAAGTGGAAAATGTACAGTATAAAGATTACATAACAGATATTAATAATTCTGGAAAACATTTGCTTAGCGTAATCAATGATATTCTTGATTTTTCTAAAGCCGCTGCTGATAAGCTCCAAGTAGATAAAATTGAGCTGGATCTAAATAAACTTGCCTCATCAAGTATGAGGTTTGTTAAACCAAGAGCAGATGAAGCCTCTGTTAAGCTTATCGAAGATTTTCCTGCTGAGCATGTAATTATTTACGCTGACCCCAAAAGACTAAAGCAAGCGTTGCTTAATTTACTTTCTAACTCTGTTAAATTCACTCCAGCAGAAGGCTCCGTCACACTAGCTATTAGAAAAAATGTTGTAGAGAAATTAGTGTATATTTCAGTTACTGATACCGGAATTGGGATGAGCGATCAAGATATTCCAAAAGCTTTATCTTCTTTTGGTCAAATAGATAATAAGTTAAGTAGAAAGTACGAAGGAACTGGCCTTGGCTTACCATTGACAAAAAAACTCGTTGAATTGATGAGCGGAAAATTCGACCTGAAGAGTTCTCCGGGAAAAGGGACTACTGTTACTATCGAATTTGAGTACACTGAAAGTATACAGGTATAGTACCAATTCTACTAGACTAGTAAATATTTTTGTATATTATGTAACCTTGTATGGTTATTTAAGTAATCACCCACTTGAAGAAATGAAAAAAAGCTTATTTTTAATATTATTTACATTAATCTCGCTACCAAGCGCTAGGGCAGATGATCAGAACTTTGGCCAAATAGTACAGAGACAATCTAAGCAGATACAGGAACTAAAAACTAGACTACAAGATCTAGAAAAGAGCGTTGCAGAGTTAAAGCTTAATCTTAATAACGGGTTATCGGCTCCAAAAACTACTGGGACTTCTATACCCTCTCCGATGGGAGGAAATCAAGTAGCCGAAGCGATTTTGGATCCAAATGATTCGAATAGTTCTTTGGACAAAAATAAGCCGGGCGCTTCAAACTCGGGAGAGAAATCGGAATATGATTTAGCTTTAATTTCTCTGAAAGATGGAAAATTTGAAGATGCCGAAAGACAATTTGCTGACTTTATAAGTAAATATCCATCAAGCGGATTACAAAGTAATGCAACCTTTTGGTATGCAGAAACTTTTTATCGTCGAGAACTGTTTAATAAAGCAGCTGTAAATTACTTACAAAGCTACAAAAAATATCCAAAAGGAGCAAAAGCACAAGATTCTTTACTTAAATTATCCTACTCTCTTGCTAGCTTGAATAAAAAGAAAGAAGCCTGTAGTATGCTGATTAAATTAGAACAAGAATTTCCTCAAAGGCCTATAGACTCTGTAAAACGAGCTCAAGAAGCTAGGGATAATTTCCAATGCAAATAAACTAAGTGAGTTCAGAAGTGGCAGACATTCTTGATGAAGTTTTAAATGACGAAAAAGATGAAAAACGATTAGCATTGTTTCGCAAAGCATTGCCTACAATAATTGTTACTACAATATTTATTGCTATATCTATGGCTGGTTATGGCTGGTATAAAAATAGAATAGTTGAACATCACAAAGAAATTGGTGATATGTTCATAGACCTTGCCTCAGGGCAAGTTACTGATGTATCTTTAAGAAATAATTCACTAGAACAATTGATTGAGCAAGGTGGAACACGTCAATCTGAACTAGCCGAAATACAATTAATCCACTTTATGCTTAATAACGACCCAGCCTCATCTATGGCCAGGTTAGAAAGTATCATTGATAATAATAGTTATTTTGAGATTACTACTTCATACGCTAGACTTTTGTGGCTTGGCATTATTCTAGACCAAAGGGAACTAACCGAAGTAATGCAGATAAAAGCTAGGACTTACCTAGATCATTTCTCAAAAGAGGATCAATTATTCTTTGCCAGTGCGACTCTTCTAAAGTCGTTTTTTTATAAAAAAAATGGCCAGGACGATTTAGCAATGAAATACGCCAACTCTCTTCTTAAAATGGAAAGTGCATCAATAATACTCAAGGAACAAGCTGTTGCTATCCTTGCTAGTTTAAAAAAATAAAAAAGTGGATAAATAAACTATGAAAAAAATATTTTTTACGTTTCTGGTATCATTAGTTCTAAGTAGTTGTGATCATATTGGAAGCACGCGTGTTAAAAACCTCATTGACTTAACTCCTAAACTTGAGGCAGATTTAAATGAGAAAATTGTTCTATCTGATGCAAAAAAGAATCCTTTTTCAAATGAAAAAATAAAGTCCTATAAGATTGCCAAGCATTCGATTATTGCACAACCGGCTATTGCAAAAAAAGTAATCTATAGCGTTGACAGTCAAGGACATGTCTCCGCATTCTCTCTGAAGGATAATAAAATAACTTGGACAACAGACATTGCTAAAGGCTCACTTGATCGCAATTTTAATGCTGGTGGAATACTATATAGTGATGAAAAATTATTTGTTACTAATGGTTCTAGAAACCTGGTTATCCTCGATGCTCAAACTGGTGATGAAATTATTCGTAAAGAATTTCCCGATATACTACGCACTAAACCCGTAATGGGCGATGATCGTATTTTACTAGTACAAACAATAAGCAACCAGCTTATAGCCTATGATATTAAATCATCAAATTTATTATGGATACACGAAGGTGGCATTGAAACTATTTCTACTAGAAACCATGTTGCTCCGGTTATAAACGGCCATTACGCGCTTATTAGCTATAGTTCTGGAGAGGTTTTGTATATAGATATAAAATCAGGTAAAGAAAAGTGGGTTTTTAGCTTCTCAAATATGGGGGATGCCGGCCTACCAAGTTTTGATCCAGCTCTAATAGTTGCAGCTCCTATCATCAGTGATTCCTACGCTTATTTTGCGACAAGCAATGGTAAGGTAATAAAAATTAATTTAGATAATGGCATTCCAGCATGGCAAAGACAAGCAGATGACGTTCAATCTATTAGCCTGTTTGGGGATAATCTGTTTATAACGAACAATGCACGCCAGGTAGCCGCACTCTCAACCCATAACGGAAAAGTAAAATGGGTGGGTAATTTAATATCTGAGGAAGAAAGAAAGACTAAAAGACCTGGGACAGTTATATTACAGACTCCATTCGTTAGCGCAATAGAAGACAACCGCATTGCAGTGAATGTTGTTGCATCTAATGGTCAATTATACCAATTTATTCAAGACGAGACAGGCCAATTACCTCTACAGCCTAGAATAGTAAAAATTGAAAAACAAGTACGTTATCAATGGCTATCTTGTTGCACTGGGAAACTGCACCTTATTACTGCTCGTGATATAAAATTTTAAATAAATTGAATATTTCAACTTATATCAATCCTGACCTAAATCAGATTTGATGTTACTAATATATTGGTTTATGGAATAATTATTAATGAATAAACGTCGGTCCATTTTTTTATCAGCAATCTCGGGTAATATACTAGAGTATTATGATTTTACTGTATACGCAGTATTTTCTCTTGCAATTGGCAAAACTTTCTTTCCTGGTGACTCAGAAATTGTCCAAGTTCTATCTACTCTTGCCGTATTTGCTGTCGGATTTGTTACCAGGCCTATTGGCGGAATAATATTTGGTTATATCGCTGATAAGCATGGAAGAAGAGTTTCACTGATTGTTTCAATGTTAGGTATGACAATACCTACCTTCATTATGGGCTTGATTCCTGCGCACTCAGAAATAGGATACCTAGCTCCAGCCATATTAGTCTTTATGCGTTTACTTCAGGGTTTATGCATTAGCGGAGAAGGGGCTGGGGCAGCTATATTTATTCTTGAGCACTATCAAAATTTGAGGCCTGGTTTCACCGCAGGCATAGTCCACGCCTCAAACATAGCTGGCACGTTGCTTGCCACTATAGTTGGTATTATACTAGCACATTTCTTTCCCTACTTAGAGTTTGCTTGGAGATTTGCTTTTATACTAGGCGGAGTAATGGGGTTAGTCGGTTTTTATTTTAGACTTAGAGTATCCGAAACTCCTATCTTTGAAATGCTTGCAGAAAAAAAGAAGACCCTTAAATCTCCGTTTTTTCATGTTCTTAAAACCGCAAAAAGCTCTATGTTTATTACTGTCTGTCTTGGTGCTAGTGCAAGTAGCGTGGTATATTTAATAAAAACATATATTACCATTTATTATTGTAATATATTACATTTTGAGGACACTATAGCTAGATCATACCTTGCCTACTCATCAATTATTATGATGTGTGCTATGCCAGTTTCAGGCCATATCTCAGATAAAATTGGTCGATTTAATATGATTACTCTATCTTCAGCAGCAGTAGTTATCTTGGCTCTTCCTTGCTTTATGTTGCTTTCGTGCGAAGGAACAATAGAACAACTTATTGCGCTAACCATTCTAGCGATCCTCGGCGGAATGCTTGCTGGCACTGCTTATATATTCGTTATTTCCTTATTTTCTCCGGATCAAAGATTCTCAGGCGTAGCGTTTAGTTATAATCTTGGAATAGCTTTATGTGGAGGTACTTCTGCTGCTATTTCACGCTGGCTTGTTGAAATAACAGGACTTTATTATTCACCTGCTTTTTATATAATGCTTACATCTAGTATATTTTTGATAGTAATTTATGTAATGCGAGATACAGTTAAAGAGGTACTAGAAACCAACCTAAGCCAGAAGAAATGATACGTTACAATTTAGGCATACTGGCTGAATATTGTGTACTTATATATTATTTAATAAGACTTTACCAACCTCTGCACCATAGATATAAATCTTATGTTGGAGAAATAGACCTCATCATGAAACGTGGTAATCAGCTAGTATTTATTGAGGTGAAAGCTAGAAAACATGGACTACATGATGGTATAGTTTCTGACAATCAGCAACAAAGAATTACTAGAACTGCAGAGTTATTTATTACAAAGCATCAACAGTATAATAGATATAATATACGATTTGACTTGGTTGTAGTAAAACCATACCGCCTACCCATAATCATAAAAAATGCATGGTAGCTAAATGCAAGATCAGAGAAATATAGCAGCAAGCTGGTTTGAATCATTACGAGATAAAATTTGTACTTCCTTTGAAGGTATAGAAAAAGAATTTGCATTAGATAAGAATGTGGGAGCTAGTTCTTTTGAACGTAAAAGCTGGAAAAGAGAAGGGGGTGGTGGGGGCGTGATGTCTCTTATGCATGGTAATGTTTTTGAGAAAGTAGGAGTTAATGTTTCCACAGTACATGGCGAATTTTCTGAAGCCATGAGAAAGCAAATTCCCGGAGCGCAGCAAGATCCAAAGTTTTTTGCTACCGGCATTTCAATGGTAGCTCATATGCGCTCGCCCCTCGTACCAGCTGTTCATTTTAACACACGATATATCGAAACAACAAAGAGTTGGTTTGGTGGTGGGAGTGATTTAACACCAATGTATGAAGATACCAGCGAGAGTGCAAAATTTCATCAAGCATTTAAAGATGCTTGCGATAAACATGACCCAAATTATTATCCTGATTTTAAAAAACAATGTGATGAGTATTTTTACCTAAAACACAGAAATGAACCAAGAGGTATCGGCGGCATATTCTATGATTACCTATCTAATGGCTTTGACCAAGATTTTGCTTTTACTAAAGACGTAGGCATGACAATACTTCAGACATACCCAGAAATTGTTAGAACAAAGATGAACTTAGCATGGAATGAAGAGCAAAGACGGCATCAACTTATAAAACGTGGAAGATATGTTGAATTCAATTTACTATATGATCGTGGAACTAGCTTCGGCCTTGCTACAAACGGTAATGTTGAAGCAATTTTAATGTCCCTACCACCTGAAGTACTATGGCCTTAAGAGAAAATTTATGATAAAACCAGGGTTATATGAGCATTATAAAGGTCAGAAGTACGAAGTAATTGGTATATGTCGACACTCAGAAACCCTAGAAGAGCTTGTTGTTTACAGAGCACTCTATGGCGATTACACGCTGTGGGTTAGGCCACATAAAATGTTTACAGATACTGTCACACTTGAAAATAGTGAGATTCCAAGATTTAAATTCTTGGGAAATCTATTTGAAAAATCACCCAAAATTGTATAATCCAACTTACTTGAAGAATGGTGGGCGGTAGTATACCATTTGATAACCAATAGAGAAATTAATATCGATTTAAACAATGTTTTTTGGATAACCCAGCAAACTGAACCAGCAATTTCTTACAAGGGTTGATTTTTTTAAATTTCAATTAAAGATAATAGAGGTTCTATTAAACCTTATAATTAAAAAAATGAAAGAATAAAATGTCAAAAAATTATTATAAAACAGTAGAAGGGTTAAAAAGATCTATAAACAAAGAGAATTTTGATAAAATTTATGAGGCTATCAAAAAAAGGGGTATTGGTTATGGAATATAAACTATATGAGAAATTTTTGCCTAAGCAAAATCAATTCCCTGTAACTTTTAAGTAAAAAAATAAACAAACATGGCTGAATTAATTTTAAATCTCTCTAAAAAATTAAACAAAAACATAGAGAAAAATGCAAGCTTTCTAAATTTAACTAAAGAGAGATATTTAAGACAATTATTAGAACATTTAGCTTGGGTGATTGAATCTGAAATACCTTTTTTAGATCCAAGTTATATTGCTGCGGTTATTGCTGAAAGATTACCAACTCCCATTAACGATGAACAACAGTGGCTGCTTGGAGAGGAGGATCTTGATAATAATCCGGAAACTTTTTTAGAAAAAATTAGCACGCTCTTTAAAAAAATCAAATACAAGAAATGAATATGAATGACCCAGAAGAAGATTACTTAGAAATTAGTTTCGCACCAGAATTACTTTATTTGCTTAAATTAAAAGAAAGAGAAAAAGGTTCTGATTTAACCGAAGAAGAAGTAATAGAAATCCGTGATAATGCAATTGGCATGATGATAAGAGCCTCTATGTTAAGAAAAATAGAAAAATCCAGAGGATATAAGGACATTGACCCTGAAAATTGTTGGGTAGAATGGAATGAATATAAAAAAACAAAAATAATACCTAATTTAACCTAAATTACTATAAGTGGCTAACAATGAAAAATTATTCACAAGTATTATGCATCTTGTTTAGGAAAAGGTCGTTTTTGTTCATAAGCTATTAAGAGAAAAAATAACAATGGTGGGCCCGGCAGGACTTGAACCTGCGACCACTCCGTTATGAGCGGAGCGCTCTAACCAACTGAGCTACAAGCCCTAAGAGATACTCAATTGCTATTCTTATATAACTGATAGCGATAAAAGTCCAGAAAATTTTTCTGCCTCGCCCTAATTCAGGCTCTTCCTTTGCTTTCCGAGCTCTATGATCGGAGGCATGTGGAACCGATCAAGGCTATGATAAATGTATGTTTCCACCAACCAGAACGCCGTTTCAGGATCTTAGGAAGCAGTATTTATGTAGTAAAATAAATCTATTTTAGATTTATTTTGAACAGCTTAACTTCATCGAGTCCTAAAAAGGAGAGACCCTAGGTTTCCCCCAGGGTCTCTTCTTTTCTCTCATAGCAAAAATTTCGTGCTACTAGAAGTTCACACGCACGTTAACCGAACCATTAACACCGACATACTTCTTAGCAAACATCGTGTCAGCAGCTACTCCATAATCCATCATGCCGTAACTTGCTTTTAAGCTAGCACCAAGACCATAATATGTTTTCTGTAGTTTTACCTTTTCGCTTGGTAAATTTGGAAGACCCGGTATCTTTGCATCAACCCTTGCCCCTTTACCTATTACATCATGACGAACAGATCCATGCATCTCTGGAGTAAGAGAAACTTCTCCAACTATAAATGGCAGGCCAGTCACTCTCAAACCACCAACAAGTTCAACTTTTTGAGAAGCTCGTTTAGTCACGCTCAACAACTGTGGCCCATTACCCGTTTCTTGATAGCTACTATCGTTAATTCGGCTATATCCTAAACCAAACATCGGCGTAAGTACCAGCTGATTATTCACCAGATGATTATATCCGCCCAGTACTTCACTGGCAAATGTCATCGAACTATACTCAGCTGAAGCAATGGTGTAATTAGTTGTTGAAATCCTGCGCTTTTCTTTGTTTGTGACGTTACTTGATCCAATACTGAATACTCCTTGTCCAAACCAGTTATTCCCGAATTGATAGTTACTATATGCAGAAAATAAGATTGTACCAACTTTGGTCTTATCGCCAGATTTGAAATCTTTGTGCTTAATATCACTATTCATTGCTGTCACTGCTAAACCAACAATCATCTCCTCATTAGCCCGGGTATCAAAACCAAATGTTCCACCATAGCCATCTGACTTATAGCCGGATGAGCTACCTCTCTGCTTCTGAGTACTTTTCGAATAGAATGGAGTTGCCCAAATTCCATAGCGATCAGACTGATCACCAGCTGCAATACCAGAAAATTCATTAGCACTTACTTTTGTAGATTTGGTCTTTGCCGCCGGCGCATCTACATTTGTACTACTACTACCACCAGATCCTCCGCCAGCCGCAGGACTAGATGGCGTTCCACCACTAGCTGGTTGATTCCCAGCAGGAGTAAACGATGCTCCTTGACTTTGACCTACATTTGAAACATCTGGCGCTGGGGCAAATGATAAAGCAACAGACCCGACGTCAAACATCCTTCCATTAATTTGGTCAGTCATTGTTGACACTGCTTCAAAAGTAGCACCTACTACTTCATTAGCTGTAGTATAGGCTAATCTAGCTTCACCATCAGCTATAGCAAATTTATCTCTAGATCCATCAGGAGCTATGAACGTATTAAAAACACTTAAAACATCTTCACCTTGTGTTCCTGGCACAAAATCTTCAAATGCTTGCGAAATTTCAGATGTAACTATTTTACTGTAATTTACGCTTGCCGCAGCGTCGTTTGAATCCTCAGCTATTTGAGATGCATTGGTTAATATTAAACTACCATCAGGCGCTATCTCTTGCCTCCAATGAGCAAAAGCTCCACCATTTTTAGTTACTGTTATATTATTAATGTTAAGATTTAACGTCCCACCGCCCTTCTTAATTAGAGTAACTCTCTGACCATTAACTGGAATAGCCGCCAAAGCGTCAACTTGAACGTCTAGATTACCATTAATAGTAATATTACTACCAGCTTCTGAAACCAAGTTCCCCAAATCCACTCTAGTTATTGTGGTGCTGATGATCGAATTGCCATTAAAAACAACATTCCCATTATTAAACGTCAAGTCATTTGGGCCAAGTGCAATAGTTGCTGCTTTAAAAGTGGAAGCGCCATCAAAAGTTGCCGCTCTGGTCATAGTGATTGTGCCATCAACATTGATCGCATCTACATAAATATTCGCATTTATTGCTGACACTTGGCCAGCTGCAAAGTTTGCTTGTGCAAGACGAGCACCCGCAGCACCAACATCAACCTGTATACCAGTGCCTGCAAAATTAGCTATACCTTTACCAGTACCACCGTCTGAAACCAATAATGTCGTTAAATTCCCAGCACCAAAATTAGCTATGGAAGTGGCAGCAGTCGTAAATTTAATTTGATTTGTATCGATTACGTCAGTAAATCTTGCATTTCCGTTTGCCAGAATCGAGATATTATCTGCATGAACAGCACCAATAGCCTTAGCCGCACTAAAGTTTAATGCTTTTACTTTAGCTCCTCCGCCGCCGACCGATATAACATCTGCCCCAGCAATGTTAAAATTAACAGTACCCTCGCCGCCTACTTTGGTTTCTATATTAGCTGCAAATTTAGCAGTATTTATATTCACAATTTTGTCGCCACTTATCTTCAATGTACCAAAATTTGTAATATCTCCTGTAATATTTTGATCTATATCTATTGTTAACTTACCACCAGCTACACCTTGAATATCTGTCGTTCCAAGGTCATACCCAGTTGTTATAACTTTCGCTGCCGCAGTAAAATTCAAAGTCTTACCATTTGTTGATTTTAAATTATTAAAATCAACCTCATGAGCGCCATTAAATTCTATTTCGGTAAATTGTGTATTAGCACCTACATTACCAACTACTGTTAGATTACCAGCATTGATAAATTTCAAATTCTGATTACCAGCACCCGTTCCATCGAGCGAAGCAACAGCTATCTCGCCACCAACTTGCAGCGTTGTGCCAGCACCCGCAACAGTTACCGCTCCAAGAGCATTACCAGCAGTACCCAGAGCACCACTAACAGATGAATT
This sequence comes from Rickettsia typhi, assembly GCA_945875975.1. GTDB lineage: Bacteria > Pseudomonadota > Alphaproteobacteria > Rickettsiales > Rickettsiaceae > Megaera_A. Next base: position 20,865 of record CAMCMD010000017.1, read on the forward strand.
ACCAAGGAATTTCACAATTCCAGCGGCACCACCCGTAGTGTTAAAGCCACCGGTTAGATTGAATCCGTCTGACAGTTTCACTGTGCCCCCAGCATGTGCAGCTCTAACTTCACCGGTATATGTTCCTTGGCCTAAAATAACCGTAGTGGCATTTGCCCCAGCTATAATCTTACCAAGATTAACAGTTTTACCTGCGAACAAATTTAAATTACCATTGCCCAAGAAGGTCATCTGAGAATTTGCACCATTTGTTATATCATCAAGGTTTAAATCCATTCCATTTGCAACAGTGATAGTTCTCGTTTTAGTATTAATATCAATAGTTTTTGTCGTGACATTTCCTGCAAACTCTAACACCCCACCATCCGCAGTAAATTGAATCTTAGTAGCATCACCAACACCGCTATCTACCGCGCCCAGAGTTACATTTGCAGTAGAGCTAATCGTAATATTTTTAGCAAATACACCGGTATCAATAGTCACAGCTTGATCACCAGAAATTAATAAACTTCCCAATCTCACTATATTTGAAGTACCAATAGTTTGGCCTACTTGTTTAGTAATCGTTATGGTTTGAGCATTCGTTGCATTTATTTCCAAATTACCTTTCAAATCAACACCACCACCTGGGGCCAAGTTTGTTTTTAATTTAAAGGTAGCATTCGCATTTCCATCAACGTTCGTTAGTTTTAGTAATGAATTGGCATGCTCAAAAGAAAGAGCCTTACCCGCATCTAGTACATCAATAGCTGCTGCACCTTGGGAATCTAGAATCAAAGTACCGCCCCCACCCACAGCACCAATATTTGTTTGAGCAATATCAAAAGCAGTATTAGTCAGCGAGTTTAGAGTCGCTCCATTATCAACAGTAAGTAAATCAACATTGGTTATATCGACTAACGCACTGATTTGGGATGCACCTCCCGTAGCTCTTACTTCTGCAATGTTGTTACCATTACCAAGAACTTTTACACCACCATTTCCTGTTAAAGTAGCCTGATTACCATCGCCATGCAAAATCACTATACCTTGCCCATTTCCACCCGGATCAATGTCATTTAGCAAAGTAAATGTACGATCAGCTCCATTGGCCGTTAATTTCAGGACCGAATTCGCATTAGCAAAATTAGTCGCAGCTATTTGCATATTAGCAGTTGGTCTATACTCCAGCTCACTGAGTGCACCAATAGTGGTAAGGACGGACCTACCTGCTGTGGGATTAGTAGCCAATAATTTGGCTCCGTTGTCAACTTCGAGCAATTGAGAACCAATTGCAGAGTTTAGAGTAACAAGCTGGTTACCTGTTACAGTAATGGCTCTTAATGTATTCGCTCCAACTTGCCCCAGCACTCCACCGTTGATAGTTAATGTTGATCCAGCACCGTTTGCATGTAATATTATTTTACCGGTATCGCCTGCTCCTGGATTAAGCGCCCCAAATGTAGCCGTTACTGCTATACCAGCTGTTGAGTTTAATTTCAACACAGCATCATTGCCACCAAATGTTATTTTGCCATTATTACCGGCTAGATTTATCGCATTATTAGTTCCAGTAAACTCTAAGGTATTCGCATTAGCTATATTCACACTAGAATTGGCATTAGCAATAGTCAGAGTATCAATCAACGCTCCAGTATCTAATTGCGCCTTAGTTTTAGCACCGGCCAAATCGAGCGTTGCAGCTTTGAGCAATCCACCAAATGTTACCAGCTTAGCAGCACCAAGGCCACCATCACCATTTAATTGAACCAATGTCAGCGCATTAGTCCCACCAACAGCAAGCGTTACTCCGCCTTGTCCTACAAACCTCAGCGTACCATTTGGTCCACCAGTACTATCCACAGCACCGGTAATAATTTTAGTATCAGCTACCTCAACCGTTGCTGCCTTATTGGCAAAATTGATGTTACCGGTTAAGTTACTAGTGTTGTATGTTCCAGCTGCAGTAAATGCCACCGCACCATTCACGTCACCTGCCGCAGTAACTATCGCATTCGGATGACTAACTCTAATTGTGGTAGCGTTTACCGCATTACCATTACCCAAATTAACCACCCCCGCGCCATTTGCATCTATCAACAAAAGAGCATTATTCGCACCAATGGCCTGTGTTACTGTACCAACACCTTGAAACCTCAGCGTACCATTTGGCCCACCAACAGTACTATCCACAGCACCAGTAATAGTTACGCCATTAGCTACAACCACTGTTCCTGCATTATTAACAAAATCGATGTTTGATGTTGTGTTACCCCGCAAACGCAAGGTTCCCGCTGCACCAAACGTAATATCAGTAGCTGTAACAGCAGCTTGCAAATCAACAACACCAGCACCCAAAAGTTGTATCTTAGTAAGAGCATTATTCGCACCAATGATGCCAGTCACCGTACCAGCACCTGCAAACTTCAGCGTACCATTTGCTCCACCATTACTATCCACAGCACCAGTAATAGTCTTATTATTAGCCACCACAACCGTTCCTGCCTGATTGGCAAAATCGATGTCACCTGTTAAGTTACTAGAGTTGTATGTTCCAGCCGCAGTAAATACCACCTCACCATTCACATCGCCCGCTGCAGTAACAACCGCATTAGCATTACTAATTCTAATTGTGGTAGCGTTTACCGCATTACCATTACCCAAATTAACCGCCCCCGCGCCATTTGCATCTATCAACAAAAGAGCACCATTCGCACCAATGGCCTGTGTTACTGTACCAATACCTGCAAACCTTAGCGTACCATTTGCTCCACCATTACTATCCACAGCACCAGTAATAGTCTTATTATTAGCCACCACAACCGTTCCTGCCTGATTGGCAAAATCGATGTCACCTGTTAGCATATTATTTAGGTTTAGGGTTGAATTATCAACAAATGTAACACTAGCAGCTACGACAGCACCACCCAAAGTCACGGCATTACCACCAGCATTAATCTTTACCAAAGCGACCTGCTTGGTTGCTCCAATTGTTCCGTTGTAAATAAGGCCATTTCCGGTTAAAATTACCGTGCCATCACCTACCTGATCACCGTCAATCGACCCAAGTCCTGCATATAAGTTTCCAGCACCATCCAAAGTCAATTCACTTGCGTTAAACAAAGATATTGGTAATAGGCCTCCAGCACCAGTGGTAACTTTTGAAATAGTGACATTTGTCCCAGCAGCCCCTGCATCATTAACTACCGTTAATATACCAGGCGTTGTAGCAGCAGTAACAATTTTTGCAATTGTAATACCGCCTAAAGTCCCGGTGATACCAGTAAAATCTCCTGTGTAAGTGACAGAATCGCCATTACCAACAACACCATTTGCATTTGCACCAGTAGCCAAATTAAACGCATTTCCGGTTATGTTAACAGCAGCCGCGCCCGCATTGCTTGCACCAGCCATCACTGCGAGAGCAGATGCTGTCGTTAGTAAACTCTTCAAAAACTTTTTATTACTTGCCATAATTTGATTCCCTGCAAAAAGATAATTTATAAATAATCTGGGTCTTTAATCTAAAAAAGCTGTAACACTTACATTACAACATAAAGCCTACCATATTTTAACATAATATAAGTGGATTCCGTATAGTCAACTACTTAATGCGGGTAACTATGTTAATAAATCTTAAGATGTGTATAAAGCCTGTAACTATATATCTACATAATATAATTGTTAGAAGCTGATTTGTGGCTCAGGAAAACTATTCGCCCTCTACAAATAACTTGTAAAATACATAATATATTTTTGATAGCCACTGTCACATAAATATCGCGCAGTACTTAGCACCGTCATGCTGAATGTAAATCTGTTTGCCTTCCTAACAAAAAAAGATAAGCAAGTTTAAGTCAGGATAACCGTGGTGCATCTATCATCGAATAGGGACATTGGCGGGGATGATTATTTTAGTAACAGCCTCAAATACCATATCAGTCAATGGTACGTTTTTCCCTTTCACCACTAAATCTATATCACTATTGATCATAACCACAAGAACGGCTTGTTTTTCTGGTAAATACGCTACTACACAATTATATCCTGGCAATGAACCAGTATGGGTAATCCAACCATTATTGGCACCAACACCCAGACCATATTTCCTTTTTGCCGTATTGGGCGGTAGGGTAACCCAGCTTAGTCTTTCTTTAAATGCATTATCACTTAGCAGAGCACCCGTGCCCAAAGCTTTTGCCCATATTTTTAAATCAGCAAAGGTAGAGACCATTTGCCCCGCAGCATTGGTCCAAGATGGATTATTAAATGTCACCTCAGCTTCTTTGCCATCTAGAGTTTGTTTAGTATATCCATGCGCATAAGGTGATGGCATTTTCTCGTCAAGAGGATATGAAGTATCACTTAACCCCAGCGGCGTGAAAATATTTTCTTGCAAGTATTGATCTAGACTTAAACCAGAAACTTTTTCAATTACTTGCCCAAGCAATACTGTATTTGTATTGGAATAGTGCCATCCTTTTCCCGGAGCAAAAGCTGGAGCTATTTTAAAAGCTACACCCAATAGCTCACTCACCGGTATATTACGATCACTTTTAGTGAAAATTGACGTCTTTACCCATTCCTCATCTTCAGAATAATTGGCCAGTCCACTAGTCATATTAGCTAACTGCCTGATAGTAATTTCATCACCATTAGGAACATTATCAATATATTTACTTATTTTATCATCCAAAGAGATATCACCTTTATCAACCAATTGTAATAAAGCTGTAATTACAAAAGTTTTGGTGATACTACCTATACGGAAATGCTTATCCAAGCTCATTTTTTCTGCAGTTTCTTTATTTGCAACACCAAAAGAATTTTGCCACTCTCCTTCCCCTGGGATCCATATGCCCACATTGAATCCTGGCGCATTAATTTCTTTAACCAACGACTCCATTTTAGCCTGTAGTTTTTGCTGTATTTCTGAAGAAAATTGTTTTTCTTTTGCTGCAACTTCTTTTGCTCCTAACGCCGCTTCTTTTGCTGCTACCACTGCTTCTTTTGCTGCTAACGCTGCTTCTTTTGCCGCTAACGCTCCTTCTTTTGCTGCTACTACCCCTTCTTTTGCTTGGGCCACACCTGTTAAAGCGACAAACAATAATAATGAGGTTGATACAAATTTTAATATATTCATCATGGAAATACCTTTAATTAACTTTGATTAAGTGTGTCAGAGTATTAATTAATTATCAATTTTTAAATAAGTGCTGATCGCATTTTTTAATTATTATGGTAAAATTTTGTAACAAAATTGCAGAAAGTTTTTTTTTAAGGAGGTTGCTTGTGTCTATTAAGAAGATATTAATGGTTGATTAATCCAAGCCTGACATATTTCCTCGGTTACTGCCTTTAGCTTCTCAACGCGCTGGATCAAATAAAGTAACTCTTCCTCAGTAATTTTATATGTTTTATCATAACGGGCTCTAATGTATGCTTCTTTAAGCAGAATAAAAAGACGATTATGTTCGTCAGTATCACGAGGGAATATTTTTAATAGCTCATCACTATAGTTGCTAGCTAAACTGCCAAGCTTTTCAATATCATGGTCTCTGCCTTTATAACCGCTAAAGACCAACAAAACAGCATTATAAAAATTTTCAGTTGCTTGATGAAGCTCAAAGGCGCTTTTCTTAAAGTTATTTCTTTTTAAAGTGCTATAAGCATCAATTATGCATTCTGTACCATGGTAAAACCAGTCGTCAAAATACTCCTGAGCTATTTCTTTTCGCTCTTCCCAGCTTAATTCCTTAGGCTCTGCCAATTTAAACTCACCGCTATCATAAAGCAGAATTCCTTCTTTCTTAATATCAGAGAAAAAGTACCTGTTCTTTTCAAGCTCTTTATTTAAATGGGCAATAGTTTCGGTAATTAAAGTCACCCGCGGGGTAAAACGAAGCATATCATTCAAACCTTTACGCTCTAATCTATCTTCTATTCTTCTCTCTAAAAAACTTCCTTTAAATCCAGCAAATTTTGGGCTTTTTGTCACTAACATAATATCTATATCACTCACATAACTATATGTTATATGGCCTTCCATATACGAGTCAATTACCCAAGTTCCTCTCGCATAAGAACCAAAGAGAATAATCATCGCTAGTTCATTCTTGGCAACGGCCAGAATTTCTTTAACAATTGCGTCAAGCCTTTCTTTAACTTCTAATGATCGTTTGGGTAGTTTTGTTTTCATACGTTTAGCTTAAGTTAGATGCATTGTGCCAATTATAATTGTTTGGGTTGGATTAGCAACTATTTAGGTGGGTTGATCAAATTAAACGTCATACTGACTAATTGAAGCTTGAGCCTACCTCTTCGCCTAGGGTAAGCAACAGAAAAGGATGCCGGATCGAGCCCGGCATGACGGTGTAGTAATGTCGTCATGCTGAACTTGATTTAGCCTCTCATGCAGCAAAATAAGGCCTAGGCCAAGAGGCAAGCGCAAGAGTTTCAACCAAGTTCACCATGACGAAATCATAGTCGATGACTAGTGAAGAGATTTATTGTTTAAAATAGCACGCTTCATCTTTTATCAAAGACACGAGCATCAAAAAACAATTCAATAGCTGAAATAAGATTATCTTCAAATATCATAAGCGCAGCTACACGGATAGTGCCAATTGGCTGTACGCAATTCAGATCATAAACCAGCATAGCCTGGTTACTAAAAGCGGTTTTTGTTCGCATCTTCACAGAATCAATAATCCCTAAAAATCCTTTAGCAGATTCAAGAACAGCTTCTTTCCCCTCTAGCTGCGCCAAAGGACCTAAAAACCTAACTTTTGGGTGCAAACATAATGCGATTTCATTTAAATCTTTATTATTCATTGCTGCATAGTAACTCTCAGCAATGTTTAGGTTGAGTGCAGACATGGTTTTTCTAATTCTTATATTAGTTGAATTATTCTTTAATAACATTTAATTGGATATTTTTCAAACTCATTTTTGATTATTATTTCCAAATAACAATTTCTCTAGAAGAAAAACAATTACCATTTCGATACGTCTATCATACCATGAGCTTCAGGATCAAATCCTGGGGAAAATTTTGTGGGATGAATAATATAACTTTCAGGTTCTTCATTAAACTTTTTAAAGGAATTGGGAAAATCCGTTGCTAAAAACAAAATTATATTTCCATCATCATTATCTTTAATAACATCAAATTTTTTTGAATTATAAAATGCTCCCTTTAGCCTTGGCAAATTTTCATTATTTCTAAAATCAAAACCAGTTAAATCTGCTCCTATAAAATTTACTTTTTGTAAATTAGTTGTGGCCGAATACTTTGTATTGACAAAACTTGCTTCACAAAAATTACTCTGTTCTAAATTTGCTTCTGACAAATCGCATTCATTAAATGTTGTAAAAGCAAAATTAGTATTATGCATATCTGCAAACTGAAATTTAACTTCATAAAAATTACTTTCTTGAAATAAATTATTTTTTAAAACTGCATTAGAAAGATCTAATTTTATAAAATTAGATCTTTTAAAATCAGCACCACGTTCTATAGAATCTTCCCAAAAAGTTTTTCCTTTTATGAATTTTGTGCCAATGAATTTGAACCCTATTAAATCTAAATTTTTCAAAATTTTCTTATTATGTGCCAACAAATGACTCAATTCTTCATATATCATTGGATGTTCTAAATCAAAAAAAGGCAATAAAGATTGAATACCCCCTATAATATTATAAATTTTTGGTTCTACAGGAATTTTTAATTTCATAGATGGAATTGTTGTGCGCCAAGCATACTAGTCCACTAAAAATGAATCTGCGCCAAGCATACTAGTCCACCCCTGCGCCAGAAGAGAAGTCCACTTTCAAAAGAAAAAAAGAGTGATAATTTAGTTAACACATTGGTTAATTAAATTAGAGTTTAA
>CAMCMD010000018.1 GCA_945875975.1 Rickettsia typhi
AATGACTTAGTGGGTTTTGGGATACTAATAGCTGAATTAAAAAAACCATCATTAATATTTTGAGCTTCACGATTAAACGTATTTATTATCGTATTAATTTCTGATTTTTGGGTTATTTTCAAAAGCAGCTTTAATATATTCAATTCATAGTCTATATTATCGGTAAAGCTAATATATTCGTGTGCTTTCTGTATTTTTATTGGTTTTTCTAAGTTAAAGATAATATATATTACGATTTCAGATTCGATAGGGTAAACATTAAGTTCTTTATCTTGTATGTATAACCTAATAATATTATTATTAGGTTCACTAATTATAATCCCAGCCTCTTTAAGACTTTTTTCAATTAATAATTGATTATCTTTATTGGAAGATTGATTGATTATAGAACAATTATATTGCTTAGAATTAAGTAAGTACTTTATTTCTTTAAGCTTTCGTAGAAATAAATTATGTATTAATAATTTGCTATAAATATTTTTTAAATCAGGCACTTTGTCTGATAGTTCTAGAAAGTCTATGATTTGATCTTTTGAAGCTCCAGACAGCTTCATTTTCATGTTTGCTATATGAGTTTCAACAGTCCTAGGGGAGATGGATAAAATTTCTGCAATTTTTTTTTCCGTTCTATTGTGTAATAGACAGGCTAATACATCTATTTCTCTAGAGGTAAAACGTATATCTGAGATAATATAAAAGCTATTATTTATATTAGTACCTAATTAATGAAATTATCTTTAAGGTATACACAAGATTTCACGTAAGTGCTAATAAAAAATAACCTCGTGGTTTACTTAAGGGATTTTTACCTATTTGTTTCTAAGCTAAGGCTCAGTAAGCTAACAAGTATAGGTTTTTATCTATGTTATTACCCAGGTAAAATGTAAGAGATTATATTTGCTAATACTAACAGATTTAATTTTTAGGAGTTATTTATGGAACAAGAATTAGGAGCGTTTATAGAACAAGAAAAGCACCGTCAGATTAAAAATTTAGTAGTCAAAGCTTTTAGCAAGATAGGTAATGGTTTGGGTGATTTACTTTATGATGAAGAAGTAACGCTAGGAAGTTTACATAAAAACACAAACATAGAAATAGATCATGACTTTCTAACTGAAGAATTGGATTCTATTTTAGCAGAGTCGTACCAGAAATTGCTTATTAAAATTACATCTTGTTTAAAGGCCCAGTGTTAAGACTGAGGATTTTATTGCTTTATTGCAGTAGGAATTATTCATTTTCTTAGTACTTCTTTTTACATAATGTGGGCTATCATCTTAAAATGTCGGCCCACATGTTATCAATTTTTTTAACAACCTCACTATCCATTTTAATTATTTCTCCCCAATTACGCTTGGTTTCTGGAGGTAACTTATTGGTTGCATCAATTCCAAGCTTGCTACCCAAACCAGATTCAATCGAGGCAAAGTCCAGATAGTCAATGGGTGAATTTTCAATAAAGGTAGAGTCTCTTTTTGGGTCTGTTCTTGTTGAAATTGCCCAAATTACCTCTTTCCAGTTGCGTATGTTAATATCATTGTCCACGACAATAATAAATTTTGTATACATAAATTGCTGTAAAAATGACCAAATTCCCATCATGATTCTTTTAGCTTGGCCTGGATAAGTTTTCTTTATTGAAACAACGGCTACTCTATAAGAGCAGCCCTCAGGTGGTAAATAGAAATCTATAATCTCAGGAAATTGTTGCTGTATTAGTGGAACAAATATTTCATTTAACGCTTCTCCCAGAATAGATGGTTCATCTGGTGGCTTTCCAGTATAGGTACTTAAATAGACAGGATTCTTTTTCATGGTTATGGCTGTGACTGTAAATACTGGAAAGGTTTCTACGTCATTATAATATCCGGTATGATCGCCAAAGGGACCTTCCGGCTTATAGTCAGTAAGGCTAATTTCTCCCTCCAAGATTATTTCTGCATGAGCGGGAACTTTTAAATCAATAGTCTTGCATTGTACAAGTTCAATCGACTTATTTTGCAATAATCCTGCAAAACTATACTCTGAAATAGTGTTTGGAATAGGCATTACTGCAGCTAGTGTAAGGGCAGGACTAGTTCCAATTACTGCAGCTGCAGGCATAGATTTGTTGCCAAGGTTTTGCCATTTTGTATAATGCCCTGCTCCACCTCGCATTTTTAACCACCGCATTATGAGTTGGTTTTTACCGATTGGCTGAAGTCTATATATTCCTAAGTTATAATTATCTGTTTTGTCGTTGCCAGTTCCTTTTGTTACGATTAATGGCCATGTAATTAATGGGCTAATATCTCCTGGCCAACAGGTCTGGATAGGGAATATACTAAGGTCAGGATCGGTCATTATTATTTCCTGAGAACTTCCTTTGGTGACTGTTTTTGGATTCATTGACAAAATTCTTTTAGCGATCGGAAGCATAGCAAAAGTTTCTTTTAGTGACGATGGCGGCTCTGGGTTTTTCATAAAAGCTAAGAGTTTTCCAAACTCTCGTAGTTGCTGCGAATTTTTTATTCCAAGAGCAAGCGAGATTCGTTCTTTACAGGCGAATAGATTTGTAACAACTGGGTAGTCCGATAATGTACCGTCATCTTTTATTACATTCTCAAAAAATAATGCTGGTCCATTTAGTGCCAAAAACCTACTACTTATTTCTGTAATCTCTAGCTTGGCAGAAACTGGCGTTGTAATTCTTTTTAGGTGATTATTTTTTTCAAGAAATGTAAGAAATTCTGAAAGCTCTTTGAAATGCATATCTTTTTTTATCCCAAACTGGTATTACAAAGTTCTTCTAGTGGTTTGCCATATGCTGAAAATTATACAAATAAATGCATTGCCATAACAGAGAAAAATATAATCTAAATCTTTATAAGCCATTTTTTGTAAGGTAAAGTGAAAATATGATGCAACTAGCACTGGCACAAAAGTGTAAATAAAGGGTTTAATTTGGGTTTTGCGTGAGTATGGAATGCTCAAGAATATTGCAAGAGCCAGAAAAACGAAAACAAAATTGTATAAAGGCCAAACTAATCTTAAATGGCCATCAGTGATTAAACGATTCTGTTTTTCAATCGGTATAGATGGATCTGGCCAGATCATTTCTGGAATAAATAATTCCATGCTGGTTTTACTGCGCTCAGAATCATCTTGCAGCTCGCTACTTAGCTCTATTACTAAATGATCAAAATGAAGTGTGGTAATATTCCCTTGAGTATCATAGGAATGTCTCAATCCATGTGACAATAGGAATTTGGGGTTCTGTTGATCAGGATTTACTATCTCCCCTTTTTTAGCAAAAAAAACAGTGTTATTTGCGGGTATTTTATTATCAAATAAAATTATCCCTTGCATCTCATTATTTTGATTTTTGCTATCCACATATATCGTAGCATATTTCGAGATCTGGTTAAATGTTCTAGTCTCGATTAGATTTGATACATAAGTTTCTTTAACATTACTAATATTTTTTTTTAAGTTGGTATAAGAAACTGGCATTAGATAGGCAGAAATGTAGGTTGTTATAATTGTCACTATCGTAGCAACAAATAAGGCTGGCTTTGCAATTTCGTAATTATTAAGACCAGCTCCTCTTAGTATAATTAACTGTCTCTCATCTTGCAGGCGGTTATATATATAAATTACTGCTATCACAGAAATAATAGGCATTATCATAAATAACAGGTACGGTACCAAAAGTACTACTAGCTTGATAAAAGTCTTTAACTCGATCCCCTTATCTAGTAAATTTACTAGGTTCAACACCTGTACAATCCAAACAAGGCTTGTCAAAACTACAGTTATGACGGATAATACCGGAAGAATGATTTTGGCGATATGTTTACTGTAGATATACATAGGTTTGTGTAATACCATTGTTTGATAAATTTAATTGCTTCCGAACAATTATAAAAAAGTATTTTATCATTCATCTAACTATATCATAATTTAATAAGTCGTTAGACTACTCTACATTTGATACTACTACGAAGTCAATTTTACTTAGATCGTCAAGAATTTCTACAAATGCCTCTTTACCCTTAACTTTAGTTATAGTTGCAATTGGTATTCCTCTAGGAAATATTTTCCCATCGCCAGAAGTTAGAATCATTTCTCCAACCTGTACATTATTGTTTTCTTCTAAGTATATAACTTTCAAATTATCTTCTTGTTTCGCCAAAATTCCTCGATTTCTAGAGTTTCCAGTTATAACTGGGATTCGAGAGTTATGGTCATTTATAAGCATTGCAGTAGAATAATGCTTCCCTACATCTGTAATCCTGCCAATCAAACCCTGTGCGCTTTTTACAATATCATTAACTTTTATGTTTTCGTTTTTGCCGGCTTGTATAATTGCTGAACTGGTAAACGGGCTTATGGTTGTGCCTACTATTTTTGCAGTAACAAATTTTGCTTCAAGATCTTGGGGTACATTAAGTATCTCTTTCAAAGCGGTATTTTCTGCTTTTAAAGAAGATTCTAGTTCTTGTGTCTTTGAGATAGAGGCTATCTCAAGTTTTAACTTTAAATTTTCGGCTTCTAGGTCTTGAAAATAGGAAATTATCGAATATGCAGATTTTAGCTTATTGACCGATTGGCCGTATATAACGGTTCCAAGAGATAATACTTTTCCAATAGAATCAAGAGAAAATGTGGCCATTCTGCTAGGATAAGAAAAATATACCAACAGGCACGAAAGCAATATTAGTATAGCAACCAAGGATTTTCTAATAAAGAATAACATGAATTTAGTTAATTCTATCAAACTATTCTTAGTGCGTACCCTATTTTCTAATATTGCCACTAATTACTCCTGTTTAAACAATACATGTTTTAATTTTGTAAAATCTTCAAGTACTCTTCCTATACCAAGCGCTACGCACGCAAGGGCGTTATCAGCAACAAATACTGGTAATTGTGTAGCTTCTCTGAGTACATAACTTAAATTATTCAGTAAAGCTCCACCCCCAGTCAAAACTATACCCTTATCAACAATATCAGATGAAAGTTCTGGTGGAGTACACTCTAAAGCAGTTTTTACTGCTTCTACAATCTGACTTATTGGTTCGGTTAAACTTTCAGAAATTTGCTTTTCATTCAAAACCATTTCTTTAGGTATACCGTTTATTAAGTCTCTCCCTTTGATTTCCATCTGTCTTAAATGGGTATCAGGTAAAACACACGCTGTACCTATTTGTTTCTTTATTTTTTCTGCCGTTGACTCGCCAACAAGCAGATTGTAATGTCTTCTTATATACGATATAATCGCTTCGTCCATTTTATCGCCACCCACTCTAACTGATCTTGCATAAACTATGCCACCTAAAGAAAGTACGGCAACTTCTGTTGTTCCTCCACCGATATCTACAATCATTGAGCCAGTTGGTTCGGTTACTGGTAGTCCCGCACCAATCGCTGCTGCCATGGGCTCTTCTATAAGAAACACTTCTCTAGCTCCAGCGCTTTCAGCGGCTTCTTGAATAGCCCTTCTTTCAACTGGCGTAGAGCCAGAAGGAACGCATATAACTATTCTTGGTCCGGTGAAAGATCTCTTATCTCGTACTGAGCGTATAAAATACTTGATCATTTCTTCAGCTGCTTTGAAATCTGCGATAACTCCATCTCGCATAGGTCGTTTTGCTTCTATGTCAGTTGGTGTTCTGCCAAGCATCATCTTTGCTTCATGACCAAAGGCATAAGGCTTGAGTGTTCCGTCCTTTTTTATAAGGGCTACTACAGAGGGAGCATCAAGAACGATACCTTTATTTTTTTCGTAAACCAGAGTGTTTGCTGTTCCCAGATCAATAGCAATATCTGTAGAAAATCGATCAAGAAAAGTTAGAAATTTCATGGTATGTTGCTCCAAAAAAGTGCAGTGTTAAATAGATGCTAATAATGTTGTCAAGTATTATATCAAGCTTCTTGAAAATGTAAAATAACAAAATTACTAATCAGAATTATAACTATTATTGGTAATAAACTTGCTAAAAATGGAGAAAATCCACCGTAAGCGAGGATGCGAAGAGCTATTTCAAGAAAGAAATAAGAGCCAATACCCACAAGTAAAGCTAATACTAAGGTGGTTGAGTTAGATTTATCTCTAGTGTTCAGACTTACGAACCAACATGCCACCAAAGATAAAGCAACCATTGCTAATGGTTTTAATAGCTGCTTATAATAATATAGTTGGTAACGTGTGACTGCCAGTCCAGATTCTAAAAATTTATTGATTGAGTTTTGTAAATTCCAGAGCGGAATCATTTGGGGCGGATTGAATTGCAAGATAAGTTTCTTTATGGACAGATTAGTTGGTAACTCTATTTTAGCAACGGTTGATGTACGGCCATGTGATGTAATGGTTGGTTCGGAGAGAATAAATATTCCTGATTCTAGAATAGCTTTAGCAGAGTCAATTTGTTGAATAAGATTATTTTGTGCGTCAACTACTAATACTGTCACATCGCTAAGAGTATTGCTATTTACCGTTATCGATTTTGCATGGATTATTCTGTTATTACCCAAGTATTTTTCATAAAAGAAAACTCCTGTTGGTGAGATAATGAAATTACTAGAGGTTACTCCTGTAACTGTTGCTTCTAGTTTTGTATATTTTGTTAATCCATATACTCCCATAGGATTGATGAAAGTTACCACCATAATCCCAAAAAAGAAAGTAGCCATAACGGGCATAAGGAATATTCTCCACGGAGCTATTCCATTGCTTAATATAATAATTAACTCGTTGTTCTTTCTAAGGGTCTGAATAAATAACAATGTTGTTATGAAACATGTCATAACACTAACTTCGTTAAAAAGATAAGGCACTTTATATAAAATTAATAACCAGAAATCATTTGGAGAAATAGTAACTGATTTAAATTTCTGCAAAACATCAAATGCGTTTGAGATAAATAATATACTCAAGATTATTGTGGATGTAATCAATAACTGTTTCCAAAACAGTATCACCAAGTACTTTGCAAGTGTGGGATATCCTAACATGTGCGATAAATTATATGATTGACGCTTTTTTTACTATACATATTTTTTTCATTTGTATCTTTTATATTTTTATTTAAGTTACGTTTCTCCTTGAATTTAGAGAAAATATAAATCTATAAAAAGAGGCTATCCATGTACTAAAATATTATCTTTTCTAGCAAAGAATTTGCTTCAAGCCGATCTCTTAGTACTTCAAAATCGACAATATCAGAGTCCTGATCTTGAGCAACACACGAGAAAATATAGCCTCGTTCATCATCAACTTTTTGAAGGCACTGACCACAAATTCCTTTCATCATGCATTGCATTGGCGAGTTAAGACTACATATCATTCTGGCATTACCAAACAGCTCTATTTTTTTTGCCGCCACTGTTTGCATCATTGTGTTGGATCCAATACAAATTACATGCTCTATTTTAGCTAATAAGCCAGCCTTTTTGGCATATCTAATAGCATCAATAATAGTGCCTTTTATGGAAAAATCATGGTGTCGTGATTTGCTCAAAATATCGTCCTGACATGCCCAAAATACTTGATGAGCAACTTGTTCTATTTTCTCATGATAGAATCGATCTTGCAGTTTTTTATAGCCAGCAAAATATGTAATATTACAATTATTTGCCTTTAACGCTTGGCCAACGGCTAGTAATACTGCATTACCAAGGCCTCCGCCCACTAGAGCAACATTTTTGTTTTTGACAATTTTCGTGGGAGCTCCAGTTGGCCCCATGAGGATAATTTCATCTTGCTCCCTAAGGTTACGACATAGTTTACTTGATGCTCCCATTTCAAGGATAATGAGTGATATAGTATTTTCTTGACGATCAATATAGGCCCCAGTTAGGGCAAGTGGTTCCATACGTTTGCTGATGTCACTTGAGTAATTCTGTAACTTGAAAAACTGTCCTGGTTTGAAGTTTTGTACTGCCAGTGGCGAATGCACTATTAATTCAACAATATCTTTGGATAAGATGTTGACCTTGACAATAGTACTCTTTAGGTCAGAGCTTCGATCAGTCCAGTGTTTAGGTTTGTGCCTTGACATAGTTTGGCTGATTGCTTTATAACCATTTTTAGCGCTAGCAAGAGCACGAACAACGTTTCCAGCATATTTGGGGTCACAATCTCCAAACCTACTTATACCCTTTTTGTTATGATCAATATCGTGGAATTCATTAGTATGAGTACCGATTGCAATGAGTACTGATTTGGCGGGAATTGCTGTTCCGTTAGTAAACTCAATAGATTTGGCATAGCCGAATTCGTCAGTGCTTATTTCTTTTGGAGAAATATTTTCTTTAAATTTTATACCTAAGGCGAGAGCATGTTCTATTTCTTCTGGGTTTAATTTGTACGCCGGTGACTCTTTGATTGATTTACGATAACAAATAGTGACTCCGCCAAGGCTTTGCATTATTCGTAATTTCTCGGTGTCATCTATTGCTTTTCTAAATAGTTGTGCATGCTGGGTAAACTCTTTAGCAATCCTTAGATCTGCTTGGCTTAGATTTCTTGGGGTGGATTCTGACCTTTCCCAATTCACTAAGAAATTTTCTACCATCGTTGGATAATAATGCATAAGCTCAGTTGCACTATCAATGGCAGTTAACCCGCAACCTATCACTACAAATGGAGGCCGCACCAACAAAGTTGCGTTGCTGGCTTTGTGGTAAGCTGCTCCTTGTTGTAGATTCATTAAAAAATCTGCTGCACTCCGAACTCCTTTAGCAAAATAGCCAGGCAAATTATCATAGCGAGGCTTACCAGTACCTATGCATAGGGCAATATGGTCAAATCGCTCAAAAGCTTGTTCGATCGTAATGTTGCTACCAAGTCTTATTCCGCTATGTATATTAAAAGTCTCTCGCCTTTCTAGAATGAGCCGCAAGAGACTTAAGTTATTTTTATCCCATCTATTAGTAATGCCATACTCCATTACTCCACCAAATCCTTGAGGTAACTTGGTTGACAGAGCTAGTGTCATTTCTTGCCAGTATTTTATTGGTTTTTTTATATCAAAATGAAGGGGGGATATTTTGAGTCCATCTATCGCTGTTACTTTATGCCCCTCATTTAATAAATAGTGAGATAAAGCAAATCCTGCTGGCCCCATACCAGTAATTAGTACGCTATAGCCACTTAAAGAGAGCGGTAGTGGAGCGTCAATATTTAGCGGATTCCATTTAGTCAGTAACAGGTAAATTTCTGTCCCCCAAGGTAACCCTAGTACTTGCTCGAGAATGTTTGACTCTACTAGTGGAATGTTTACAGGGTCTTGTTTTTGGAATATGCAGGCTTTCATACAATCATTGCAAATACGGTGACCTGTTGCAGCAACTAGAGGGTTATCAATGACAATTACTGATAAAGCAGCAATACTGAATCCTTGGCTTTTTAGCAGATTCATTTCAGAGATTTTTTGTTTCAAAGGGCATCCAGTTTTTTCAGGCTCAAGCCCTTTTGAACAGGAGTCTTTTTTTTGCTTATGACAATATATACAATATTTAGCCATAGCATAGGCTTTACCTAGAGAATTGGAATGGTCGCGATGGTTAAAGCCTACATAAATATCTCTACCCAAGCGATCTATCTTATGCTTACTGAGATGATTATTTACGTCAACTGCTTTTGGTAGATCAAACAATGTTAAAGAGCTACGAAGTGCTACCATAAATGCACAATATTGCGCTGCTATAGTTAATTCATTTTGGTAAGTGTCAGAATCTTTCTGCCACTCAATAATAGATTGAGCAAGCGATAACTCGTTAATAGCACCAATTAGCCGTTCTACATTTATAGTAATTTTTGCAAAATCAAGTTCTGCAAGTTTTTCTTCTGGATATTGTTTGACTGCGTATCGTTGAACAAATTTCCGTCTACATTCATAAATTGGATCAAATTTTTTGTGTTCTTTCTTTAAGCCCAGAGTTTCTTTTTCAATGTTAAAAAGTTCTGCGATAAAATCATCGACAAAAGGAGCGAGTTGCAAAAGGAATTCAGAGTGACTAATTGAATCAATATGTTCAGAGCCGATTAATCTATAGTCTTTTAGTTTTGCAGCTAATTCATAATCTTGTTCTTGAATCCATTGCAAAAAAATCCCGTCCAGTTTTTGAAGCCCGGACAGAGAGTTTAAATCTTTGAAGATAAAGCCAAACTTTAAAAGCATTACAAAGATGAATCAATCCAATCTTTAATTGAGTTCTTGGGAAGAGCCCCGACCTTGGTGGCAATTTGTTTTCCCTCGTTGAATATCACCATAGTTGGAATACTACGAATACCAAGAGAGGAAGGAGCTTCCGGATTTTCATCAATATTCATCGTGACTATTTTTATTTTATCCTTCATCTCAACAGATAGTTGCTCGATTATAGGGCCCAGCATTTTGCATGGACCGCACCATTCTGCCCAAAAATCTATTAGTACTGGTTGTTTTGAATCAATTACTTCTTTCTGGAAGTCATTATCGGTAATTTCTTTTGTCATGAATATCTCTTATTTTATGTTACAAAACTTTGTGCCAAACTTCTAGCCTAGTAAATAGCAGCTATCAATGCTAGCTGCTAGTACTTTTGAGGCACCATCTTTATTTTTATTGAAGCCTAGATCAACTGTCTTTTGATTTTTCTGAAAATTATTGCAATGATACATCTATAAAATTCAAATTTAAATGATAAATATGCGTAAAAAAATTGCAGAACTTATTTCAACGGTATTTTTCATTGGCAAGATCAAATATGTCCCAGGCACTTTTGGGTCGCTACCTGCTTTCCCACTATGTTATATGATAATGTATTTTGTACTAAATAACAAAATTGTTTTTCCAATTGAAGGTTTTAACTTTCAAGAGCAACAAATAATAGCGTTATTTGTGTTAGAGCTTTTTGTAATTATTGTTTTGTTTATTTTGGGTACTTACTGTACCTCAATATATATTGAAGATAAGGAGGCACAAGATCCCAGGGAAGTAGTCATTGATGAAGTAGTTGGTCAAATGTTAACAATCCTATTATGTTCTTTTTCGGTTGTTCTTACTTATGCTACCTCATTACCAGAACACTTTGACGCTACTCACATTGATATAGTTTGTTTGTTTGTCTTGCCCTTTGTGTTATTTAGGCTATTTGATGCGTTAAAGCCATGGCCCATAAATTGGCTCGATAAGAATATCAAGGGTGCAATAGGAGTTATGGTAGATGACATTGCTGCCGCAATATTTGCAAGCGTAGTGCAGTATGTGTTAGTATTTTTTATATTGGATTTTTATCCGGTTATAGAGCTATAGTTGTTTATTGACTTATAATCGAGCTCAAGCTAATTTATGATAGAACTAGTTAGAAAAATAAAATCTACCAGTAACGGCAAAACTATTTCTGTTGCAGAGTCATGTACTGGCGGAATGCTTTCATCATATTTGACATCAATTCCAGGTTCTTCTACATACTTTACTGGCGGTATTGTTAGCTATAGCAACGAGACAAAGGTAAAACTATTATCAGTTTCTTTGGAATCTTTGACCCAGTATGGGGCTGTTTCTGAGCTTGCAGCCAAAGAAATGGCTCTGGGCTGCAAAAAAATTACAAATTAGTGATATCGCGGTATCAATTACCGGCGTTGCAGGTCCAGATGGTGGAACTTTAAGTAAACCAGTTGGTATGGTTTGTTTTAGTATTGTCAATGATAGTGAGGTACATACTTATACTCATCACCTAAAGGGTGATAGGGAGCATATACGCCAAGAGGCGTGTAAAATCGCATTGCAAATGATATTAGATTTGTTACAAATATAAATAAACTTTGGGTTGCATCTCAATCTGCTCCATGATATAAACGAAATAAAATGCTGTATGTATTTAGGATAGTTTATGAGTGTAGAGGATGCAGGGAAGGGAAAATTTGTTCTAAAAAGGGTGCTCTTTGTGCTTGATTCAATGCAGCCCTTGATAGTAAAAA
The DNA here is from genome assembly GCA_945875975.1 of Rickettsia typhi. Lineage (GTDB taxonomy): Bacteria > Pseudomonadota > Alphaproteobacteria > Rickettsiales > Rickettsiaceae > Megaera_A. The sequence continues at coordinate 11,951 of CAMCMD010000018.1, forward strand.
AAGAGCTTCAAGGAGACGGTATATATAAAAATAATACATTATTTTGTTTAGTAGATGAAAATGATGTTTATTTTAATCCGGGCAGATATCCCCATTTGTATCATATGGATAAAACCATAAGATTGCCTTTTAGAAGGTTAAAGAATATTCATGCGATATTACAGTCTGCAGTTGAAAAAGATGAAAAGGATGAGATTCTTCAGTGTGCTACTGAAAGCTATTGGCTAATGTCCGGAGTTAAAAAGAACTAATAAACCTTGATACTTTCCACAAATTTTAGTTCACAATGCAATTAAATAACTACATGCTTATCTTGTGTTTATATATAAAATCGACTATTCTTCTCTATATTAGAAAGAGACTATAAAAGTTGAGTTTATGTTGGACAAAATATTGGAATCGGCTTTAAAAAAGATCGACACTGTAAAAACTTCTCGTCAGTTGCAAGATATTAAAGTTGAATTTCTTGGCAAGTCGAGTTTGATAAATCAAGAAATGAGTAAGCTTGGTAATGTGTTCCCAAACGAGCGCAAGGAATTAGGGCAAAAGATTAACTATGTTAGGGAGCGGATCCAAACCGCAATCGATGAACAAACACAAGTTACGCAGCAAGCAGAGTTAGCACTCAGATTTGAATCTGAAAAGTTAGATCTGACAGTACCAGCAAGGCCAAGAGTTTCCGGTAGTATACATCCGATAACTCAATGTATGGAAGAGTTAATACAAGTATTTGCCAAATATGGCTTTGACATAAAAGATGGTCCAAGTATTGAAGATGATTGGTATAATTTCACTGCGCTTAATATTGACGAGAATCATCCAGCGCGCCAGATGCATGATACATTTTACCTTAAGAGGACGGATGATAAGACTAAATTACTACGGACGCATACTTCGCCCATTCAGGTGCGAACAATGCAAAATGAAAAACCTCCATATCGCTTTATTGCTCCAGGTAGAACATATCGTTCTGATTCTGATTTAACTCATACGCCCATGTTTCACCAAATTGAAGGTCTGGTAATCGATAAGAATATCCACATGGGGCACTTGAAATATGTGATTATTGATTTTATCAGAAGCTTTTTTGAGCGTTCAGATATTGAAGTTCAGTTTAGGCCGAGTTTTTTTCCATTTACTGAACCATCGGCTGAAGTTGATATCCGAATGAACAAAAATGACAAATGGCTTGAAGTGCTTGGCTGTGGTATGGTTCATCCTAATGTACTTAAGAATGTTGGTGTTGACCCAGAGGAATATCAAGGCTTTGCTTTCGGCCTTGGCGTGGAGCGTTTTGCCATGTTGAAATACGGTATTCGAGATTTACGCCAGTTTTTCGAAGGAGATATGCGTTGGCTTAATCATTATAATTTCCGAGCACTTGATATACCCACACTTGCGGGAGGTTTAACAAGATGAGATTTACACTATCATGGTTAAAACAATTTCTAGACACTAACGCCTCCCTTGAGCAAATAGCTCAAACTCTGACAATGAGGGGTCTTGAAGTAGAAGATATTGAAGATAAAGCTCAAGATTTAGATTTTTTCGAGGTAGCTCAAATTTTGGAAACTACTGCGCATCCAGACGCGGATAAACTCAAGGTTTGTAAGGTTCAAACAAAATTGGGAATAGTTCAGATTGTTTGTGGAGCTGCAAATGCTAGAGCTGGCATCAAAGTAGTGCTTGCTAAAGTTGGCACTCTAATACCCAATGGGAATTTTAAGATAAAAGAGTCAAAAATACGAGGAGTCAATAGTTCTGGTATGCTGTGTTCATACGAAGAGTTTGGTTTAGGTAGAGATAGCGATGGAATAATAGAGCTAGATGAGGATGCTATAATCGGGGATTCCGTTGCTTCATATCTTGGCGCAGATGATCCTGTTATTCATATCAATATTACGCCAAACAGAGCAGATGCTCTTGGTATATATGGAATAGCCAGAGATCTTGCTGCGTCAGAGATAGGCCAGTTAAAAATGTTAGAGATTCCTGCCATTAAAGAAAGTTTTGACACAAGTTATAGTCTAACAGTAAGAGACAATAAGGCTTGCCCATTATTTGCTTTGCGAGAGATAAAAGGGCTTAAAAACAAAGAATCACCACTATGGTTAAAGAATTTGCTAGAAAATATAGGCATTGGGTCTATTTCAGCTTTGGTCGATGTAACGAATTATATCTCTTATAGTTTTGGGCAGCCAATGCACGCATATGATGCGAGTAAAATTGATGGGGGGTTAACTATAGACACGTCCATTTTAGAAGGCGCATTTATTGCTCTCAATAGTAAGGAATATGCTGTAAAAAATGGTGACATAGTAATAAATGATGGTAAAGTAATTCATTGTTTAGCTGGAATTATTGGCGGTCAAAATAGCTCATGCAGTGAAAGCACAACCAATATTTTGCTAGAAGCTGCCAGCTTTAGCTCTGATTATGTAGCCAAAACAGGTCGACGTATTATGGTTGACACTGACTCTAGATACCGTTTCGAGCGTAATGTTGATAGGGAATTTACTCTTAAAGCATTGGACCTAGCTACGCAGTTGATTATGGATATTTGTGGTGGTGCAGCTTCAAAAGTGAAGGCTATAGGCACTTCAGTGCTACCAGTTAGGAAAATAGATTTTTCTCCAGATTTTTTGAGTTCAAAAACTGGTATTAACTTAGATGCCAATAAGATTTGTAGTATTTTACAAAAATTAGGTTTTTTATGTGTGGATGAAAAGAAGTCAATTAGCATAACAATACCCAGCTGGCGCTATGACGTGTCGATTAAAGAGGATATCGTTGAGGAAATTGTTAGGATCTATGGCTACGATAATATTCCCGAAATCCCATTGCCTTTTGTCAATACATCAAAAATCATTCCATCTGATCAAAGAAGGTTGTCAGATATCAAGCGTCTACTTGCGAGATGTGGTTATACGGAAGTTGTTACTTGGTCATTCATGGATAGTAACAAAGCTCAGTATTTTGCGCCTATAAAGGAAGAACTTACTTTGCAAAATCCAATTAGCTCAGATCTTGACTATATGCGGCCATCAATACTGCCTAATCTTTTAGGTATTTGTCGTAATAATTTGAATAGGTCTTTTCACAATATATCGCTATTTGAAGTAGGGCCTATTTTCCAAGATACTAGCGATCGTTTGATCAATAATGCTTGCGCTATAAGAACTGGTCATACTGCAAATAAGAATAGCCATGGCGATAGGAGAGTATACGATGTTTTTGATATTAAGGCAGATATGGCGATTATTCTTGACTCCATAGGCCTTGATATCGATAAATGTCAGGTTAGAGATAGTGCCCCGTCATATTATCATCCAACACGATGTGGTAGTCTTTGCCTTGGTAAAAACATTTTGGCTTATTTCGGGCAAGTTCATCCGATGATCTTGAAGAAATTTGATATTGAGCCAGATATATTTGCTTTTGAGTTAAACATTAACGAGCTGCCTTCTAGCAAAGAAAGATATGGCAAAAGATCTGAGTATATCACCTCAGATTATCAAATGATCACTAGAGATTATGCTTTTATAGTAGATCAATCATTGCCTGTAGCTGATTTATTAAATTTTATCAGGGGTGTTGATAAGAAGTTAGTCAGAGCTGTTGAGTTATTTGATATTTATAGCGGGGAAAAGATAGAAGCAGGCAAAAAATCTGTCGCTTTGTCTGTCAATATTCAAGATGATAGCAAAACGTTAACGGAAACTGATATTATTGAAATAAATAAGAAAATAATAAAAGGTATAGAGCAAAAATTTAGCGCCATTTTGAGAGATAGTTAACCTGAACTATGAATTAAGAGCTGGTAAGTTTTTTCATGTTGGCATATTCTTTCGAAACATAATATATGCAATTGTTACAAGCGCTAATATGTAGCAATAATATACTTTACCTATTACATCTAGCGGTGATACTTGGGCTACTGCGCATACAAGAAGAATTTGTGCGCCGTAGGGTATAATTCCTTGTAATACGCAGGAAAAAATATCAAGCCAGGTGGCGCTTTCGTGAGGTTTAATGCCATAGTTTTTTGCCAGTTCTTTGGCTATGGAGCCTGAGAAAATAATTGCAATGGTATTGTTGGCAAGTAAAATGTCAAAAAGCGAAGCTAGTGCAGCGATTACCAGTTCTGCAGAACGTTTGCCAGCATTTTTGGGGAGAAGGTTAGCGATTTTTTCTGCAAGTTCTTTTGGGTTATGATTTGAAAGTCCTGAAAGTCCGCCAATTAGAATTGAAAGTAACATGATCTCGTTCATATCACGAAATCCCGTGGAAATGTCTTGAGCAAAAGCAAGAATGGTATAGGAACCAAAGATTATACCAACTAGACCTGAAAAGCATAATGCTATTGTCATAACTATAAACACGTTTATGCCTAACACGGCTAAGAACACCAGTAATATGTAGGGTGTAATTAATAGAAATGAGTAATGTCGTTCTATAAGATCAATTTCTGAGTTGTCAGCGAATAATAAAACGCATATTGTTATAAAAGAAGCAACTAATGCAATTTTTATGTTTAGCTTTAGTTTTTCTTTTAAATTAGCATGTTGTGAAGAAACTGCGGCAATAGTTGTATCCGATATAACAGACATATTATCACCAAACATTGCTCCTCCCACTAAAGTTGCAGCTCCAATTTCAACCGCAAATGCGCCTTGCAGACTTAGCTCGGTTACTAGGCTGGCGAGTGCTGCAATTGTGCCCATAGAAGTACCAATTGCAGTAGAAATCAAAGCGCTAGTTATAAAGACTCCAATTAACAAAAGATTTTCAGGAGTAACGGAAAGAGTAAAACTCACCGTTGATTCAACGCTACCTATAGATTTTGTAACGCTACTTAGAGCTCCAGCTAACAGAAATATAATACACATTGTAATGATATCAGGATGTCTTGCCCCGCTGAGGAAGTAGGTCATGGTTCCTTTGGTATCATTTTTATTCATAAGCCAAGCGATTATTATCGAAGGCAGAATTGCAGAAGTTGGAGGGACTTGATAAAAGGCGTTCTCAATTCCTTGGATTGAGTAATACACTCCTGAGCCAAAAAATATTAGTACAAATAGTAAGATAGGAATAAAATTGGTAAATACTGCCATATGGATACATCTTTTTCAATTAATACAGATTATTAAAAGTGAGAAACGAGTGTATCGATGACGTGTTTAACGGTACCTCGTGAAATCAGAGGTACATTCGGACTTGAGTAAAATTAAGTTCAATTTGATATGTCATGATTGTGAGAGTACATTAGTGTCGAGCTTTAGTCAAATAAATTTAAATTCTTTCTGTTTCTATTCTTGGTATACTTAGTTAGCATAATAAATTTTTCTATGATTGTAAGGTTGCTATGAAAACGCTAGAGAAAAACATCATTAATTTATATGGCAAAAAAGGTAAACAATGGTTAGCTAATTTACCGAATCTTATCGCGCAAGTAGGAGCGACTTATGGATTATCAAATTTAAATCCAGTTAAAAATTTAAGCTATAATTATGTACTCTCTGGGTTTCAAAATAATCAGCCTATTATTTTAAAATTAGGACAGGATATTGAGGGTTTAAAACAGGAAGCTAAAGCGCTTGAGGCGTTTTTGGGGTTCGGTGTTGTTTGTGTAATTGCAGAAAATGACGGGTTACTATTGCAGATAGGTGCCATTTCAGGAGTCTCACTGAAGTCCTACTTTCCTACAAAAGATAATGAGGCTATAAGCATCACTCTAAACACAATGAAACGTTTGCATAAAGCTCCGATACCTCATGTTCACTCGTTTCCTAACGTCAAAGATTGGCTTTCTATATTAGATAAAGATTGGGAAATACCAGCGAAATATATTCAAAAAGCAAGAGCCTTGCGTGATAATTTGTTAAAAACATCTGGAAAAGAAGTATTGCTTCACGGGGATCTGCACCATGATAATATTTTACAAAATGGCAATGACTGGGTAGTAATTGATCCTAAGGGAGTAATCGGTGAGCCAGCCTACGAAGTGGCGGCCTTTATTCGTAATCCCCTACCAGAACTATTAAAGCACGACAATGTTCAGGCAATAGTTGATAACCGTATTATGTGTTTTGCAGAAATGCTTAAATTACCGGAGCGTCGAATCCTAGATTGGTGTTTTGTGCAAGCTGTGCTTAGTTGGGTGTGGGCCTTAGAAGATAGGTATGATGCCATCTATTTTAAGCAGATAATAGAATTGCTTGAGTCGAATTAATGTCATTATAACAATCTACTGCTACTCAAGTTAAGGTAATTTGCTATTGGCATCATCATCTGAGTGGTTTATTATATAAGGGAGCATGGGTGAGAGAATATTAGCTACTATTTAGGAATCCTCACTGGTTAAATATCTGATTTGAGTAAATTTAAGGAGCAATTTTTATGCAAAAAACAACGACACTATTAGCGGAAATAAAGTTGGTTGGTATAACCGCTAGAACCAATAATGCTCATATATTTGAAGGGGACCCTTCAACTAATATAATTGCCGCGACAGTTCAAAAATATTTTTATAATGGATTGGCTGAAAGGATTAATGGCCGAAAAAATCCTGGAACAACTTTCTGTGCTTATACAAATTACGAAAGTGATGTTAATGGAGATTACACCTATTTTATCGGTGAAGAAGTAACCTCTTTTGATGAGGTAGATAAAGAATTTGAGATGCTTACAATACCTATCCAAAATTATGCAAAATTCACTAATAAGTCAGGACCAATGCCTGCTGTTTGCATCGATATGTGGCAAAATATATGGAAAATGAGCGCATTAGATTTAGGTGGAAAAAGAGCGTATATTGCAGACTTTGAAGTTTATGACCAGCGAAGCACCGATCATAACAACGTAATACTTGATATTTATATTGGCATTAGCAAATGAAAATTGAGCACACTTCTACCCCAGCAAGTGTAGATATCGATTTTCTAACACAAAAAATTAATCAAGAAACGCCCGAATTTGGAGAAGCATATCCTTTTTCTTTTTTTGTGCGTGATGAGAATAATCAAATCATAGCAGGCTGCAATGGTAGTATTATCTTTGGCAGTATTTATACCGATCAATTATGGGTACATCCCGATCATCGCAAAAGTGGTTTGGGACATGAATTGATGGCTGCGGTTCATGATTATGGTCGCAAGTCAGGATGCACCACGGCAACGGTTACTACAATGAGTTTCCAGCCGGCTAAAGCATTCTATGGAAAATTGGGATACGTAGTAGATTTTGAGAGACCTGGTTATACGCAAAACTCCCACTGTATATTTATGAGGAAAGAGTTATGAGTGAATTTTTATACCTTATTTAAATGGTTGAGTTTATGAAGGTTATTAAAAAGGTTGAAGTCGTTCCTCACGATCCTAATTGGTCAAGTATTTTTGAGGCTGAGGCAGCCAAAATAAAAAAAATACTGGGTAATAACTGCATTGCTATTCATCACATTGGTTCGACAGCAGTACCTGGTCTTGCTGCAAAACCAAAAATAGACATGATCGCGGTTGTCCGGGATTTATTTTTTAACCAATCGCAATTGGAAACTATAAGATACAAATATAGGGGTAGTTTTAATATTCCTCTGCGCAAGTGCTTTACAATAAGAACAGCTAATAGAAATATCAATCTTCATATTTTTGAAGGAAATGATCCTGAGATTGAGTTGAATATTTTGTTCAGGGATCATTTGCGCGGGAGTCCTGATGCTAGAGACGAATATGCGCTGCTTAAATATAAACTGATCGCAGAGGATTCAAACCAGGAGAAAAACTGTTCTATTTACAAGGGGTATACCTTGGGAAAGCATGATTTTATCCAAAATATATTAAAGAAGTTTGGCTTTAATCGCATAAGATTTGTGCTGTGCACGCACACTGCAGAATAGGATTCAGCTAGATATTTTCGTGATAAATATTTCTTTGGTCCTAATGGCACAGATGATCCATACACATGGACGTTTAACCATTCGGAGCATGTTCATTTGGTTTTATATCAAGGCACAGAGATCATTGGTTACACCCATATTCAGTTTTGGTTGGATCATAGAGCGGCGATACGGATTATCGTCATTGATGAAGATAAGCGTAACAAAAATGCAGGAAGTAAATTTTTGGCTTTAAGTGAAAAATGGCTGAAAAGTTTAGGTGTTAAAAGCATTCATGCTGAATCCAGGCAAGCCAGCTTAGTATTCTATTTCAAAAATGGCTATACAGAAATGCCATTTAATGATCCAGAAGACCATGAATCTGACCCAAATGATATTCCCGTAGGTAAAATATTATAATAACTATTGAAAATAGATCGGAATATATTGGCTAAATAAAAAGACAAATTGAAGAGGTAAGAAAATGAGAAACATTACATATGAAGAATTTGAACGAGTTAATTTATGTTCTGGTACAATTACAAAAGCAGAAGAATTTGCTCGCGCTAAAAAGCCAGCTTTTAAGGTTTGGGCTGATTTTGGGCCAGAGATAGGCATCCTTCAAACATCGGCGCAAGTGACAAAGCATTATACTATTGAAACGCTCGTTGGTAGACAAATTGTTGGATGTGTTAACTTAGGAGAAAAGAACATCGCCGGCTTCTTATCTCAGTTTCTGCTTGTTGGTTTTGCAGATGTAAATGGGGGAATATGTTTAATTACCGTTGATCCTAAGGTTCATAATGGACAGAAGATTTGTTAAAATATAGACAGCTACCTCTCTTCCATGTACCGAAGAGGAGTGAGAGAATACCAGCGTTATTGCGTCAATATAAGGAAAATCTTGCTATCCAATTATTTTGAAAAAAACACCATTATCTTTCGAGATCTATCTAGCAAAACTACTGGATTTTTCAAGTCCAACAGCTTTTTTAATTTCAGTTCCAACTTTTGCAGCTGCTTTTTTTACATTTTCCCAGGCCTTTGAACGATCTTTATCAGTACCTGCTAGTGAACTAACTAAATTCCCCATTTTGCTGCAAAAATTGCCTAATGCTTTCATGACAGGGTTGTTTGATATTTTTTTAGATAAATCACTAAAGCCTGCAGCAATCGCAGACGTTGATTTGTTACTGTGTAACAACTCGCTTATGTCCTTACCTAGTTCACTCATTTCGCGTTTAATGTTTACGTTTAATTTTGCTGCTGCTGGTTTTATGTCATCTTTCCATGCGTCCTCGAAGAAACGTTCAACTTCTGTTATAGTAGAAGGAGGATTTAAAAGATCTTCTGCTCCGCGCACAACCTTTCTTTTTGCTTGCTCTAATTTATGTCCCGCTTTTTGTGCTTTGTAAATCGCTTCTCTTTTTAGATCCTGTGCAGTTGGTACATGAGGCATAATTTCTCCATTAATCAGTTATGCCTAAATGCTATCAAAAATATAATTACATGTAAAGTATTTCCACTAGATGTAATTAATAGTTATTGTGCCATAGTTCTAATTAGTAACAAATTCATGCTAATGCTTTTAAAAATGGGAAATGGTATTAAATATAAGGGTGCGACGCGACTAAAAATCGCTAAATCCAATGAATATTAGGGTTCTGATGGGAATTTGGGAATTTAGAAAATCACGCTCAAAAAGTTTGAGCCATGTAATAATGGCGAGGAGTATGGCATATGTTGCGAACCCTAAATCAATTTCGATTAGAAGTTTTAAAAGACAACCTAAAATCTTCAATATGAATTTAGTTAAGAACAAGATAGAATTATTTGATCAATTTATCGAGCCTACTTTAAACTCAAATGTGGTTAATATTAGTGCTCAGGATTTATAATTATATTATGGAAAAATAATATTATTGAGAATTTAAATGATTGATAAAGAAGACTTAGCTTGTGCGTTTAGAATAATGGAATTAAGAACAAAGGTACTTGACCTTAATTTAAAACAAATAGAACAAAATTGTTATAATAATACAAAAGAATTGAAAACTTTAGACTTCGAGCTAAGCATGCTCATGAAAAGCCTAACGAAATATGATTTCATATCTAAAATAAACGGAGGTAATATACTTTTAGTTGGTGAAGGGAATATAAGCTTTACTATTAGCTTAGTGAAAAATTGCATTCAATTGCCCAAGCTTATAACTTCTACATACGAATATTATGAAGAATTGCCTGATGTTACTCAATTTAACGCTAAATTTGCTACTTGGGAGTTTAGAACATGATGCAGTTTAGCATATTTGATGAGCAAGTAGCAATTCCTGGTTTAAAATATATATCAGAATATATTTCATCGGAACAAGAAAGAGAATTAGCAGACCTTATTGATAGTATGCCCTGGAACTCTGAATTAAAACGCAGAACCCAACATTATGGATATAAATATGATTATAAAAGCAAATCTATAGACCCCTCATACTATTTAGGCAAAATACCAAACTGGCTAGATAGCTTGCGTAATAATCTTTGCAATGATGGCATTTTTAATGCAAAACCAGACCAAGTCATTATAAATGAATATATGCCGGGATAAGGTATAGCAAAGCATATAGATTGCGTGCCATGTTTTTCTGATACAATTTGCTCATTAAGTCTTGGGTCTGGTTGTATTATCGATTTGACAAATAGTGACATTAAGAATTCTATATATTTGGAGCCTAGAAGCTTATTGGTGCTTAAAAACGAGGCAAGATACAAATGGAAGCATGGGATTACTTCCAGAAAAAGCGATAATGGAATAAAGCGACAGAGGCGTGTTTCACTCACTTTTAGAAAGGTAATTTTATAAAATCAGCTTCTAATCTCTCGCTATTCGGGTTTTTTGTTGGACTAATTTATTCTATGGCGGGATGCATGGGACGTGCTATGAACCTTAAACGAGTATTAGGTTAGAATTTTTAAAAGTTAACTTAAAGCTAAATTATTTACATAGTGCATTATTACCTTTTTAAAGGCTGTGTGGAAGTTAGATATGAATCTTACTACATTATATATATGAGTTTGTCACCTAAGATAAGGACATTAGTATGAAATTAGCTTTATCTATACAGTAGTATATTATTTTGGTTTATAGTTTCTATTTGAAAATTTGGGACTATAATACTGAACAACAAGTTCGTGGTCACTTTTCGGTGCAAAAGTAATTATTTTAAAATCGCCATCTCTAAATTTGGCAATAAGTTCAGTTTCAAAACTTCGATCAACAGTAGGAGTACAATCAATAAACTCATATTTCCCTGATAAAAATGATACCATATTATCAAACTCATCTCTGCTTAAAATCAACATCAAATATTGTATAACATCATCAGAATCACACCAAATATAAACTTCTTCTAACTTATCGTTTGGTAGACTGGAAACATTAAGTTGATAAGAAATACCATCTCGAAAAAAATATTCATCCTTGATTTTATACATTCTCTTAATATCATTAGAGGTTGCTTTACCCATTTCTAAATCTAATGGTCTTGGAGCCGCATGAATTAAAAAGGAATAAAATATTGATATTATTAAGGTTAATGATCTTATTAGCATTAGTAGTTATTTCAAATTTAATAGTACTATAAAATACTAAAGAAATTTTGCAACTAATAATTTATTTTTTTAAATTTCTATAACCGATAATTAAATTGCCAGCCAACGTATTAGTGCTTACTAAATTTAGTGATATACCAATTAATATTTTTAATCGGCTATTTTTTGGAGGCATAATGGCAATATCATTAAAAGAAGCTAATGAAATGCGTGACAGAACTCATAATCTAGATTTAAAAGACTCCAAACATTATAAAATATACGAAGATTCAGGGCTTCAATTTATAAAGCACAATGAAACTGATCGTGGAAAAGCTGTTTTAGAAGTTTATGATGATGGTAAAGGTTTTGCAACTATTGGATATGGTTTTAATATGAATGCTCAAGGTGCCAGGGGTGCTTGGAATTAAGTAATTGGCAATGAAACTTCTTTTGATGAAGTAATAAGAGGCAAAGCAGAAATTACCCCAGAGCAGGCTGATGAATTATGTAAATATGTCAAAAATAAGAATTTAATAGAATTACAGAATATCTATGGTTCTGATTGGGACAAGTTAAAACCAAATGAAAAAATTATGATTGAAGATCTTTATTATAATGGAGGAAATAAGTTAGTAGGAAAAGGTACCAGGTTTCATAAAAATATTACTGCTTATACTAAGACATCAGATAAAAAGCACTTGGACAATGCTTTAATTGAAGTTAAAGAACGTTCTAACCCTGAGCGTTTTATTCATCCTAAAATTGGAAGAGGAATTCAGAATCGCCGAAATGTTCAAGCTGAAATGGGCGCTTCACATAAATGTCCTTTATATTCCAAACCTAATGATAAGCCATTACCCAAAGATTCGTCGGTCATCCAAGCAAAATTAAATCAAACAATTATTCCAAGAAAGCACGAAAGTACAGATGACAATTTCGTACTTTCTGATCACTTCTATATTTGGCGTGCAAACATTGATAGTAAAGTACGTCTTGCTCACGCTGCAAATGACGGAAAAATTTTTGACAAAAATAATCCTCCTTCAACTGGTAACCCAGGAGATCAATATAATTGTCGTTGCACTGCTGACTACTATATTCCAAACTGGGTTAAAGTTGATACCTCAAATAACAAGTATGTTATACGTAAGCATATAACAGATTTTTCAAGATTTCCAAATTTTGTAATCAAATACGACATTAGGAAGTTAAATACTAAAGTGAGAAATAATTTTATGGAATAACTTATCTTGAACATATGGAATTTAAAGCAAAGCCATATAAAAATATTTTTACTTCTTGAGATAATCTTATTTTATGTCGTGGAGAGAGAGCCTTACGAACTATCTCCTATAAGCCTTGTATAATAGGTTTTAATTTTTGCTATTTTTTAAATACCCCCAAATGTACCCCTAATTTTTATGGATTTAGAAAAACTTCTTTGGATGTTATAAAACTATAACTACACTATACATAAGGCAATTGCAAGGAGTTTATAGACTTAGCTGGGCTTTGCTGGACGTTGAAATGGCGGGGCGTTGTGGACGATTTCAGAACCAAGCTATACATGAAAATATTAATTATTCAAACACCTATACACCAATTATATTAAGAGAGGATATTTTTGGCAAGGATGGGTAAACTGTATCCACAGTTGAAGCGTTAGATTTCGTACCCAAGCAAAGACCCATCCTTTTGGAGAATGACTATGAACGGGATGTCAAAAGGTTTTACCTTGTGTATGAACACGTAGCATATCCTACTTTACCACATAAAATGAGGTTCCATATGACAAGTTATATTAGGGTAGATGTTGGTAAAAAATCACTACACATTTATTTACCTATTGCTGATAAATCTATTGAAATAACTAACAACCAACAAGGCCTTGCTAAACTTCTCTCTTGCTGTGTTGAATACTATCAGCATCTATCAGATATTATTATTGTGTTTGAGCCCACAGGTGGCTATGGTGCATCAAGAAAATTGTTTATGAACTCGTGCTGAAAGTGCTACCTAAGAAGCATGTGACCTAGTGCACTTAGAACTTAGTCTTGGATGGAATATGGTGACATATTACATTAAGCGTAGACAAAGGAAATAATAGGCCATAAGCCGAAAGGTTGAATGTGATTGAGCCTCGTTAACCTGAAAATGAAGAGCGGTCGATAGTCTCGTAACACTAGAAGACAATAATATATTAGTCGGAAATAGGCAGAATGATATAACGCTCTCTGGGTCTGAGAACATGGCATGTTATTAAAGTTTATAAATGAGCTTGAGAGATCTTTAGCACTCTTACTAAGGAGTAAGTATTAGCCGACAAGTGTAAAAGCAAGGAAGCTAAAATAGTGGTAAAGAAGCCGGATCACGGCATATTACTTGTGAAGTTGGGTAATGACAATGGAGAAGGCCGGTGGGTAAGTTCAACCTTTATAGGGAAACGTTATGGGTGCAATAGAAACTCAATACACGACGGAAACGAAACTGGAAAGGATAGCTTGGCTATCTCGACAAGATTCAACAAAGACGTTTAAGTGCGTAATGCACCACATCAATGAAGAATCTTTAAAAGTTTGCTATCATCAAGTTAATGGTAAAGCAGCAGTTGGGATAGACGGAGTTAACAAAGAAAGTTACGGTAAAGAACTAGAAGAAAATTTAAGGAAGCTAATATCTAGCATGGAACAACTGATTAGTAATCATATAAAAGAATATAAAGACTTATCTGACAAAGGTAGACTACTTGATTCAATTCCTGGGATAGGAGAAAAAACAATAGCTATAGTGCTTGCATTCTTAAGTAATGTAGAAGATTTTGATTCTGCAAAACAAGTTGTTGCCTTTGTTGGTCTCAATCCAAAGCCAAGACAATCTGGTTCTTCTGTGAATGGAGTTGGTAGAATATCAGAAACAGGAGATTCAGATTTACGTAAAGCTTTCTATTGTCCTGCTTTAACCGCTATTAAATTTAATCCAATAATTAAAGATTTTTCAGAGCGTCTAAGTAGAAAGGGAAAAGGCAGAATGGTTATAATTATTGTTGCTATGCGTAAATTACTTCACATAATTTATGGAGTCTTAAAAACAAGAACTTACTTTAAATCCTAATATTGAGATTATATGAGTTAAAATGAGAGGTTGGTAAAATTCTTATAAAAAATTATTGACATCTAACACAGTATCTAAATTGGCGTTTATAATGCGTAAAATTATAGTCTGTTTAAATGCTATGCTAAAAAATAACAAAATGTATGAAATTTGAATTTTTTACTCTTGACTTGTAAGACGGTAGATGCTGGGGTTAAGTTAGGAGAGAATACAGCATCTCAAATCTTTAGGCATACTAGCTCTTATTCTAAACATCACCCACTTTATTGCGCTTTGAAAGAATTCGGCAGGATTATAAAATCTATATTTATCTTGCGTTATATTGATAACGTTGAATTACGCCAAATGATTGAGAAACAACTTAATCAGATTGAGCTTTCTAATAAATTTGTTAAGGTAGTTAGCTTTGATAATAATCCTGAAATGTTGTATGGTAGGAAGAACAGGATATAGCAATTAATTTTCAGAGATTGATTCAAAACAGTATTGTCTTATGAAATGAGTTGTACCTATCACAAAAAATTGTTTCAACAGATGACTTACTAATACGAGCTCAAACTGTAGAAACCGTTTGTAATGGCTTACACAATCTTGGGGACATCTTAATTTCAATGGGGATTATGATTTTAGAGATGGCTGTGATAGTGGATTTGAACTTGATAAATCTTATCGCTACAGCTATAAGGGTCTGTCCGATTGATTGTGTAAATTCTCATAAGTTATAATCAGAAAAATTATAATTTAAGAGAAAACCAATATGACTAATAATTTAGAAATTGCAAAAATCAATGCAGCAGTAGATCTACTAATTGAAAGTGACGTAGATTTATCTAATGCTCTAGG
>CAMCMD010000019.1 GCA_945875975.1 Rickettsia typhi
AGCGTATTGCCAATATTTTTAATCGCATTCTTAGGAAGCGTGATTAGAAGAAAATGGCTAACTTCCGACGAGTTTTGGCGTGGTCTAGAGAAATTATCTTTCTATGTTTTGTTTCCAACAGTCTTATTCGAACATAGTTCAAAAGTGGATTTTACTTCATCAGAATTCCTAAGGTTAACAATTGCACTAGTAGTTGGTAACTTAATTGTAGCCACCGCGCTTATTGTTTATCAAGCAAGAACAAATTACGATAAAATACAATTTACTTCTGTATTCCAAGGAGCGACTCGGTATAATAATTATATCTTTTTCTCTGTTGGCGCAGCCCTGTTTGGCTCAAACGGACTTACCATTATCGCTACAATTTCACCTTACTTACTGATCCTGACAAACATTACAGCTATAATGTCTTTTTATTATTATTTACCTAAAGAAGGCAACTTAACTAAAAGAAAAAGCTTAGCTATAATGACTAAATCAATTATGGGAAACCCATTTATATTAGCTAGTTTAGCTGGTTTTATGTTTAATTATTTAGGCTTGACCCTAAATTTAGGAATTTATAATACCCTTGAAACTATAGCAGATTCAGCTTTCGCAATTGGCATGCTAATTGTTGGTGCTGGAATAAAATTCAAAATTGAGCCTGAACATTTCAAACAGATAGCTCTGACTAGTGCTGTTAAATTAATAGCCACCCCTATTATAACTTTTATTATATTGTGGTTAATGTCAGTGAGCGGAACGGCAAAATCTGTAGGTATACTCTTCAGTTGCCTACCGTGCGCTACCTCTTCTTATATTTTATCAAGGCAACTTGGAGGGGATCCGGAAACAATGTCTTCAATAATAACATTTACAACCGTCTTTTCAATCTTGTCATTATCGACTCTAGTGTATATCCTAGGCTAAATATATAATACTAGTTTAGGATAGAAAACTATGGATAATTCAAAATCACCAGAATATCTCAAAGCATTGGAATACCATCAATCTGGTAAAGCTGGCAAAATAGCATTGCGCCCAACAAAGCCTCTTGATACGCAACAAGATTTAGCTCTAGCTTACTCACCTGGTGTCGCTGCCCCATGCCTCGAGATCCTAAAAAACCCAGATGACATTTATAAATATACAGCCAGAGGTAATACCGTGGCTGTTATTTCAAATGGCACCGCAGTTCTAGGCCTTGGAGCAATTGGAGCGGCTGCTTCTAAACCTGTAATGGAAGGAAAAGCTGTCTTATTTAAAAAATTTGCTGATATTGATAGTTTTGACGTACAAGTAGACTGCATCGATCCGGAAGAATTTATAAACGTAGTAAAGCATCTAGGCTATAGTTGGGGTGGTATTAACCTAGAAGACATTAAAGCACCAGAATGTTTCATTATAGAAGAAAAATTAAAAGAATACATGGATATACCGGTATTCCACGATGATCAACACGGCACAGCAATTATAACAGCAGCAGGATTGATAAATGCTGCATTCTTAACTGATCGTAAATTATCTGATCTTAAGATTGTTGTAAATGGTGCTGGCGCGGCTGCAATTGCTTGTATTAATTTAATTATTTCACTAGGTGGGAATAAAGATAGTATCATTTTATGTGATACAAAAGGCGTCATATATAAAGGACGAACTGATGGTATGAACAAGTGGAAAGAAGAGAAAGCTTCCGACACAAAGTGCCGTACCCTTGCAGAAGCAATGGTTGGTGCTAATGTATTTCTAGGCTTATCATCCAAAGGCGCAGTAACTCCATCCATGGTAGCTTCCATGTCTTCGTCTCCTATAATATTTGCTATGGCTAATCCTGATCCAGAAATTACTCCCGCAAGCATCAGATCTGTTCGTGATGATGCAATCATTGCTACTGGGAGATCTGATTATAATAATCAAATTAACAACGTAATGGGCTTTCCTTATATTTTTAGAGGAGCACTTGATGTACGGGCAAAATGTATTAACGAAGAAATGAAAATAGCTGCAGCATATGCACTAGCAGAGCTTGCACGGCTTCCTGTGCCTGGAGAAGTTTACAGAGCATATGGTTCTGGGCGTAAATCATTTGGCCCAAATTATATTATTCCCGTGCCTTTTGATCCAAGGTTAATTACCACGATCCCTGTGGCAGTTGCCCAGGCTGCCATTGCTTCTGGTGTAGCTAAAGTTAAAACCCTAGATGTTAAAGCCTACAAGGCAGAATTAGCCAGTAGACTTAATCCCACCTCTTCCTATATGCATTTTGTATATGAAAGAATTCAGCATTCCCCAATGCAAAGAATTATATTTGCAGAAGGCGAGGAAGAAGAAGTGATCAAAGCCGCCATTATGATGAGAGATGAACATTATGGCAAACCAATTATTGTCGGTAGACAAGCAAAAATTGAGCCAATTGTTGCAAGTCTAGGCGAAGGCTATAATCTAGATGGAATAACGGTGATGAATTCTGCAATAAATGAAAATATAGATACATACATTGAGTATCTATATCAAAAACTACAAAGAAAGGGTTACATACGTAGAGATTGTGCCAGGATGGTAAAAGTAGATCGCAATGTCTTTGCCGCTTGCATGATTGCATGTGGTGATGCAGACGCTATGGTTACTGGAACAACAAAAAGCTACTTCAATTGCCTAGATGACATATGCAAGGTAATAAGGCCAAAGAAAAATAAGAGAATCCTTGGATATTCCATATTACTGTCAAACAATCATAACGTCATTATCGCAGACAACACCGCGTGTGAGTTCCCTATGGCACAAGATCTTGTTGAAATTACTATTCAAACGGCACAAGCTGCCAAAACTTTAGGTTTTAAGCCTAGAGTTGCCTTAGTATCTTTTTCCAATTTCGGCAATCCAATGCGAGAAAAAACCAGTAGGGTTCGTGATGCAATTGCTATTTTGGATAAGATGGACTTAGATTTTGAGTATGACGGAGAAATGTCTGTTGATGTCGCTCTCAACCCTAATTCACGTAAATTATATCCATTCTGTAGGCTAAAAGGCCCAGCTAATGTCTTAATTATGCCTGGACTTCATTCTGCAGCCATCTCTACTCACTTATTGGAAGAACTTGCCGGAGGAATATTTATTGGCCCAATTTTAGATGGTTTTGAATACCCAGTACAAATAGTTACCATGGGCGCCTCTGCTAGTGATATTTTAAAAGTTTCTGCCTTTGCAGCAATTGATGCAATGAATGCCAAGAAGCAAAGCAAGATCAAAAAACAGACCTCTTCGGAAACTGATTTATAACAAGAAATTTAAAGGAGAACCGGAACGGAAAACCGCAGAGTACTAAAGTACGTGAGGATTTGAGTACCGCTTTGACATATAAATTGCTATTAGAAATTAGTTTCCCAAGAGATCTAATAAAAGAGTAATATTTGTAATTTTACTACAGGCTCCAAAGCACTCATCAATTGACTCTCATTACTAGCTGTATATTTTGATAGAAATTTTATGCTAACTCAACTTGGGTGACTATAAAGTGTACTATGGATTTTTCTATTGCTTTAAATTCGTTAATCCATGGAAAGTGGCCTGCATTTTGCAGGGTTAGAAATTCTATATTTGGCCTATGAAAGTCTTTTTGTTGTTCCATCAACTTACTTGGGAGCAAGCGATCATCCTTACTACCAATAATAAGTGTGGGTAATGTTTTGGGAATCCATTTATACTCATAAATAGGATGAAAATTTAAGTCACCCCACATGCGTGATTTGCCATTAAAAGGAGTTGCTTCTAAAATAGCGTTGCCCTTTTCTGTTTCATGTGGCAAAAACAAGTATTCTTTACTAGCATAAAAAATATTTTTGAGATTTTCATCGATCGGATTTTTATAAAACTCTTTTAAACTAGAACTAACATCTGGCAAATTATAATGTTTTGCACTATGGGCTAACTCTAGCATCCAACCTTTATTAGGTACACTGCTTATTAATACCAAGCCTTTAATATAATTCTCTAGCTCGGGAACCGTTAAAGCGAACATGCCACTAAAAGAGTGGGTAACCAATATACACGGCTGCAATTCTTTTACTAATTGTAGCAAACCATCTTTCCACAAAGCATAATTTATTTGATCTACATTTCTATTACTGCCATCACCAGGAAAATCGCATATTATCATATTTCCAGGAACTTTAAGTTTTGTAACGAAATCTATAAGGTATTCGGATCCCATTCCTGGCCCCCCAGGCAAAAAAACCCAATTAAGGCTAGTACTAGGATCAGATTTGATATTATTTAGTCGATAGTTACCAATATATTTATATATCATAGCCTATTTTATCAAATCAATGGCTTAATTTAAATTTAATTATATAGAAAAATGTAGGACCGCTCTGGCCGTTAAGCAAAGTTCACCTTCGAGAACCTTTTTTTAAAGTGAAGCTAGTTTAACGACACCACGATGCCGCCAGTGACCAGCTCTAATAGAATTTTCATAGTCCAGAGGATTTTTTACCTACCCTAACCTACCAAGCAGCCCTAACTATGGATTCTAGTACAAAATTTATTCAACATCAACCATATAAAATTAGATTAAAGCCATCCTGAACAAAAAAACTCCTGCAACAATTAAGCCGCAGGAGTCAAAGAAATTTATGATTTAAACTAAGTCATAAATAATGTGACTAAAGGAACGAATTCCTCTAGCCACATTTTTATAGAAATTTAGAAGTTCACACGAATCTTCAGAGTTCCTTGATGTCCAAGACGCTTAGTAGCGATCTCAGCATCATAACCAGCACCATATTCCATCATACCGTACTCAGCATTTACGCCAAGGCCTAGATTGAATGTAGTTTTAACAGGTTTATTTGACTTAACCGCTAAACCATTAGTACCAGCAAGACCCAAAGTTTGTTTTGGATTTTTACCAATTAGATCATGGTTAACAAATCCATGGATTTCAGGAGTTAGAGTCATACCATTCGAAGCGAATGTACCACCCGCAATTCTTACACCAGCAACCGCTTCAAGTTTATTAGATGCTTTAGTATTAACATCTAAGTTCTGACCTGTTGTTGATCCAGCTTCCTTATATCCACCATCGTTAACTCTGCTATATCTAAGACCAGCCATTGGTGTAAACGTTACTTGGTCTGTTAAAGCGTTATAACCAAACATTGCTTCACCATTGAATGACGCAGAATTATATTTACCATTAACCGTATCATACGTTGTCAAGCTTGCCACTCTTTTCTCAGCATTTTTAACTTCGTTTGAACCAAATGTAGCAACTCCATGAGCAAACCAGTTATCAGTAATTTGTTGCATTCCATAGATAGAGAACATCATAGAACTGATTTTAGTTTTATCACCAGATTTGAAGTTTCTATGCTTCATTTCAGTATTAGCCACAGTAAACGCAGCACCGACGATCATATCCTCGTTAGCTCTGGTATCAAAACCGAAGCTTGCGCCATATGCATTGCTTTTATAACCAGCAGCACCTTTGTTTTCTTTCTGCGTAGTTTTACCGAAGAATGGACTTGCCCATATACCGTATCTTGCACCTCCATCACCAGCAGCAATACCGCTTGCAGCTTCGCTAGATGCAACAGTTCTATTTTGGACTTGTGCACCTTGGCTTCCAGCTAGGTTAGTCATACGTTGTGACATACCCATGCTAACTGCACTAGCTGTGCTTTCTACTGCATCAGATACTGTTGTTAAAGCAGGTAAACGATCCATTGTTTCGTCAACTTTAGCCTTATCAGGAACACCACCAGTATTCAATGATCTCAATAACTCTCTAACTTTGTTACCATCAGTACCGGAAGCAGCACTAGTTATCGCAGCAATATTAGCCCTATCTGCAGCATCTGCACTTGAGCCTAATATCTTCAGAAGGGCTGCTTCAGAGCTGTCTGATATTATGAGATCTAGTCCACCATTAGCACCTGGAGTCGCTGTCCATTTAGTAAATGTATCTGGTTGGCTGATTGTAACTTTACTGAAATCTAAAGTTTTTCCAGCCACAACAGCAGTAGCACTTGTAATAACAGAGGTTTTAATAGTTGCACCACCAACTAGGCCTGCAACTCCACCGTTAGGGATTACCTCAATCGTTGTTCCAGCTCCGTACTCTAGAACACCTGAGCTTACAATTTGACCGCCACCCATTATAACATTACCATTAACCGTAACATCAAGGGCAATATTGTTGTTTCCGCTGAAAGCAAGAGTATTTCCCGAAGCCACAGTCAATTTCTTGTCATTAAGAGCAAATGATGCATTGGTTGCTGTAGTGGCACCAGTTAGCGAAATATTTTTACTAAGATTTACTACACCTTTTCTTAAAAGAATATTAGTTGCAAAAATATTGTCCGTATTTAGAGTCTGAATAGCGTTTTTTACATCAGCAAAAGTTACGGAAGCTGGTGCATTTGCAACAGTTCCAATATCTTTATTCAGTGTTGCACTACCTGCAAATTCAACCAATCCCTTCGTAAGTACTTTTGCTGTAATAGCTGTATCTACGATTGCTCCATCTGATAAAACAACTTTTGAAGCGTCAGCATCAAGAACAAATGTAGTTCCCAATATTCTTCCGCCTACTGTAGCGACTTGTGCTCCAGCAACATTTACGTTTGTAGCAAATAGACCCTTAGTAACGGTCATGCTCTTAGTAAACTGAACATCAGCTAATGTTTTACCCACAGCACCCACAGAATTTACTGTTCCAGCATTATTTGTGTTAAATATCAAATTACCTTTGGTATCCGTTCCGGTAGTAAAGTTTGCGCCATTCGCAACTGTGGCAGCGCTCAGAGTAATATCCTTTCCAAGATCCAATTGGAAATTAATTGGTTTAGTTGCATCAGCAGCTAGCTGAACACCTGCGAAATCTGTAAGATTTTTATTTAGCACCACGGTATGTGTTAAGCCTTTGGTTGTACTATTTACGAAGTTGTTACCACCAACATCAGTAGCAGCATCAAAAGTCACAGTCGCTGCTGCATTGATAGCATCTGTAAATGTAAAGCTTTTAGTAGCAGCATGAGTTACTGCGCCATTAAAGTTGACATTACCACCTGCAAACTCGATCGCATTTAGTGAAGCACCAGCACCAACCGGACCGTTAACGGTCATTGCAGCACCATTAGTAAACCTAACTGTACCGTTATTAGCTACCGCAGCTTTTAGGTTTGCAGCGGTGAAATCGCTTGAAATTTCCAAAGTACCAGCGCCAACAAGTGCATCACCATTAATATTTGTCACCTCAAGCAATCTTACAACCTTACCAACAGCACCAGCGTTAATAGCAGAAATTATATTTCCATTAGAAGCTGCTGAGAATGTAGAATCACCTAAAAATGTAAGTACTCCACCATTAGCTATAGTACCAAAAAACTTGGTTGCATAAATGCTAATACCATCACCAACTGTCAAAGTTTGTCCATTGGCAATTTCCACTTCAGCCAATCTTTCTTGGGCAGTACCAAAAGTCACCGCTGCATTATTAGCAGCCGATTCAAACGTAGTACTATTAGTTATTTTTAGAGTACCTTTGTTGCCTATTGCAGCTGTAATGCCACCAATCTTATGGGTTGCATTAGCTTCTGCAAATTCTAAAATACCACCACCAGTACCAATTTCAATAGCTGTAATTTGTGAATTAGCTGAAGCAGTCATAAACTTAGCTGTCACAAGGTTCGCACCTGAATCAAGTTTGAACAATTTCAACGAATTTGCACCAGCTCTGTCACCGATTTGGCCTTCAAACTTTATAAGTCTAACAGCACCAGCACCAACGGT
The DNA here is from genome assembly GCA_945875975.1 of Rickettsia typhi. Taxonomy (GTDB): domain Bacteria; phylum Pseudomonadota; class Alphaproteobacteria; order Rickettsiales; family Rickettsiaceae; genus Megaera_A. The sequence goes on from CAMCMD010000019.1 coordinate 7,774, forward strand.
ATTTTTAATTTCAACTGTGCCAACGTTACCTGCTGTTGTAATTATCTCAACATTATGAGCTTCATCACCAGTAATAAACAAACGGCCACCATTAGCAGTAAAATTCAACTTACCTACTATGTCATTACCAGCAACACCGTTCAATTCTAGAGTACCACCATTAACAGTATTAATATTAGCTGCAGTGATTTTATCACCAAATTTTACTACTGTATTAGCATCACCATTTAGGTTAACAGTTGCTAGCGCAGCTACACCTGCACCACCTATAGTTCCAGTAATTTCACCGTTACCTGTGAAATTTGCTACACCATTAGCTCCACCTTGTGTATTTTGTATTTTACCAGTCACATTTGCACCATCAGCAAATGTAAATATCGAACCGCCATTCTTCAAATCAAGCGAAGTAATTTTATGATTACCAGCACCAATATTTACAACACCAGCACCGTTTGCTTCAACTTTAGCAATAGCGTTACCAGCAGGGTTACCTATTGTACCAGCGATTTCACCAGCACCCTTGAAAACAATCTGACCATCAAGGTTAGCATTTGCTACAACATTACCAGTTAATTTACCATTAACATCAACTCTAATTACTGCACCAGCATTTTTTAGTACAAATTGTCTAGCATAATGATTATTAGCACTAACATCTAATATACCAGCACCCGTTACTTCAACTGTATCTAACCTATTAGCATCCGTACCGATAGCTCCCACGATAGTACCATTTCCACCAGCTTTAAATATTAATTTACCACCGTTGGTACCATTAGCATCAGTATTAGACGTGGTCGTTATTGCACCAGTGATTGTTTTACCAGCAGCAAGCGTCACTGTACCATTAGCATTAAATACTGTTGCGCCAGTAAAACCACCAGCAAGCTGAACGTCAGCTCCAGCATGTGCAATAGTCAATTTTTCAGCTGCGGCAACAACAGCAGCATGATTCAAATCAACAACACCAGCACCATTAGCAATAATTTCTTTTAGAGCTCCACCAGCACCAATTTGATCTGTTACTATACCTGCGCCAGCAAACTTCATGACACCCTCGTTTGCGCCATTACCGCTCACTTTACCGGTGATTGTCACGCCAGCCGCAACGTTCAATTGTGTAGCAGCACCAGTTAAGACGACACCGTTATTACCAACAGAGGCATTAGCATTAAGATTTACAATCGAACCATTAGCTAAAGTAAAAGCTTTAAGAGGCGCACCACCACCAATTATACCATTAAATGTTGCAGCTTTGTTAGCATTTATAGTAATTGTTCCCTCATTAGCGCCACCACCATCAATTGTTCCAGCAAGAACTACAGGAGCAAGCTCTGTCCCTGCATTAATAATCAATGACTCTGTACCACCACCACCAGCACCGATAGTTATGTTACCAAGACCAGTCTGAACTACACCATTAAGAGTAAAATTCATATTATCAGCGATTACTAATAACGCCGTATTACCTCCATTAAGAACCGAGATAGCCGATGAATGTTCTAGGACATTAATAGTTCTGCCAGCTTGAGTAACTGTTATCGTATTAACTGTTGCCTGATGATTACCAGCAATGATACCAAGGTCTAGATCGAACCCTGCATTAATGTTAAAATTATCGCCAGCATTCCAGTTAGCAACCCCCGGAGGAGCGCTAACTGCGCCCACAACCGCTTGTCCGTCCGCAATTTTAGAAAGGACGCCGCCGTTTGACACGAAATTAGCACCCATTGCACTGCTTGCGCCACCAACAATAACCGCAAGCGCAGATGTCGTTGCTAAAACTTTTCTAAATTTAGATTTTTTATCCATAATTTATTCCTATTTTTTATGGTTAATAATTAGTTTTCTCGGACAGTAGACACTTTAGAACTTAAAACATCTTCTACCGAAACATTTCGCTTTGACAATTTTACCTCAATTACGCAAAAGAAAAAACCCTTAAGCCTCAAGGCTACCAACAAACTCAATGGTGATAAAATAATCAATTACGAGGTGATTATACACACGTAATGTACTGATGGGCAAGCATTATGTCAGTAACTGGGGTAATTTTTTATGATGGATGCATTTATATCACAGTGGTTAATTATTGGTGTGAATTGACACGACAACCATCTCAAATCGCTGCTCAAAATGTCTATAACCATTTGAAATTAACTTTTTATAATAAAGAACTTATTTTAATAGGCTTCCTGTATAAGTCAATCTAGTTGGTGATTTTGTTGTCAAAACTTGCCTTTTGCTCCTCATGTACATTTTGAGTACATTGCGGTGTTCGGTTTCGTTTTTCCTAAAAATCCCTCAACTATTTTTGACTTATGCAGGAAGCCTAATGCCACAGAAATTAATATTTAAATTATCAAAAAGTACCATCGAACAAAAACTTGAAGAGACTGCTTAAAAAAAACGCCCAGAAACCCACGATGGGTCTCTGGGCGCAGAAAAACATGGATCTTCTAGAAAAGAAGTTGTAACTTTAATGTTCCTTGATGGCTAACATATTTTTTCTTCAGATGACAGTTATAAGTAGCAGATATTTCCTTATTGTTATGTTTTACTAATACGCCACCACCGAGATTATAAGATACCTTTTCTAACTTGGCCATTTTATTATCATTTGTGAATTCACGGTCAGCCCACTTTAACTTAACTTTTGCATTCTGCTCTTTATGACTTAATATTTTTTCAACAGAAAAATCTATAGTTGGAATAATATGAAGATTTTCATGAACAGTTTTTGGCTTCATCATTGCTTTAAGCCCAACTAAGCCACTAAAATTCTTACTAGATTTTTTTGTTATTGATAAATTATATACGCCAGTACCAGCCTCATTATAAGCACCATCAAATGTCACACCATACTTAAAGCCTATATTAGGTATCAAAGCTATGCTATCAGTATCAAATTTATAGCTTAGCAAACTGTTAAAACTAAAACCATTACTGTTAAATTTGCCCCTAGCCATCTTATAATTAGTGGCATCAATTAATTTTGCACTCTTGGTAACTACTTCACTTTTTAACACTGAAGCAGAACCGTGGAATAATAAGTTATTAACAATTTCCGCCTGACCATAAATTGAGAATATATGGCTATTAGTGTTAATCTTATCATTCTTAGTCTGTTTTATTTTAAAACCAGAGCGAGCATTAGTGTAAGCAAGTCCAAGCAAATTAGCCTCGTTTTCGCCTATACTAATATCGGCACCAATAGCAGCACCACCCGTGTTGCTACTATAACCGGAACTATTAAGTCTAGAACCTTGTTTAGCCGAACCATAAAAGCCAGTAATCCAAACCTGCTTATTCTGCTGAGCTTCTCCTTCCTCACCGGCAGCTACACCTTCACCCGCAGCCATACCAGCTAGATTAGTCCTGTTAATAAATAAGTTATTCGTTATATCAAATAACATACTATTTAAAGCAGACATTTGTAATTTACTTTGAGTATTTGGGTTTTTTACATTGTTGTAATCAATATCTTCAGCCGTTTGAGTCTGAAGGTTTTGTACATACAAAGTTGCTTTTTCTTTATTCGAAAGGTTAGCTACTTCACTATCACTAAATGGGTTGGCCTTAATTTTTTCTACAGGTAAAACGCCTTCGTTAGCAGCATCTAATTCCTTAATCTCAGCTAGTATTTCAGAGACTTTATTAGGGTCATGTGCAACAACTTCAATCAACGCTTCTTGCTTCGCTTGTCTCTCTTCTTCTTTCTTCTTACCAACAGCACGAATCTCAGCAAGCAGCGCTTGTCTAGCCTCTTCTGCTTTTTCTGCTTCTCTTTCCTTACCAACGGCACGAATCTCAGCAAACAACGCTTGTCTAGCCATATCTATCTCAGTATTAGATCCTCCTGATTTCGAACTAACACCCTCATTTTCTTCTGAGTCTATTAATCCAAGCGACTGGAAATATGCAAGGAATTTTTTTATTTCGGCTTCAGAATACGCATCTATTAGCTCTGGATCAAAGGCAACTTCCTGCAATACAGGTAGTGGCGGTGGCGTAGGAATACCAGTAGCCGTACGAGTTGAATTTGAAGTTTTCTTAGCAGTTGGCTGTTCTCTTTCTTTTCTAGCATCAGCTATTGCCTTCATTCTTTCAGATTCTTCTTTATTACGCTGAGCTAGCGCTTCAGCGTTTTTTATTTGCGTCTCATTTTCTATCGCTTTTTGTAGATCTTCACTAGATGCGCCATCTTCAAGTACACCACTAGCAATAAATTCCAATCGTTTCCTTTCTACAGCAGCAGCTCTTTGTTCTTTACTTTTTTGCATAGCTGCAGCTCTTTTTGCAAGAGCTTCTTCTGTTTTTCGCGTGTTTTCTGCTTTTTCAGCAATCAATTCTTCTGCACTTTTTATAGGCGCAGATACTGGACCTGATCCAACTTTTCTCAAACGAGATTGAGCACGGGCTGAAGCTTGTTCAGGAGTTTCTTCTTGAACTACTACTACTTCTTTAACCATTTTCTTCAAAGCGCGCCCTTTTTGTATCTCCGCTAACAAACCGCTTACATCCATTGAACTACTAGCCGAAGAAGACGATGCTGTAGGCGGAATATCACTCATCGTAGGCGCAGATGGAATATTACCAATCGGAGGTACAGATGGTATTGGGTTACCAGTACTTTGCACAACTGTCCTAGAACTATCTTCCAAAACTTTCTTCTTGCTTTTTTCAATCTCAGCTAATCTAATTAGTTTAGCTTTAAGCTTCTCAAGATCAGCTGGTGAAGTAGTTTGAACAGTTTTTTGAGGAACTTCTTTAGTAACCCCAAGATTGCGTCCACCGAACAAAGCGTCTAAAGACCCACCAGCATTTGACTTAAGTTTACCAACGGAAGCTTTTGGACCATCTTTAACACTATTATTTGAAATTTCCTTATTAGAAGAACCGCCGAATAAACTACTAAGTTTAGACGCTACTTGTTTTTTTGCATTAGGATCAACAGAAATAGTACTAGAAATCTCCTCTTTTATCTTCTCAGCTTTAATCGCCCCTTCTTTTGCTCTTACCACTTCTTGGGCAGCTTCTTTTTCTGCAAGTTCCTTTCTAGCTTTCTCTGCTAAAGCTTTCAATTTGTCTTGGGCAGCTTGCGCTCTTGCCGATAGTTTTAAATCTTGTGGCTTTTCTCCTACTAGGGAAGGTTTTGAGCTACCCCCCCCCTCCTACAGGAACACTAGCAGCGACACTGCTAGGAACACTAAATTCATCTTTTTCCTTCAGTACACCACCTGTTTTGTGCGCTATTGCCGCATCAATCTCAAAAGTGTCAACACTATCTTCTTTAAATTTATCACCGTCTATAACTAATCTTCTTTTTGCAAATGCATCATCAGAGGCCATGATCATTTTAACTTTTGCCTTATGCACCTCTTTGGCTTTGCTTATTAGCGCTTCACGTTGAGCCTGTAGAGCTTCTAATGACTGAGCAGCTGCTTTCTCTGCAATTCTTGCATTAGCAATTTCTTGATTTCTTATTATCTCTGCTTTTTGTGCATCAAGTTCTTTTTGAATTCTTTGTTGACTTAATTCATATGTCCTTTGCTCTGACAGTTTTCTTTGCTCTTCAACTTGAGCTTCTACTCGAATCTTAGCAAGATGAGCTTCGTGCTGTGCTTGATAATCAGGTGCGGCAAGAGCTCGCTTAGCTTGATCTATTTCAGCTTTTACCTTGGCAATATCGGCGTTTATCGCTCTTCTTTGATCTTCAGCGCTTGGCTCATCATCATCCCAGCCATCATCATCATCATTATCCTTTATAGCCCCTAAGTCTCTTGCCAAAAAGAGTAATCGCTGCTCATTGGTTTTTATAATTTTATTATAGGCCTCTGGAGCAATAAAATTAACAGGCGCCATAACAGGCTGGAAACTCTTTAACTTTTTACCAGCAGCTATATCTTGAAGAAATGAGCTAGGCCTTGCACTAGCTAATGCGTCAGGAGCAGCCACCAATAAAGTTACTATGCTACTAGCAGCTAACAAATACTTCATATTTAATTTTGTACCAGTCATAAAATCCACATTAAGTTAATGATTATTAAACACCAATCTACCATATTATTAATAGATAGTAATCATTAGTCACTTAAATGTCAATATGTTTTTTAATAAAATTTCTTAACATCAAAATCAACATTGTGTTAATTTTGGATAAGAACCTATTCAAATTAGGACAAAGAAACTAGAATGCCTTAAAACTCAAGCAACTTTATTAGACCTACTGTTTAAGGATAGAGAATTCGCTGCGAACAACAGATGCAACAGAGACATAAATTTCTATCAATAGGTAATGATAATATGAAAAAAATATCAATAAGTCGAATAATTTAAAACAAAGTATTTAAATTTTGATAACTTAATTTCTGTGCACTTTACGTAAGATACGATTTTGGAGAAAAGTGCGTAACTAACTTATTTTTTAGTAAAAAAGTGGTTTGTTACGCACGCTTTTGGATCAGGGTCTCGATTTGCCGGGCAATTTACTATAGAATTATTGTTCTGCAATAATTCTATCTCTCTCTGCTGCCAATTTTTTAGCCATTCCCATATAGAAACCAGTACCAGATGGTATCAATCTACCAACAATAACGTTCTCTTTTAAGCCTTGTAGGTAATCTATTTTACCCGCAACAGCAGCTTCGGTTAAAACTTTCGTAGTTTCCTGGAATGAAGCAGCAGAAATAAATGAATTTGTCTGCAGTGATGCTTTTGTAATACCTTGTAATACTGGTTCATATCTCGCTGGCTGACCACCTTCTTTCACTACACGCACATTTATCTCGTCTAAGTTACGTAAGTCAACTTGCTCTCCCGCAAGGAACGTTGTGTCGCCTGGATTGGTAATCTCAACTTTTTGTAACATCTGACGAATTACAACTTCAATATGCTTATCATCAATTTTTACACCTTGCAGCCTATATACTGCCTGAATTTCTGATACCATATAACGAGCAAGAACCTCAACTCCCATAACTTTAAGAATATCCTGAAGCACTGGATTACCATCGATTATCATATCTCCACGTTTAACAAAGTCGCCTTCATTAACTACAACATGTTTACCTTTTGGTAGCATATATTCAACAGGTTCTGCACCATCCATAGGATGCAGAATTACCCTTCTCTTAGATTTATAATCCTTACCAAATTCAATACGACCATCAACATCTGCAATAACAGCATGATCTTTTGGACGACGAGCTTCAACAAGTTCAGCAACTCTTGGCAAACCACCAGTAATATCACGGGTTTTTGTTGATTCACGCGGAATACGAGCTAAAATATCACCAGCAGCTACGTCAGCTCCATCTTCAATACTAAGCACAGCGCCAACAGGTAGATAATGCTTTGCCTCTAACCCCGTTGAAAGCTCTACTGATTTGCCCTTTGCATCAAGCAACTGTACACGCGGGCGTAAATCCGCACCTTTTGAATATTGCTTAGATTCAATCACTATCTTGCTTGCTATACCAGTAGTGTCATCCATTATGGTTCTGATCGACAAACCTTCAAGCATATCAGTAAAGATAACTTTACCTGATTTCTCAGTAATAATTGGAATAGTATATGGATCCCACTCAGCCAGTTTTTGGCCTTTTTCAACTTTGTATCCATCATCAACCATCAATCTTGCACCATAAGGCACTTTAAATCTTGAACGCTCATTACCTTTCTCATCAACAAGTAGCACTTCACATGAACGACTCATCACAATCTGACGACCTTCAGAGTTAATAACTAAATTACGACCTTTGATTTTTACCTTAGCTTCATACGAAGCCTCAATAGATGACACCTCAGTACCTTTAGTTGCCGCACCACCAATGTGGAACGTTCTCATTGTAAGCTGAGTTCCCGGTTCACCAATCGACTGAGCTGCAATAACCCCAACTGCCTCACCCATAGATACCAATGACCCTGTAGATAAATCACGACCATAACAATGCGCACAAATTCCGCTTTTTGTTTTACAAGTAAGAACAGATCTAATTTTAATTAAATCTAATCCCGAAGACTCTACTTTATCAAGCTTTTCTTCATCTATCAGCTGGCTGGCTGACACTAATATCTCTCCAGTAGCTGGATGATATGTATCTATCGCTACAGTTCTTCCTAAGATTTGATCCGTAAGAGAGACTATAACCTCTCCTCCTTCGATGATGGTCTTTACTTCAATACCATCCGTGGTTCCGCAATCATCATCAGTAATAATACAATCTTGGGCAACGTCAACTAATCTTCTAGTTAGGTAACCAGAATTTGCAGTTTTAAGAGCCGTATCTGCTAGTCCTTTACGCGCTCCGTGCGTCGAGTTGAAATACTCACGGACTGTAAGACCTTCTTTAAAGTTAGACTTAATAGGCGTTTCAATAATTTCACCAGATGGTTTTGTCATTAATCCGCGCATACCTGCAAGCTGTTTAATCTGAGCTGCAGAACCCCTTGCACCAGAAACTGCCATCATGTGAATTGAATTCAACCTTTCTTGACTAGTGACATACTTCTCATCACTAGAAGGAACTGCTATCTCTTCCATCATTTTTGAGGCAATCTTATCTGTACAAGCAGTCCACGCATCCACAACCTTATTAAATTTCTCACCGTAAGTAATTAAACCTTCCAGATATTGCTGCTCAAATTCATTTACTAGCTCTGTTGTTTCACCAAGAAATTTAGACTTTGCAACAGGTACTACCATGTCATCCATTCCAAAAGAAATACCAGAAGAACAAGCGTGCTTAAAACCTAATTCCATTAATTTGTCCGCAAAAATTACCGTAGCTTTCTGGCCACAATAACGATACACAGAATCAATTGCGCCAGATATGTTTTTCTTAGTCATTTCTTTATTTAGCAATTTGAAATCTAAGCTATTACTCTTTGGTAATAACTGCGACAAAATAACTCTCCCTGGCGTAGTATCAACAATATCTTCTACCCATTCTCCATCAGAATTCAAAATCTTAGTACGATATTTTATCTTTGAGTGGCAAGTAGTTACTTTCTCAAATAAAGCAAATTCAATTTCCTTTATATCACTAAACACCATTCCTTCTCCTGGCTCTTTATCCAAAGCAAGGGTTAGATAATATAAACCAAGAACGATATCTTTATCTGCTGAAATAATAGGCTTACCATTGGCAGGGCTTAAAATGTTATTAGTAGACATCATAAGCACTCTTGCTTCGAGCTGAGCTTCAATAGATAGAGGAATATGTACTGACATCGTGTCACCGTCAAAGTCAGCGTTAAAAGCAGCGCATACTAAGGGATGTAATTGGATCGCCTTTCCTTCAATAAGCAACGGTTCAAATGCCTGAATTCCTAAACGGTGAAGTGTTGGAGCTCTGTTTAGCAGTACCGGATGCTCTCTAATAACTTCTTCAAGAATATCCCAAACTTCAATCTTTTCAGCTTCAACAATTTTCTTTGCTGCCTTAATAGTAGTAGCAATTCCATACATTTCAAGCTTGGAATATATGAATGGCTTAAACAGCTCTAGAGCCATTTTCTTTGGCAATCCACATTGATGCAGCTTCATCTCTGGACCAACAACAATTACCGAACGACCGGAATAATCCACCCTCTTACCAAGAAGATTCTGACGAAAACGACCTTGCTTACCTTTAAGCATATCACTCAAAGATTTAAACGGTCTTTTATTGGCATTTTTGACTATTTTTCCACGTCTGCCATTGTCAAACAACGCATCAACCGACTCCTGGAGCATACGCTTTTCGTTACGAATAATAATATCCGGAGCCTTTAACTCAAGCAGTCTTCTCAAACGGTTATTTCTATTTATTACCCTTCTATATAGCTCGTTTAAGTCTGAAGTGGCAAAACGTCCGCCATCTAGCATCACTAAAGGCCTGATTTCTGGCGGGATTACCGGGAGCACGTTCATGATCATCCATTCAGGCTTATTACCTGAAGAAAGAAAATCTTCAACAAGCTTCAGTCTTTTTACATACTTCTTTTTCTTGGTTTCCGATGAAGTTTCAAATAAATCAGTTTTTAGCTGCTTCTTTAATTCTTCCAGATCTAAATCAGCTAGCAATTTCTGAACAACCTCAGCGCCTATCATCGCAACAAAACTATCTTCACCATACTCGTCTTGAGCTCTTAAGTAAGCATCTTCCGATAACAACTCGTCTTTTTGTAACGGTGACATGCCAGGTTCTACTACTACGTAGTTTTCAAAATATAAGATCTTCTCTAGATCCTTCATAGTAATATCAAGAAGTGTACTAATCCGAGAAGGTAGTGATTTTAGAAACCAAATATGAGCGACAGGAGCAGCTAATTCGATGTGCCCCATACGCTCACGCCTTACCCTAGAAGTAGTAACCTCAACGCCACATTTTTCACAAGTGACGCCTCTATATTTCATTCTCTTATACTTACCACACAAACATTCGAAATCCTTCACTGGACCAAATATTCTTGCACAAAACAGGCCCTCTTTCTCAGGCTTGAATGTTCTGTAATTTATTGTCTCTGGTTTTGTAACTTCACCATACGACCATGAACGAACTTGCTCTGGACTAGCAATGTTTATTTTGATTTGATCAAATTGCTGCGTACTATTGAGCTGACCGTAAAAATTGATCTGTGACATAATGGACTCTTCCCCAAACTAAAACCTTTAAAGCACTTTTTTAGTGCTAAATCATAAACTAAAGTTACAAAGCGCTTAAACTAAGCAGTTCAAGCGCTTTGTTTTTTTTACTTAAGAACCTTCTTCTAACTGTACATTCAAGCACAATGATCTAAATTCTTTAATCATTACATTAAACGATTCTGGTAATCCAGAACTAAAGTTATGATCACCTTTTACAATGTTTTCATAAATTTTGATTCTTCCAGTTACATCGTCAGACTTAACAGTTAACAACTCTTGTAACGTAAATGCTGCACCATAAGCTTCTAGTGCCCACACTTCCATTTCACCAAACCTTTGACCACCGAAATGAGATTTCCCTCCAAGTGGTTGTTGAGTCACAAGACTATACGGACCAATAGAACGTGCGTGAATCTTGTTATCTACCAAGTGATGCAGCTTCAAAATATATTTGTAACCAACTGTAATATGGCGATCAAAATATTCCCCTGTTCTACCGTCTATCACTCTCACTTGTCCTGAAGGATCTTGACCAGCTAACTTCAACATAGCCTTTACACCCTCAACTCTTGCACCATCAAATACAGGAGTCGCAAAGTGAACGCCATCTTTCAGATTATCACAAAACTCTAAGAAATCTTCTTTTTTCAAGTCTTTCACTTGACCAGCAATATCACTACCTTCGTAAATTTTGCTGACAAAATCTTTCATTGAATCGATATCAATTTCGTTATGAGAATATTTCTCAAGCATTCCACCAATGTTTTTGCCAAGATTCTTTGCTGCCCACCCGAGGTGAGTTTCAAGAATTTGTCCAACATTCATCCTTGATGGCAAACCAAGTGGGTTTAGTACTACATCAATAACAGTACCATCTTCTAAAAACGGCATATCTTCCTGAGGCATAATACGAGAAATAACACCTTTATTCCCGTGGCGACCAGCCATCTTATCTCCAGGCTGAAGTTTGTGCTTTGTTGCTATAAATACTTTTACAACCTTTAAAGCACCTTGTGGCAAATCATCTCCACTTTGAAGCTTAACTACTTTACTGTTAAAGCGCTTGTTTAGCTCATCTCGCTTTTCATCATATTGCTTTTTAATTTGTTCAAATTCACCCATCACAGAGCTATCTTCAACAATTAGTTGCCAATATTGACCTTTTGATAAAGTTTCAAGCAGTTTTTGATCTATTTTTTCACCAGCTTTAACAGATTTTGGACCACTGATAATCACTTGACCTTCAAGAATTTTGTGCAAACGCATAAACACAAAACGGTCAATAATTTCAACTTCATCATCTCTGTCTTTTGCCAATTTTTCCACGTGCTGTTTTTCGATAGTAATAGCACGTTCATCTTTTTCCACCCCGCGACGTGAGAGAACTCTCACTTCAACAACAGTGCCAGCAACTCCAGGCGGAACATACAAAGAAGTATCTCTTACATCTGACGCTTTCTCGCCAAAAATAGCTCTTAGTAACTTCTCCTCAGGAGTCATAGGCGACTCACTCTTTGGAGTTACTTTTCCAACTAATATATCACCAGGCTTAACTTCGGCACCAATGTGAACAATACCTACTTCGTCTAAATTACGAAGAGCCTCTTCACCTACGTTAGGCATATCTCTAGTAATCTCTTCTGGACCAAGACGCGTGTCCCTTGCTACAACTTCAAACTCCTCAATGTGAATAGAAGTAAAGACATCATCTTTTACAATTCTCTCAGAAATTAAGATTGAATCTTCGAAGTTATATCCTCTCCACGGTATAAAAGCGACTAGCATGTTACGTCCTAAAGCAATTTCACCTTTATCAATAGCAGGACCATCAGCAATCACTTCTCCCTGTCTAACTTTCTGACCTACTGCTACCAAAGGCCTTTGATTAATACAAGTATTATGGTTAGATTTTTGATATTTCATTAAAGTATAAATATCAACTTCAGGAGCTCCATTTTGCTTACGTTCTAAAGTTTGTACAACCATTCTCTCTGCATCAACTTCCACGACTATACCGTCATTTAGCGCGACAATAGCAGCACCAGAATCTCTTGCAACAACAGCTTCAATACCCGTCCCTACTAAAGGAGCATCAGTGGTAATCAATGGTACAGCTTGGCGCTGCATGTTTGATCCCATCAACGCTCTGTTAGCATCGTCATTTTCCAAAAATGGAATTAAAGATGCCGCCACAGAAACTACCTGCATCGGCGTAACATCAATAAAGTCAACTTCGCTTGGAGGAACAGAAACAAAATTCCCTGTTTCATATCTACAGTTAACTATCTCTGCTTTTATTTTGCCATCAGCAGAAATTTCCATGTCCGCTTGCGCGATCTTAAATTTCGCTTCATCATTTGCCGTTAAATAAACAACTTCATCAGTTACAAAGCCATCTTTGACCTTTCTATATGGACTTTCAATAAAACCATATTTATTAACTCTGGCGAATGTAGCCATAGAGTTAATCAAACCAATATTTTGACCTTCTGGCGTTTCAATTGGGCATATGCGACCATAATGAGTTGGGTGCACGTCACGAACTTCAAATCCAACTCTATCACGACTTACGCCACCCGGGCCTAAGGCAGACAGCCTTCTCTTATGAGTAATTTCAGACAATGGGTTAGTCTGATCCATAAATTGCGACAACTGTGAAGTGCTAAAAAATTCCTTAACCACCGAACCAAGAACCTTCGAGTTAACCAAATCATGTGGCATCACAGCATCGATATCAACGACTGTCATACGCTCACGAATCGATTTTTCCATACGTACCAAACCAACTCGGAACTGATTTTCTAGCAACTCTCCGACTGATCGCACCCTCCTGTTTCCTAAATGGTCAATATCATCAACAGATCCCTTTCCATCTTTCAAATCAATCAAGACTTTTACAATAGCTTTAATATCATCCTTAGTTAAACAGGTATTTTCTTCCGGAACATTAATATCTAAACGAGAGTTTAACTTAATTCTCCCAACTTCCGATAAATCGTATCTATTAGCATCAAAGAATAGATTTTCAAAAAGAACTCTACCTGCTTCAACGGTAGACGGTTCGCCAGGACGCAGTACTCTAAAGATATCAATAAGAGCTGAACCTTGATCTTGGTTTTTATCTGCACAAAGCGTATTTCTTATATAAGCATCGCTGTATGGAGAAACTTTTAAAATCTCAACTATTTTTATACCAGCTGATATTAATCCATTGATACTATCCTCAGTAAGCGCATCACCTAAACCTACCAAAACCTCGCCACTTTTTGTATCAATTATTTCTTTGCCAACGTAACTACCAACGAGAGTATCGTTTTGCACTAGAATTTTTTTTAAGCCATTTTCTACAAATTTCTTGGCTAACCTTGGCGTAATTTTTTGCCCAGCTTCTAAAAGCACTTCATTAGTTTCGGCATCAATTAAGTCTGCATGCAAACGCTGAACCACTACTTCGCTTGGATTAAATTCTTTGATCCAACCTTTTTTCTTGTGCTCATAGACTTCATTATCATAATAAGCGCTAAGAATTTCACTCTTAGTCATACCTATAGCAAATAACAAACTAGTTACTGGTAATTTTCTCTTACGGTCGATTCTAATAAAGATTATATCTTTTGCATCAAATTCAAAATCAAGCCATGAACCTCTATAAGGAATGATCCTTGCAGAATATAAAAATTTACCTGAAGAATGAGTTTTACCTTCATCATGGTAGAAAAAACCACCTGGAGATCTATGCATCTGAGAAACGATAACTCTCTCCGTCCCATTAATGATAAAGGTACCATTCTTTGTCATGAACGGTACATCTCCCATATAAACTTCTTGCTCTTTAATGCCCTTAATCTCTTTGGCACCCGTAGTTTCATCTATATCCAGAATACTTAATCTCAACGTTACTTTTAATCCAGCAACGTAGCTTAAGCCTCTTTGGATACACTCTTCAACATCGTATTTCGGATTATCAAAAGAATATTTAACAAACTCTAGCGTTGCTATATTAGAAGGATCCTGAATTGGAAAAATAGAAGCCAGCACAGCCTGCAAACCTCTATTACTTCTCTCATTTTCAGATAAATGAAGCTGTAAAAAACTATCTTCATAAGATTTTTTTTGAATTTCAATCAAATTTGGTATAGAGGCTACCAACTTAATCTTACCGAAGTTTTTTCTAACTCTCTTACTTGGTTGTAAGGATTGCAGCATAAGATCTCCAGATATTTTTATCGATTACTAATGTATCATGCCAATTTCGCTTGTAAAATGGTATGCGTGAATTTTCAAACCCGAGATGCGCTTGCTTAGTAAGCAGCACACCATCATTTTAAAATTCAAACATGTGATTTAAAAGCTAAAAATGGCGCCAGTTATTCAAGCTTAATCTATTTTATTCCAAAAATTTATAGTGAATAAAATAACAATTGACTAAACTAAAATACTACAAACCCAGACATAACAAACAAATTATTATTAAGCACTTGCCTGTAAAAATTAAATTCTTGCTGAGCTACGCTTCACATGCAAAAGTCGCACTTTCTATTGAACTTTGGTAAGTAATATGAAAGTGCAACTAATCTTACTTTAAACATCAAAGTAAATTGCAATTTATTTAACTTCTACTTTAGCTCCAGCAGCTTCTAGTTCCGCTTTAACTTTTTCAGCATCAGCTTTTGCGATACCTTGTTTTACTGGAGAAGGAGCGCCATCAACTAGATCTTTTGCTTCTTTCAAACCAAGACCTGTTATAGCTCTAACTACTTTAATCACTTCAATTTTTTTGTCACCAGCAGCTGCCAGGACAACATCAAATTCTGTTTGCTCTGAAGCAACCTCACCACCAGCTACTGGAGCCGCCATCGCAGCAACAGGAGCGGCAGCAGAGACTCCCCATTTTTCTTCTAAAAGCTTGGAAAGGTCAGCTGCTTCCATTACTGTAAGAGCTGATAGATCTTCTGCGATTTTTGTTATATTTGCCATAATTTTTTACCTTTTAAACCTGTTTATTATTAATTTTTATCTGCGTAAGCCCCTATAACCCTAGCCAAAGAACCAGCTGGAGCTTGCAAGACTCTTGCAAGTTTTGTTGCTGGAGCTTGTAACAAACCAACAATTTTGCCTCTAAGCTCATCAAGAGATGGCAATTTAGCAAGCTGTTGTACTGCACTTACATCCAGAATCATCTCATTCACTATACCACCAATAATTTTTAAATTATCGTTGGTTTTAGCAAATTCCACTACACCTTTCGCAGCAGCCACTGGATCTTCGGAATACGCAATCGCCGTTGGTCCAGAATACATCTTAGGATCATAAACCTTCGCTATATTCGATGCTGCTATGTTAGAAAGGGTATTCTTTACTACCTTAAACGATGCACCTTTCTCTCTCAGAGATTTACGTAATTTTGTAACCTCTGCAACAGTCAGGCCGTGGTAGTGTGTTACGATTACAGAATTAGAAGTCTTATAAATAGCCTCTAATTCCTCTACAAAACTTTTCTTTTCAGATCTTAACACTTCTATTTCTCCAAATATTCCTAATTAGAAATTGTTGACAAATCAACCTTCAACGAAGGCCCCATAGTTGAAGACATATGAACTTTCTTCAAATACACACCTTTTGCACCAGCTGGCTTTGCTTTAATGACAGAACTAATAAAAGCCTGAGCATTTTGCAGCAAATCGCCTTCTGCAAAAGAAATTTTACCAAGGCCCGCATGAATTATCCCAGCTTTTTCAACCCTATACTCTACTTGACCACTTTTTGCATTCTTCACCGCAGTCGCAATATCTGCCGTCACCGTACCTAGTTTTGGATTTGGCATAAGCCCTTTAGGTCCCAAAACCCTAGCTACTTGGCCAACTATTCCCATCATATCGGGTGTAGCAATACATACATCAAAATCAATTTTTCCAGCTTTAATATCATCTATAATAGCTAAAGACCCGGCTAGATCAGCACCAGCGGCCTTTGCTTCTGCGACTTTTTCATCCTTACAGATAACAGCAACCTTAACATCCTTACCAAGGCCAGCTGGAAGGGACACTATCCCTCTAACCATTTGATCAGAATGCCTCGGGTCTACCCCCAGATTAATTGCAACTTCTAACGTTTCATCAAATTTAGTAAAGCTAACCTTTTTAATAGTCGCAATTGCTTCTTGCAAAGAATATTGCTTCGTTTGATCCAACTCTTTTATCACTGCCGCTATTTTCTTACCCATAATATCCTATATTTTGCTTGTGTTTGAATCTATTTTATTACTTCAAGACCCATAGATTCAGCAGATCCAGCTATAATCCTTGCAGCTGCCGCCAAATCGTTGGCATTTAAATCTTGCATCTTAATTTTTGCAATTTCTTCACAATCAGCCATCGTCACTTGGCCAACAAAAGCTTCTTTTTTTGTTGCACCTGAGCCTTTAGCAATTTTTGCGAATTTCTTCAAAAAGAACGAGGCTGGCGGAGTTTTTGTAATAAAATCAAAACTTTTATCTACATATACTGTGATAATCACAGGGGTTGGCGTACCAGGTTCAACGGTACTAGTCGCTGCATTAAAAGCTTTACAAAATTCCATAATATTTACACCTTTTTGACCAAGCGCAGGACCAATGGGTGGAGATGGATTTGCTTTCCCAGAAGGAATAGTCAACTTAATGTAACCAGTGATTTTCTTTGCCATGACCTTAATCCTTAAACTTAATGTTTGTATAAATATATTATCTAATTAACTCTTTTTCACTTGAGTAAAGCTAAGCTCTATCGGAGTTGCTTTACCAAAAATGGAAACCGAAACTTTTAACTTTTGCCCTTCAACATTTAACTCTTCTACAACGCCAGAGAAACTATCAAACGGCCCATCGATAACTTGAACTTTGTCTCCTACACTGTAAAGACTCGATGCACTAGCCGTCTTTGACTCCGATTCAAGCTTCTTAAATATCCCTTCTGCTTCGGCATTACTAAGCGGCTGAGGCTGAGTTTTACTACCTAAAAAATCCGTTGTCTTTGGCACTGATTTCACTAAATGCCAAGACTCATCCGTCATTTTCATCTTAATTAGTATGTAACCTGGCATAAATTTCTTTTCAGTAAGAACTTTTTTACCCCTTTTTATCTCAGGCACTTCTATTACCGGAACAACTACTTCCTCAAAATAATCAGACATTTTTTTCTTAACGACCTGATCTTCGATCATTTTCTTAACCCCTTTTTCAGAGCCAGAAACTGTATGTAGTATATACCACTTAGCCATAATTATCTCTTCATCCAAGCTTATTTACCAATATTTAACAAAAACTGTACTAAGTTATGTATGCCATAATCTAGTACTAAACTAACTAGACTAAATATAAAAACTGCTACAACAACTACCGAAGCAGACGTTATAAGCTCTTTTTTTACTGGCCATATAACTTTTTTTGCTTCTTGCTTAACCTGGTCAAATAACTTATACACTTTTAAATTCTTAAACATACGACCTTAAATCTCGTTCTAAAAGCAAAAGTGGCAGGAGCGACAGGCATCGAACCCGCAACCTCCGGTTTTGGAGACCGGCGCTCTACCAATTGAGCTACACTCCTATCATATTCTCAG
>CAMCMD010000020.1 GCA_945875975.1 Rickettsia typhi
CATTTTTTAAAATTTCATATTCTTTTCTCAATATAGTCTACAATTGGTCCAGTTAAATTCAGATTATAAAGCTGCTCAATTGCTACCAGACCAGTTGGAGAGGTAATATTAATTTCTATCAATATTCATCTATCATATCGACACTACCCTGTGCCGCTCCTTAATATCACCTCCTTTGTTAAGGTGACGGTGCTGATACAAATTTAAGAAGAGAATAAAATACAACTATTAGATGAAAAAGTTCTATATTTAGAATAATTTCGTTGTGACAACTTATATTTTGGCTTATATACCTAATTAAAGCACAAAAATGTTAATAGAATAATTATTAAAAAAAGGAATATTGTTATGAAGAAAATGTTTACAGTATTTTTGTTTAGCCTCTTGTTTGCAACAAATAGCATTGCCGACGCTAGGTTAATATTAGGTGATCCAACAAGTCCACTTTTTGCAGCGAATTTTAATACTGGAGATATAACAATACATAATCAACAATATACTATTACTGACCCAGCGCAATTAACTCCTTTACTAAAAGGGGTACTAAAGTATAATACCACTGGGGGTTTCACCCTATTAGGCAAATATTATCAATCAATATTTGCTCTTCCGGGAGATATTACTCTTCGCAGTGATGGTGGTCCTAATGATCCTGCTCCTGCACTCTTTAATATGATTACAGAGATACTTAGGAATGCTGCTACGTTTGACCCTACATTCGACGCGTTTCAACAAGATATAACTCAAAAGCAAGCTGCTTTACAAGAAACCGTAAAAACTCTTATATCGAATTTAAGTAAAAATGAAGAATATATAAAAATTTTGCAAGGCCAAACTCAAGCCTTATTTGACCAGATAAATCCGCAATCAAGTTTTTCTAGCTTAAGCTCCCTACAGGCTCCAGATACTTTCACAACCGATAGTTTATTGACCACTACCGAAACTGTTAGCGATATAGTAAATAATAGAGTGTTAGAATTTAATATAGCTGAAGCTAAAGGAGAAAGTGGTATAGCTGCTGGTGATGATCTATTGAAATCTTATGGATTGTGGGTAAAAGGCTTTTTATCTTTTGCTAAGCAAGAAGAGGTAAATCTCTTGCCAGAACATAAGGCACGTCAAGGAGGATTTACTGTAGGTTTTGACGTAGGAGAGGATTATATTGTCGGTATAGCCTATACTGCTGCACATAGCAAAATAAGACACCCTAATAATGTGGAAACTATAGAAAGCAACATAGGTACTTTATACAATTTACTTAATTTCGATAATAATTTATTTTTTAGTGGGCAAGTTAGATACGGTAAAGCTGATATCAACAAACTCAGAAATACTAATGATTTTGGCAATAATGTTGCCAGAGGAGATACCAAGGCAACTTTAGCTGGAGGCCGCATAGAACTAGGTTATTATTATAATTTTATAAATAACTCACAATTGATACCAACGATTGGAGTATCTCATGATGATATTACGGTAAAAAAATATACAGAAACTGGGGGAGGTCTTAATCGTACAGTTAACAGAAGAAATGGAAATAAAACAGCAGCTTTATTAGGGGTAGCGATTAATTACCCTATAAACACACAAACACTTGTACTACTACCAGAATTACATATTAACATCGATCACACAGTGAAAAGGAAAAATGATAAAACAACTATTACTTTGTTTACAGGAATGGTGCCTGTTGAAACCCTAGCAGGTAAGCCATCCAAAACACTTTATAAAATTGGGACTTCGGTGAAAATATCAAAAATACAAAGTTTTGATCTCAGTGTTGGGTATGATCTAGCATTAGGTAAGAAATATTATTCACATGCTGGTTCTATACAAACTAGGGTCAATTTTTAAAGTATAATGGTATCCAAAAACTAGATTAGAAAAATTTGCGACACTACCTATATCAATGATATCCGTTATGATACCCGTTTTTAAATTCGAGCGGCTGCTTTAAAAGTAGAAATACTAATAATATTTGGAGTTTTAATTTTACTTTTTTTGTTTTTAAGTTAATCTGTAACGACTTAAACTACAATCAATTTTTATGCGCATAACTTTTATTGGAACGGGCTATGTTGGTCTTGTATCGGGTGTGATGATGAGTCATGTGGGACATGATGTAATCTGCCTTGATCTTGATAAAGAAAAGATACAAATGCTTAAAGGTAAAAAAACACCAATTTTTGAACCAGGGCTTAATGAATATATTGATAAATATACTAATACGGAGAGGCTAAGTTTTGTACATGGATATGATAGCTTAATAAAAGACTCCGAGTGTGTATTTATTACTGTTGGTACCCCACCTAAAAATGATGGTGATGCTGATTTAAGCGGTATCTTTGCTGCTGTTGCTGAAGTTTGCAAGTACGTGAGCCACCATTGTGTTATTGTAATAAAATCAACTGTACCTCCAGGAACTTGCTTAGCAATTCAGGCGTTTATTATTAATAATGGTTTTGGTAATGTAGTAGTTTCAAATCCCGAGTTCTTGCGTGAAGGGTGTGCTATTAATGATTTCTTACAACCCGATAGAATAGTTATAGGAACCGCATCACTTGAGGCTTTGCATACTATGCACGCAGTTTATGCGCCTATGATAAATGATGGAATTGCAATTGTTGAAACGGATTTAACGACCTCTGAACTTATTAAATATGCTTCTAATACATTTTTGGCAAATAAAATTGCATTTATTAATGAAATGGCTGATTTATGTGAAATCGTTGGAGCGGATATCACGATGCTTGCAAGAGGAGTTGGGCTAGATAAAAGAATAGGCGAAAGCTTCTTAAAAGCAGGACCTGGATTTGGAGGTTCGTGTTTCCCCAAAGATATTCTTGCGTTACAAAAGCTGTCTCAAAAAGTAGATTCTGATTCTCTAGTACTAGATGCGGTAATTCAAGCTAATAGTAACAGACCAAATGCTATGATTAAAAAAATCATTTCAGCTATTGGAGGGACTATTACTGGTAAGAAATTAGCTATACTTGGTTTGACTTATAAAGCTGAGACAGATGACCTAAGAAGTAGCCCAGCAGTAGATTTGATTCATAAGTTACAAGAACTTGATGTACGAGTTGTGGCCTATGATCCAGAAGGTATGGTAAATGTTCCTAAATATTTTGAAAAGTTAGAATGTGCACATTCTATGATGGAAGCAATAAAGGATGCTGATGCAATTATTATTGCTACTGAGTGGGAAGAGTTTAAGGCAATGGATTTGATAAAGGTAAAAGCTTTGTTAAGGTTTCCAATAATTATAGATTTACGTAATATTTTAGATACTAATCAGTTAGAGTTGAATGGTTTTAAATACTACTCCGTAGGCAGAAAAAGTGGAAAATAACTCTCCTGCAAATCTCAGATATATTCATTTTAGAACTCAGAGTTCATATTCACTGCTTGAGAGTTCTCTAAAAATTGAGGACATAATTAGGCTTACATCGACTAATAGAATGACAAGTGTTTGTCTAGCAGATAGGAATAATTTATTTGCATCACTGGAATTTGCTATGACAGCAGTGGAGTCGAAAATTCAACCGATTCATGGAATAATATTAAATATCCTTTTTAGCAATAAAGGTAAAAAGGATTTTGCTGAGATTTTGCTCATTGCCAAAGATAAGACCGGTTATCTCAATTTACTACAACTTGCAAGTTTTATATATACCAAGAATGATCGATCAATTTGCAATCATATTACCTTTTCCGATTTGTCGGAGCACAGCGATGGATTGATCGTTTTATCTGCTTATGTTGATGGTGTAATTGGTAGATTATTGCTTGAGAATTCTAGAGAAACAGCTGTTTATGCTGCCAAAAAACTAAAAGAGATATTTGGAAATCGATTTTACTTTGAAATAATGCGCCATGGTTATACTAAAGAGAAACAAATTGAATCAGAGTATCTTAAGATAGCAAGTCAGCTTGAAATTCCTCTATTAGCAACAAATCACGTAGTGTTTACAGACATATCAATGCATGATGCTCATGATGTATTACTATGCATTTCTCAATCAGTTGTGCGTGAAGAACAAAAGCGTAAACGTGTTAGCAACCAATGCTATTTTAAAAGCGTTGATGAAATGGTAGAATTATTTAAAGATCTACCAGAAGCTATCGAAAATACGGTGCATTTAGCAACTCGTTGTTACGTTATGGCAGAAACTTCTCCGCCGTCTTTACCGAATTTTTCTGATGGAACATTGTCTGAAGAGGAGTTGTTACGTAGGTATGTGAGCGAGGGGTTAGAGTTTCGGCTAAATCAGAAATTTATTAAGGAAAAAATTGACCTTAATGATCAACAAGAAATAAAGCGGCAATATATACAACGACTTGAGTATGAGCTTAATATTCTTTGTACAATGAATTTTTCTGGATATTTTCTGATAGTTTCTGACTTTATCAAATGGAGTAAAGCCAAAGGCATTGCAGTTGGGCCTGGTAGAGGATCTGGAGCTGGATCAGTTGTAGCTTGGCTATTACAGATTACTGATTTGGACCCTATTAAATTTGGTCTACTTTTTGAGAGATTTCTCAACCCGGAGAGAATATCCATGCCGGATTTTGATATCGATTTTTGTCAGGAAAGAAGGGAAGAAGTAATTTCATATGTTCGTTCTAAATATGGTGATGAAAGAGTTGGGCAGATAATTACCTTTGGTAAAATGCAAGCAAAGGCTGTAATTAAGGATGTCTCAAGAGTCCTGGGTTTAAATTATAGAACCGCCGAATATTTAACTGAATTGGTACCATTTAACGCTGTTCATCCAGTTACTTTAAGCCAAGCAATGAATGATGTAGCTGAGCTTAAAGCGGCTGCTGCTGGTAAAGGCTTATACACTATTGAAGGTGATAATGAGCTAATAAAACAAGTATTATCTACTTCTCTTGTCTTGGAAGGATTACATAGACATTCCTCAACTCATGCCGCTGGTGTTGTTATAGCAAATCAGGATCTTACAAAAATTGTTCCAGTTTATAAGGATATTAATTCTGATATGCTAGTTGTGCAATATTCAATGAAATATGCTGAAGCAGCTGGGCTTGTAAAGATTGATCTTCTTGGGCTACAGACTCTTACGGTAATTACCAAGACTCTTGGGTTACTTGAAAACAGAGGCATTAAAATTGATATTGATACTGTGCCATATGATGATAAAGCAACTTATGACATGCTGTCGCAAGGTTTAAGCACCGGAGTATTCCAGTTTGAAAGTGTAGGAATGAAAAATGCTCTTAGAAAGCTTGGTCCAGATAATATTCACGATATAATTGCACTAGGTGCTTTATATCGTCCTGGACCTATGGATAATATACCAACTTTTATCGCTTGTAAGCACGGGCTCCAAGAAGTAGATTACTTGCATCCTCTGCTTGAGCCTATATTGAAATTTACTTATGGAGTAATAGTATATCAAGAGCAAGTAATGGAAATTGCGCGAATTCTTGCTGGATATAGTTTAGGATCAGCTGATTTACTTCGGCGTGCGATGGGTAAAAAAGTTAAAGGTGAAATGGATGCGCAAGAAGAAATTTTTGTGAGCGGTGCTGTTAGTAATAATGTTGCGGCCAACCAGGCTAAATCAATTTTTGCCACAGTAGCAAAGTTTGCCGGTTATGGTTTCAACAAAGCTCATGCTTCAGCATATGGTGTTATTTCTTATCAAACTGCTTATTTAAAAGCTAATTTTCCAACTGAATTTTTAGTAGCTTCATTGAATTTAGATATTGATAACAGTGATAAAATGAGCATATTTTTGCAGGAAGCAAAAATGTTTCATATTAAAGTAATTTCGCCAGATATTAATAAATCTGATGGTTTATTTAGTATTAAGTATAATGGAGAAGAAAGAGCTATAATTTTTGCTTTTGGAGCAATTAAAAATGTAACAAGCCTTTTTGGTAAAATGATTGTACAAGAAAGATCAAATAATGGGGATTTTAAGTCAATAATAGATTTTGCAGAAAGAATTGATCCAAAAATAGTTAATAGGCGTTTACTGGAAAATATTATTAAAGCTGGTTGTTTTGACCAATTACATTCTAATCGCAATGCTTTGATACAAAGTGTTCCTAAAATTCTTGCATATTGTGCATCATACCATCTAGAGCAAAAATCAAACCAATTTAGTCTTATTTCAGTTGAGGCTGTCAGTTCAGATGTGCTAGTGAGTGCTGATGAGTTTCCTAGTGCTGATATGGCATTTTTTGAATTTGATGTACTAGGTCTATTTTTGAAAAACCATCCATTATCTGATGTAATGGATTCGCTAGAAAAATGCGGGATTAAAAATTCTAACTATATAAAAGAAGCTTTGCCAGAAGGATCCTATCAATACAAATTAGCGGGTGTAATCACCAAAAAAGACGCTCGTATGTCCCAAAGGGGTAGATTTGTAACTCTAATATTATCAGATCCAGATGGTATTTTTGAAGTCACAATTTACAATGATGATGTCTTCAAAAATTATGCTAATCTAATCAATGTCAAAGAACAAGTTGTAGTAACTTGCGATGTTCTTAAAGATAAAGGAGGCTTGCGTTTGACTGCTAGTCGTTTTGCCACTATTGATTCCGAATTGCAGGGAGTTTGTCATGAAATTAACCTTTATCCCGAAAATAAAGATGAGCTTGCCTCGATACTAAGTGTTTTGCAACAAAAGGTTAACAAGACTAAAAATAATAGCTCGATTAACCTATTTGTCCGCACCGAAGGAGGTTTTGTTGCCAAGGTTAATATGCCCGCTTGTTTTTATCTTGAAGAAAAAGATTTACGAGAATTATCACAATAAATTGCTTTGAAATTGTTATGCACGGTGATTGAGTTTTATAAAATGATCCAGTAAATTTATATACTAAACTCTAGAATATTTTTTTCGTATTTTTCTATTACCTCAGCTACAGGTCCATCGGCGACTATTTTGCCATGCTGCAACCAGATTATTCTTTTACAAAAATCGCGAACTAGCTCCATGGAATGTGAGCTTAAAATCAGAGTGCAATCTCGAGATAAGAACTCCTCTAGTCTTTTTTTTGCTTTTGCTGCAAATTGTGCATCACCTGTACCCATCACTTCGTCGGCTACTAAAATCTCTGGTTCGATTGATGTAGAAGTAGCAAAAGCCAGTCTAAGATTCATTCCTGTAGAATAAGTTCTGATAGGTTGATGGATAAAATCACCTAACTCAGAAAATTCAATTATTTCAGGTATTTTTTTCTCTGCTTCAGCTTTGCTTATACCAAGAAACATTAATCTTATCATAATGTTTTCAATACCCGTTAAATGTTCTTCAAATCCTGTATGGAAATCAAGTAAGGGTGATACCCTACCATCAACTACTACCTTGCCTTTTGATGGGTGAAAAATACCTGCTATTGTTCTGAGCAATGTTGTTTTACCCGCACCATTTAGTCCTATGATTCCTAATTTTTCACCCTTCTTTACAGAAAAAGATAATTCATCTAAGGCTCTAAAAGTTTTAGCAGTAGGTTTTTGTGCTTTCGCATAAAAATTTAATAACGCATTTTTAATGCTATATGCATCGTCACTATCCAGATAATAATCTACTGCTACCTTATGTAACTCAACTGCGTTCATGCCCAAAACGGCACAAGCCGCCCCCATCTTTTTGCTAGAATAATTTGGAAAATAAGCAGGAAGCTTGTAAAACCAATAGCTATGATATACTGAGTTAACTCGGCAAATCCTGTATTAATAATTGGATATCTTACAATTTCAATTAGCGAAGCAAAAGGATTCATATAAACAACTATACTAATTCCCTTTTTTATTAAAATTTCAGGGGGAAATATTATTGGGGTGACAATAAACAATAATGAAAAAAGTCCTGTCAATGCGTGTTGAAAATCTCTGTAACGCAGCCCTAGATAGGCCATAGTTCCACTTGCGGCGTAGAAATAAACTAATAAAATCAGTAACCCAGGAATAGCGTATAGCACTCCAAAGAAGCTAAACTTGTTAAAAGCAATAAAGACAACCAACGCCGTTATCAAGCCAATCATAAGGTAATATGCATTTGTTAGTAATGAGCGAAAAATAAATACTGATTGAGGTAGCGGAAACTGCTTTATATATCCACGTGCCTGGATAAAAATAGTACAGCTTTCGACCATTGAGGCGACAATGAATCCCCAAATTGCAATACCTACAACCAAAAATGGAATGAATGTAGCGCTATCAACCGCAAACATTTTTGACCACACTATGCTGGCAATTAAAGCAAACATCAATTGCTGTACTACTAACCATCCAATTCCGAGATAGGAGCGCCTAAACCTGTTTTGTAAATCCTGCTTGGACAAAAAATAGTATAAGTCAAAGTGCTTTATAGCGGTATTTAGTATAGTTAATTTTTTATGACTCATAACGTATAGTAATAATTTTATAGTCTTCATAAAATATTAGACAGAAATTATATATAATCAATCTGTGAACACAGGCTCTTAGTAAAAAATTGACTATAAATTAGTTTCCAACTACGGCAGCAACTTCATCAGCAAAGTTTTTTTCTTCTTTCTCTATACCTTCACCTTTTTCAAATCTGACATATGATTTTAATTCAACTGAAGTGCCAAGTTCTTTTGCTAGTGCAGCAACAACATCAGAAATCTTAGTTTTACCATCAATAACAAAAATTTGATCCAATAGAACTATTTCTTCTAAGAATTTACGGATTCTACCTTCAATCATTTTCTCGATGATATTATCTGGTTTACCAGAAGCTCTCGATTGCTCGGTAAATATATCCTTTTCTCTTTGAATCATATCTTGGCTCACACCCTCTTTATTAAGAGTTTGTGGCTTACTGGCAGCAACATGCATCGCAATTTGTTTGCCAATTTCCATAAGTTTGGTTTTATCCCCAGTCGATTCAAGAGCAACCAGTACTGAAATCATACCCATGTTTTCAGCAGAACTATTATGTATATAAGACGCGATTACTCCGTCTTTTACAGAAAGAGTTTGCATACGGCGTAAGCTCAGGTTTTCGCCAATTGTTGCAACGTTGTTTGCTATTTCTTCTTCAACAAACTTCCCTGATTTAGTTTTAGCTGCTTTTAGTGAATCAATATTATCTAGACCTATTGCTAGCTGTGCCACTGTTGTGACCAAATTCTGAAAAACTTCGTTTCTTGATACAAAATCTGTTTCAGAATTAATTTCAATTGCTGCTCCTTGCGTGCCTTTTACACAAACGGCGGTTAAGCCTTCGGACGCAACTCTGTCAGCTTTTTTTGCAGCTGCAGCCAAGCCTTTAGTACGAAGCCAGTCAATTGCTGCCTCAAAATCCCCATTCTTTTCTACTAGCGCTTTTTTGCAATCCATCATGCCCGCGCCTGTTTTTTCTCTTAATTCTTTAACTAGTGATGCTGATATAGACATTCTCATCTCCATGAATTCAATTATAATTAAGCTTTAGATTCTTTTTTAGGCGTTCCTGTTGTAGGTTTTTTTTCAGACACTTCAACTTTTGGTCTAGCCTTAGAAACTTTAGCTGCTTTTTCTAATTTTGTTACTCCATCAAAAGTTTTATTTTCTTTAGTAACTTTATTTGTTAATCCAACATCTGCTCCAGAATCAGCGAGAGCATCTTGTATGCCCGCAAGAGCGGCATCAGCAAAAAGACTACAATACAATCTAATTGATCTAATAGCATCATCGTTCCCAGGAATTGGGTAATTGATATTGTCCGGATCAGAGTTACTATCAACTACTGCTACGATCGGCACACCAAGCTTTACAGCCTCGCTAATAGCCAAATGTTCTTTATTTGTATCGATAACAACCAATAAATCGGGACGTCCGCCAATTTTTCTGATACCAGATAGTGACTTTAATAATTTACCTCTTTTTCGGCTAAAATCAAGGGTTTCTTTCTTTGTGTAAGTTGCCATCAGCTCTTCATCTTCAAGAACTTTTTCTATGTGATCAAGCTTCTTGATAGATTTTGAGATGGTACTCCAATTAGTAAGCATACCGCCAAGCCATCTGTTGTTAACATAAAACTGACCACATTTCTCGGCATATTCTGCAACCAATTCAGTTGCTTGAACCTTGCTACTTACAAATAACACTTTGCCATTGTTTTTTACAGTTTCATAAATTTTTTTTAAACCGATCTGCATTAAAGGTACTGTTTGTTGTAGGTCAATAATATGAACATTATCTCTGACCCCGTAAATATACGGAGCCATTTTAGGATTCCAGCGTGAGGTTTTGTGACCAAAATGGATGCCAGCGTCTAGCAAATCAGCGACGCTAACTTTAGGTAAGTTAGACATTAATATATCTCCTGTTTTTTGTTAGTTATACCTCCGCACAAACTAAAGACCTGCTAAAGCAGACTAACAAAGCTTATGCGTGTGAATTTCTTGTTCTTAATTTTCTAAAAGATCAAGAGGGGCCGATCATATAACAAATAAGCTAAGTGAGCAACAAGAATTTACTTTGATGAGATTTGAGAAGTAACTGCGCTAGAATTTGCTCAGAAACAGAGTCCCAGCTATATATCGATCCGAGGTCGTTCAAAAAATCAAGCCCCTTTTTATGAATAATTTGAGGATAAAATTTTGACTGAAAGGCTCGGATTACGTAATTTGTTTGCATATCAAACTCTGCAGTGTTTTCTATTTTATAACCAAGCTGGGTAAGATTATTTTGTAGTTTTTTTATCCTGTTGCCTTTATCACCAAAGCGGTATAGTTCCTTATATTCTAAATATTCTAATTCGGGTATATCATGCCAAAGCCCAAGATTATTATTAGCAAAGAATCTCCAATCAAAAAATATACCTGGGTCGATCTTTCTATCCGGCGCTACGTCAGAGTGGCCAATAAAATTTACTAAAGGGATATCATATTTTTCTACTAATATTTTACTAAGGCTTAGACAGGAATTAATTTGTTCTTGGGAAAATTCATTATTACCTAAATTATCTAGCTCTATCCCTATAGAATTTTGATTAAGAGCTGACTCGCCTTTCCAAAAGCTTTTCCCGGCATGCCAAGCTATTTTATCATCCGCAACAAGTTGAAATATTTTTCCACTTTCTTTAATTAGGTAATGAGCACTAACTTCTGATTCTTTATCGATTAATCGGGATAAAGCTGCATCAAATAGCATTTGGGTAAAATGAACAATTATATATTCAATTGGTTTTGTCCGAATGCTAAAATTTGGCGATGTAAAATTAGTATTAATTAGCATAAAAATATGGATTAATTTTATTTTGGAAGCTAGTATAGCGCAAGAATTTACTTTTTTCTAAATAATAACTTAAAATTAAGGGATCTAAATTGACTAAAAAAGAAACTTCTAATCATCCTGTACCAAAATCGCTTAGCTCTGAAGCATTTTCTTTATTAGTTGTTATTATTTTAGCCCTTGGGGTTAGAATTTTTGTTTTAGAACTTTTTTATGTTCCTACTGGCTCAATGAAGGCGACAATTTTGGAAGGAGACTATATTTTCTCTACTAAGTATAGTTATGGTTATAGTATCTATTCTTTCCCATTTAATCCTGATATATTTGAAGATCGTATATTTGCAAATGTACCAGAACATGGGGATGTAATTATTATGCGTCCGCCACATGATATGAAAGAACGATATATAAAGAGATTATTCGGGTTACCTGGTGATAAAATACAAATTATCGATGATCTTATTTATATAAATGAAACGCCTATTACAAGGGTGGAAGTAGGCGATTACTTAGATGAAGAAGGTATAAATTTTAGGAAATTCAAAGAAACATTACCAAATGGTTCTAGTTATTTTTCTTATAAAATGAAATATCCTTCAACCAAAATCACTGTTGATCACAGTAATTTTGGTCCACATATAGTCGAACCAGGTAGGTATTTTTTTATTGGGGATAATCGGGACAACTCTGGAGATAGTAGATATCAACTTGGCACAGTACCCTTTAGAAATTTTATTGCTAAAGGGCGGTTTGTTCTTTTTTCAACAAAACAAGTGCTATGGGATCCACGTGAAGGTTTTTTGGGACAGATTAAAAGAGTTGGGACTTGGTTTATGTCAATAAGATGCAGCCGATTTTTTAATAGCTTATATGAACCAGATACAAGTAAATGATTGATTCTGCAAAACAGATTGGTGGCCTGGAAGATGCTCTTAAATACAAATTCAAAAATCTTGCCTTAGTAAAAGAAGCTTTGAGTCATCCGTCTCTAAAGCAACAAGATAATACAATTGCTGATTACGAACGACTTGAGTTGCTCGGCGATTCTATTTTAGGCTTCCTCATTACTGAAATGATTTTCAATAATTTTACTTTTTATGAAGAGGGTAGCATTGCAAAAATCAAAGCCTATGTTGTGTCGCGGGAAACTATCGTAAAAGTAGCAGAAACGCTTGGTCTTGCTGAATATATTGTGATGACTGCTGGCGAAGAAAAATCTGGAGGGAAAACGAATCAAAATAATATTGAAAATGTTATGGAAGCACTGCTTGCTGCGATATATCTCGATAGTGATATTCATCAGGTAAGAAAAATAGTTCAAGATTTATGGTTTAAATATATTGAAAATGTAGATTTTAGTGCGATTGATCCAAAATCCTCTTTACAAGAATGGATGCAGCACAAAAATCACGGTACACCCTTTTATGAAGTAATCAATAAAGAGGGGCCCGTTCATGCTCCTGTGTTTACTGTGCAAGTTAAGGTTGGCAAGCATCAACAAATAGCAACAGGCAAGTCAATCAAAGAGGCTGAAAAAGAAGCAGCAAGAAAGTTATTGAATAGATTGAAGAAGTAACGCATGAAAAAGTCTCTTTCAGTCTGCATAGTCGGAAAACCCAACGCGGGTAAATCAACTCTGCTAAATCGAATTATAGGTCAGAAACTTTCTATAGTTACGCCCAAAGTACAAACTACTCGTTCAATAATCACGGGCATAGTAACACTCGATGATGTTCAGCTTGTTTTGTTTGATACACCTGGTATTTTTGAGCCAAAAAGGAGGCTTGAAAAAGCTATGGTGCGTTGTGCTTGGTCAAGCCTTAGTAGTGCGGATATGATTGTATTAATCATCGATAGTTCATCTAAATTAGATGATATTATGCAGGAGATTATTAAAAGAATAGGATCCGTTAGTAAGAAAATAGTTATTTTGATGAATAAAATCGATTTGCAGTCAAAGCACTATATGAATAATATGAGTTTTGCTTCGCAAGTAGCCCCTCAAGCTAAAATATTTAATATATCAGCACTTGATGGTAATGGTGTGGAGAGTTTTCTTGCCTTCTTGAAAGAAAATGCAACCGATGCTGGCTGGATGTATGAAGAAGATGATATAACCAATTTACCCGCCCGCTTTCTAGCCAGCGAAATTACTAGAGAGCAATTATTTCTTCAACTGCACCAAGAACTGCCTTACAACTTAACTGTAGAGTGTGAAAGTTGGCAGGAGCAAAAGAATGGATCGATAAAAGTTAATCAAGTAATCATAGTAGGTAGAGATATCCATAAAAATATGATTATTGGCAAACATGGTAGCAAGATAAAGGAAATAGGCTCTATAGCCAGAGTCAATATTGAAGAATTACTTGGCCGAAAGATTCATTTATTTCTCTTTGTAAAGGTTAGAGAAAATTGGGAAGATAATCCAGAACTATATCATAATATGGGTTTGAAGTATTAATAAGTTATTGCCTCTTGCCTATAACTTCCTTTATGGTCCTTTCACTGAATTATCATATTAACAAAATATAATACATAAAACAACTTATGCTTATTCTAATTCAGCAATCGATAGACTACATGTAATTCTAACCCCTCAATGAACCATATCTTAATATCTGCCCATTAATAAAAATCTTAAACTATTATCTTTAGATTTATTAATTATAAATCGCGCTATTTATTAATTCTTATATATTCAATGATTTCTTCTGGCGTAGAACTCATATAGAAATGTTTCATATATTTGCCATTTTTGTCCATTAAATAGACAAAAGAGGAGTGATCAATCATATATTTACCTTCTGCATGATTCTGATTTTCAGCTTTTGCATAAAATACTTTATAAAGATCAGCTACTTTTTTTATTGTGGTTTCATCAGCAGTAAGCCCAATAAATTTAGGATGAAAATGACCTAAATACTCCTTCATTAGGGCAGGGGTATCCCTCGCTGGATCAACTGTGATAAAGATTGGTAAAATATCGATTTGGTATTTTTCAAGAGTAGAGAGCACGTTGCTGAGTTTTTGTAAGGATGTCGGGCAAATGTCTGGGCAATAAGTAAAGCCAAAATAGACTAAGCTCAAGCGGCCTTTCATCATATTACTGTTGAATTCCCTACCATTTTGATCGGTAAGAATAAAATCTCCTCCTATTTGGACATCTTCTTTAAAAGCTCCACCGTGGCCAGCTAAAGGCTTATCTGGTAGTTCAATAGCAAGTAAGATATACAGCGATAAGATACCAATT
Source organism: Rickettsia typhi (assembly GCA_945875975.1). GTDB lineage: Bacteria > Pseudomonadota > Alphaproteobacteria > Rickettsiales > Rickettsiaceae > Megaera_A. The sequence continues at coordinate 14,484 of CAMCMD010000020.1, forward strand.
ACCGCGCTCAAAATAATAATTAACCTAGTAACTTTCCTGGAAGAGTTTTGGTTATCATTCATTCTTATTTCTCTAATAATTCCACAACTTCTAGAGCTGCATAGGTAAATATAGCTGAGGCACCAGCACGCTTTATACAAATCAATGATTCAACTATAGATTGTTCCCAATTTAAAGCACCGTTCTCTGCAGCGAATTTAAGCATTGCATATTCTCCGGATACTTGATAGGCCAAGATATGGGTATTAAAACTCTGTGACGCTTCCCTAATTACATCTAAATAAGGCATACCAGGCTTGATCATGATCATATCTGCGCCTTCTTCAATATCATGTTCTATTTCTTTCAAGGCTTCTCGAATGTTCCGAGGATCCATTTGATAAGAAGCTTTGCACAGATATTTTCCTTGGTTGCTACCAACAGCCTCTCTAAAAGGACCATAAAAACTAGAATTATATTTGGCTGCGTAAGCAAGTATATTGACGTGAATAAACCCTGCACTATCAAGATTATCACGGATGGCCATAATTCTGCCATCCATCATGTCGGATGGAGCAACAATATCTACACCAGCTTTTGCTAGGATTAATGCCTGATTAGAGAGAGCTTCAATGGTCTCATCATTATCTACATCACCGTCAACTAAAATACCATCATGACCGTGAATAGTGTATGGATCAAGTGCCACATCGCAAATTATCCCAATAGTCAGTCCTGCATTTTTTAATGTACGAACAGTTCTGCAAATAAGATTATCCAAGCTATATGCTTCATCTGCAAACTCAGATTTTAACTCTTTATCAATCACTGGAAATAAAGCAATTGCTTTTAATCCTCTTTTTTCTGCTTCTTTAGCTGTTAAGACTACCTGATCAATCGATTGACGAAATATACCAGGCATTGTTTTAATTTCCTGCCTTTGGTTTCCTCCTTCAATAACAAAAATTGGCAAAATTAAATTCTCGGCTGCCAATTTAGTCTCAGCATTCAAGTCTCTGAGCCACCCAGTGCGGCGATTGCGTCGTAATCTTACTATAGGGTACATTATGATATCATTTTAAGTTAAATAAATTAGATGTTATACAACCTTTGAGGATACTTCAACTAGTCTTTTAAACAAATTAGCATCCAATTCTGAATTGACATATTCACAGTGCCATTGTACCCCAACAAGAAATCTATGATTCTTAGACTCTATGGCTTCGATAATACCATCATCTGCTCTTGCAGAAACAGTTAACCCTGTGCCAACCATATCTATTGCTTGGTGATGGGTAGTATTTACCATCATTGTTCCTCTGGGTGAGAGCTCCCAGAGTAAGGTATCAGCATCAATAACTATAGAGTGAGAAGGTTCATGTTTTGGGTGCGGTTGTTCGTGATTAATATGGCTTTTATAGTAATCGGGAATATGTTGGATGAGGGTGCCACCTAGCACAACATTTATTACCTGCAATCCATTACATATGCCTAATATAGGTATATTTCTCTCAATAGCACGTTTTGTTAATTTTAACTCAAATTCTGCTCTTACATCATTTGTTTTAACCCGATCTGATTTTAATTCTTGACCATAAAATTTAGGGTTTATATCTTCATCTCCTCCAGGTATGATAAGGCCATCTACGAGGTCCAGTAAGCGATCGACATTATCGCTATATGTAATCATGATTGCTATCCCACCATATTTTTCTACGCAGTCTGAGTAATCCTTTCTTAAAGCATACCAAGGGCGGTGTGCATAAGAGTATTTTTCGCTATCTTTTGCAAGATCGAGAACAATTCCAATTACTGGCTTTTTCATAGACCTAATCTTCCACCCCGTGACAATGTTTATATTTTTTGCCGGATTCACATGGGCATAGATCGTTTCTACTAATTTTCCCCCATGTTTGGGAGTCATTAGGGTCTCGATCTTTTGGATCTACATATGATTTAAACGGCTGCACTTTTGCATCAATTGCAGTGCCAGAGTTATATTTTTCAAAGGCTGGATCGCTGCGACTAGTTTGCATCTTTTGTAGCTCTTTATTCGCAAGAGCCATGGACTGCCTATTAACATGCTCAGTATCTATGTGTAGATAACAAATTCGTTGAATAAACAACTCTCTTAAATAATCCAGCATTCCTTCGAATAAACCAAACGCCTCTCTTTTATACTCATTTAGTGGGTCTTTTTGTCCATAGGCTCTAAGAGAAATACCTTGGCGTAAGTAGTCAAGGTTGTGTAAGTGCTCTTTCCAAACCTGATCGAGTGTGGTCAGTAATAGATATTTGGAAGCGGAATTCATTAAATCTTGTCCATAATCGGATAGTTTTTTCTCATACAGAGAGTTCACTCTATTATATAAAATAGTGCTGATTTCTTCTTCGGCTCCTTCAATAGCAGCAAGCTCATCTATTGGGAATTCCATTGCAAATGTTCTGTGAATATCGGCGCTTAGCTCATCAATTTGCCAATCTTCTCTCAGAGAATTTGGGTTAATATATTTCTGTACCATATTAGAACATAAATGCTCACTCATACTTGAAACAAAAGCACTTACATCATCAGAGGCAATGATTTCATTTCTTTGTTCATACACGATCTTACGTTGATCGTTCATCACATCATCAAATTTAAGTAAGTTCTTACGAATTTCATAATTGTGACCCTCAACCTTCTGTTGGGCTTTTTCCAAAGACCTACTGATCATAGGGTGATAAATTGCTTCTCCATCTTTGAGACCAAGAGTTCTAAGTACGCCAGAAATCCTATCAGAAGCGAAGATGCGCATAAGATCATCTTCAAGTGACAAGAAAAACTTTGTCTGTCCAGGATCACCTTGACGACCAGATCTGCCTCGCAACTGATTATCGATTCTTCGGCTTTCGTGTCTCTCAGTTCCGATTACGTACAATCCACCCGTGGCCAGGACTTTTTCCTTTTCAACTTTCACCTCTTGTTTTATGCGCTGAATCTCTAGTTGCCTTTGAGTCTCAGTTAATGATTCGCTTAAGTTTTCAATTATCATTTCTGGATTTCCACCAAGCATTATATCCGTTCCTCTGCCTGCCATGTTAGTAGCGATTGTAACTGCTTTAAACCTACCGGCCTGGGCAATAACATATGCTTCATGTTCATGCATTTTGGCATTAAGAACATTATGTTGAATTTTGTTTCTAGTTAGTTCTTTTGAAATTTCTTCAGATTTTTCAATACTAATAGTACCAACGAGAACTGGTTGACCACGCTCGTAGCACTCTTTGATTAAATCAATCAACGCTAAATATTTTTCAGCTTTGGTGCCGTAAATAACATCATCATAGTCAATTCTAGTAATTTTATTGTGAGTAGGAACCGACACAACATCTAGATTATAAATGTCCTTTAATTCTCCCGCTTCTGTCATAGCAGTTCCAGTCATACCAGATAGTTTTGGGTACATCCTAAAATAGTTTTGAAATGTTACAGAAGCTAATGTTTGATTTTCATTTTGAATAGGAACATTTTCTTTTGCCTCAAGAGCTTGATGCAAACCGTCAGAATATCTCCTCCCATCCATCACGCGACCGGTGAATTCATCGATAATCAGCACTTTTTTATCTTGTATTAAGTAATCAACGTCTTTAGCAAAAATAAAATGAGCTCTAAGAGATTGGTTAATGTAGTGAACTAGATTCAGGTTATCAAAATCATATAGGCTTGAATGTTGTGCTATTAAGCTATGCTCTGCTAACATGAGCTCCATTTTGTTTATACCCTCTTCAGTGAGAGTTACCGATTTGGCTTTTTCATCGATTTCATAATCATCTTTATAGAGGTTTATAATAAGCTTGTTAATTTTGCCGTGCAGGTCTGTACTCGTATCGACTGGTCCAGAAATAATCAAAGGAGTTCTCGCCTCATCAATCAAGATTGAATCTACTTCGTCAATAACAGCAAAGTTAAAAGGGCGTTGTACTCTTGATTCTTGTGTAAATTTCATATTGTCACGTAAGTAATCAAATCCCATCTCGTTGTTAGTTGCATAGGTGATATCACAATTATATGCTTGCTTGCGCTCTGCGTCACTTATTTGGCTGATTACGCAGCCAACGCTCAGACCTAAAAACTTGAATACTTGCCCCATCCAGTCAGAATCTCTTTTTGCTAAGTAATCATTAACAGTAACGAGATGTGAGCCTTTTCCACTAAGAGCATTGAGATATAAGGCCAGTGTGGAAACAAGTGTTTTACCCTCACCAGTGCGCATTTCAGTAATCATACCTCTATGCAATATTAAACCCCCAATAAGTTGTACATCGTAATGCCGTTGTCCTATAGAACGTTTAGCTGCTTCTCTTACAACCGCAAAGGCTTCATAAGTTATATCATCTAAAGTCTGTCCATCAGCCAGTTGCTGTTTGAATTGGTTTGTTTTGTCACGTAATTCCTCATCGGTTAAGCTTTGTATAGCCTCTTCATATTGATTGATTTTATGTACTTCTTTAAGAAATTTTTTTATTATTCTATCGTTTGCGGTGCCAAAAATTTTGGTAAGAAATGAAAACATGTTTTGATAAGCCCTATAATTAATCACATATAAGATATTGCATTTTACTAATTTTTCAAACAAATTGTAAAATGCATTTGACTTTATCTAAATGAAGCTTTAAAACCAACGATTATGAAACAATTAAATTGGATGAATTTTAAAGTATGAAAAAAATAGCAATTGCACTGTTATCCGCAACGTTAGTAAGTAACTCTGCTTGTGCAGAAAACAAATCAGAAAATAAAAATGTTGTTGCAAGTTATTCTGAAGGTGATGTCACCTCTGAGCAAGTAATGGACCAATTTAAGCCTATCCTTGATACGCAACCAGAAAATAAAGATAAAAAATTCTCTGAACTTGATAAAAATGTTCAAGAAATGTTAGTAAAAGGTTTTATTAATCAAAAACTTTTTGAGAAAGAAGCTGAAAAACTAGGTATACGTGATTCTGAAGATTTTAAGAAAAAAGTAAAAGCCACCGAAGCTCAATTGTTGCAGCAGGAATTAATCGAGCGTAAACTTAAAACAGCTGTTACAGATAAGTTGATTGATGCTGAGTATAACAAGTTAGCAAAAGAACTAAAAGGTCAGAAGGAAGTAAAAATAGCTCATATTCTTGTTGATACGGAAGAAAAGGCCAAACAACTTAAAGAAAAGCTCAATAAAGGTAGTAAGTTTGAAGATCTTGTAAAAGAATTTTCTAAAGATGAGGGCTCAAAGGCTACTGGTGGAGAATTAGGATATGTGATGAAAGGACAACTTGTTCCTGAATTTGAAAACAAAGCTTTTTCTATGAAACACAACGAAATATCTGATCCGGTAAAAACACAATTTGGTTGGCATATTATTAAAGTTCTTGATTCTCGCGATGTAACAATTCCTCCAAAAGAACAAGCTTTAAACGGTATTAAAGGAACATTATCTCGTGATGCAATCGAAAAATATATTACTGAGCTTGCGGATAAAGCAAAAATTGAATTAAAATTGTAAACCGCTAGAAAATCTGAGAAATCTAAAAAAAGGGACCTGTATTAGTGGGTCCCTTTTTTTTGAACTCCTGCTAATAAATACTATCGGTCAGGTTTTAAGGAAAAATAAATGGAGAGTGTGAAATTGAGCGGGTTAAAAATTTCTTATAAGTGACACAACAGGCAAGGCACAAAATTTGCTTGATAGATAATTTAAGCTTCGAATGTTATAAGCTAATAGAGACAATGCACAAAAGAATCTATACCAGCTCACATACTATAACGATGCACCAGTAATTAATTCCTTAGATTTTGTTTTTATGAGCTCTACGCCTGGTTGGTTGAAGGGGTTGATATTCATCATATGACTTAACATTATTGTTTCTAGCATGGAATGAGCAACAAGTGAGCCTATAGATTTAGAAGACAAGTCCTGTAGTAAAATAGTTCTAGTAGGTAAATTATTGTTGCTAAGAGCAGATTTAGTGGCTAGGAAATTGGCTGTATTAATATCGCTCAGGTACTTTTCTGCAATATAACCAAACTCTTCGAATGAGCATATTTTAGTGGTATCTTTTAAGTTTTGGACATAAAAGAGAGTATAAATTTTGTCTTGTGGTCCATCAAGGTAAAGTTGCAGCATACTATGCTGGTCGTTTGGCCCAAGGCCGCGAAGCGGTGTTATTCCTGCGCCTTCCTTCCCGAGTGACTCTGCAATTATTTGTGAGTACCACTCTAAGTACGATGAAAATTGTTGTAAGTAGCCAATATTTACCATTATAGGCTTGTTAGTACTAAAGATTGCAGTAGCTGAAAGTACAGCTTCATTTGATTCTGGGTTAAGCAAAAAATCTTGAATTACCTCTTCTGCTCCAGCAATATAGTCCTCAACTCTTACTCCTGCAACTGCAGCAGTAAGAGTTGTTACATTAGTAAGCCCAGAAAATCTTCCGCTTATATTTGGCGTATGCGGGGTTAAATTTCCGGATATCCTGCCTGCGATTTCACTTAAAATTCCAGAATCTGGTTTGGTTATAAAAAAGAATCTAGTACCGATTGAGTCAATATTGTTTTTCTCAAATTCAGAAATCATCGCCCCAACAAGAGAATTAGTCTCAAGAGTTGTACCAGAATTACTGATTGTCAGTACTGCACAATTGATAATCTCAATCGTTGAAAGTAGTTTTCGAAAATAAATTGGATCTGTGTTGTTCAGGAAGTGAATTCTTGTCGGAGAATTTATGCTATTAGAATTAAGGTTTATCAGAGTTTCAGGATTCAGTACTGAGCCGCCCATTCCAATTACAATTAAGTCTGTAAAATTGTTTCTAATTTTATCAACAATCCCTTTGCAATCCGTAATTTGCTTTCTTGCGTTATTCATACAAAATATTTTATATGAATGATGGTTTTCTTCAATAGCAAGAACAATCTTAGAAGTTGCTGTTTTTGCTGCAAAACGAGCTGCTTGATAAGCTTTGGTAGCTGTATTAAAATTTGTATAGTTGACGTTAATCACTGTATATAATTTTTAAGTTGGATAACAAAAAACATACAACTTACCTCAGCTAATTCACATTTAGGTAAGTAATTAGTTCGCTATTTAGCATAACTGTACTAAATCTTAAAGCTCTACTTTTTCGTTCTCTTCAATATTTGTTCTTATCTTAGAGTTATCGAGAGGTATTTTTTTAGCTTCTGATGCTAAAAGCATGGGTATGCCATCTATTATAGGATACATAAGGCGAGCTTTTTTACTAATTAGTACAGATTGATCCTGATCATAGATCAATTTTTCTCCCGAAACTGGACAAACAATTAGATTTAATAATTCTGCAGATAATTTCATTTTATATTAATTTAACCCAAGCTTTTTGCGCTATTCCAAGGAAGAACTACACCATTTGGATCAAGAACTACATCGCCTGATTCATCATATTCTGCTGCAAAAAAAGAGCGTCGGTTAGCAATCAACTTAACTGGTTTAATTTTTTTGCCATCATGAAAATATTCCTTGGCCTGGCCACGCCCTTCTGGGTTGTTTTTTGAGGCGATCTTTGCTTTAGACATAATTTTTTACTTACAATTACTTGATACTGAGGGAATAATAAGAATTTTTTGCAAAATAGTCAAGAGAAAAGTTTACCAATCCCACTTCTCATTAAGGATTTCTGATCCATTTTAGAGGCTTTTTTCATCATAGTACTAATTTGCATAAATTGTTTCAATAAGACATTGACTTGAGGAACAGTTGTGCCAGAACCTGAAGCTATTCTCTTTCTTCTTGAGGCGTTAAGTAGGGACGGGTTCATTCGTTCTTTTTTTGTCATTGAAAGTACTATAGCTTCCTGAGAGACTAGTGTTTTGTCGCCAACACTTACATCACCTATTTTATTTGTAAGTTTCGAAATGCCTGGTATCATACTTAGCATGCTGCTCATGCCCCCAAGTTTTTTAATCATTTTGATTTGTGCTATATAATCATCAAGGTCAAATTTACCTTTTTTGAATCGGGCTGCAGCTTTTTCTGCTTCTTTTTGATCAATAACATTTGCAGCTTTTTCAACAAACGAAAGAATGTCTCCCATGTCTAGAATCCGAGAAGCGATTCTTTTAGCATCAAATTCCTCAAAGTCTGATGGCTTTTCACCAGTACTTAAAAATTTAATTGGTTTACCAGTTACATGTCTTACACTTAGTGCCGCTCCACCTCTTGAGTCACCATCAATTCTTGATAATATCACCCCCGAAATGCTTAACTTTTCTTCAAAAGCACTTGCAACGGCGATGGAATCTTGTCCAATCATTGAATCAATGACTAGTAAAGTTTCAGTAGGTTCAATAATTTTCTTAATGGAAGCTATTTCTGCTATCATTGTATCATCAATATGCAAGCGTCCTGCGCTATCATAAATTACTACATCATAGCCAGATAATTTAGACTCTTTTAATGCTCGGTTTGTAATTTCTAATGGTGTTTGTTCTTTGATAATTTCAAGGCTATCTACTCCAATATCTTTTGCAAGAATTGCTAACTGATCTTGAGCAGCCGGTCGATATGTATCTAGGGATACTAGTAATACATTCTTATTTTGCTTTTTCAGTTTTAGGGCTAACTTAGCACTTGCGGTAGTTTTACCGCTACCTTGCAAGCCAACAATTAGTATATTTACTGGCGGGGTGTTATTTAAATTTAGCTTAGCTTCATTCTCTGTTGGAGATAGCAAATTGATCATCTCGTCATTAATGATCTTTATGACCATTTGTGCTGGAGATATAGATTTGATTACTTCTTGCCCTTTTGCCCTTTCTTTGACGTTCGCAATGAATTCTCTCACCACAGGTAGCGCAACATCAGCTTCAAGCAAAGCGATTCGGATATCGCGCATTGCTGAATCAATTTGTTCTTCAGTTAGGGCTCCACGTCCTTTGATTTTATCAAAGATTTTGGTTAGATTTTGTGTTAATGTTTGAAACATAAAGGTCTAAAGCATATATTCTAAATTATCAACACAGGATATGCTAAGTATAACATAAATTCAAGTAATCATATTCTCCCGATCGACCCAAAGATACAAGGTGTATCCTTCTAGTAGAGAACTTAGAAGAACTTCTAAAAAGAGTATTCAAAAGCATTAGCATTATCCATCCCATCTCCAATAATAGGCATGTCATCTCCTTGAGATTTCTCTTCTGTGGCGTCAACATAATCTATGGCGCCATTACCTAAATTAAGATTAAATAAATAAGCAGAAATATTTTTATGTACATCCAATGGAAGCTTCTCTAACAACGAACCACCGGCGACTTTTCTAAGAGATGTAAGTAAAAATAGTAGATAATGATCTCCAATAAATTCCACAATTTTTGTTGAACAGTCTATTGGTTTGCCCATTGATCCATGTAGCAAGTCGGTAAATTTTATACATTGCGCTATCATTTTAGAGTTAAATTTAATACCTCTTTCTTCTACATTATATCCTGCACTATCTTGCAT
>CAMCMD010000021.1 GCA_945875975.1 Rickettsia typhi
TAGTGGGTTCGGTCCTTCAGTGGATATTACTCCACCTTCAACCTGGCCATGGCTAGATCACCCGGTTTCGGGTCTAATTCATCGAACTATATCGCCCTATTCAGACTCGCTTTCGCTACGCCTACACCTAACGGCTTAAGCTCGCTCGATAAACTAAGTCGCTGACCCATTATACAAAAGGTACGCCGTCACAGAAAGCAAGCTTTCCGCTCCGACTGCTTGTAAGCATTCGGTTTCAGTGTCTATTTCACTTCCCTCATCGGGGTTCTTTTCACCTTTCCCTCACGGTACTTGTTCACTATCGGTCGTTAGAGAGTACTTAGGCTTGGAGGGTGGTCCCCCCATGTTCAAACAGGATTTCACGTGTCCCGCCTTACTCAAGGACTCTAAAGCTTTTTACCTATACAGGGCTATCACCTATTATTGCCAACCTTTCCATGTTGTTCTAGTTGTTACCTTAAAGCCACTGGCCTGGTCCGCGTTCGCTCGTCACTACTAGCGGAGTCTCTGTTGATGTCCTTTCCTTCAGCTAATGAGATATTTCAGTTCACTGAGTTCGCTTCACATGACTATGTATTCATCATATGATACCTGATTAATCAGGTGGGTTTTCCCATTCGGAGATCTCCGGATCAAAGTCTATTCACAACTCCCCGGAGCTTATCGCAGTGTATTACGTCCTTCATCGCCTTCTAACGCCAAGGCATCCACCAAATGCTCTTATTATATTTATTTTGCCAAAAACTTGAGATTACACGATGCATGTAGAGTTATTTTTACACATGCTATCAGTATCCACTCACGATTAAATTTATATTTTATATCGCGGTGTGTATTTAGTTTTTATTCTTTATTCAACTTTTCAAACAGCTTTCCGTTAGCGAATTAGTTTTGCTGACGTGATGAATTTTATATATACATTCAGATCGCTTGTCAAACACTATTTTTCAAAAAAAAGATCTAAAACCAAAAGTACGACCAATTTCTTCATATGCATATATATTGTCTATAACATGGCATTTCTGAAATGGCTATTGAGCAAATATCTTGACAAACCTCAAAGATATAGGATACTGTTGCCCTAGGTAATATCAATTCTTGTATTTTTAATCATGCATACCTTAGTAGTTTTTTATTTAGATAATTGTTGGCGTTGGCGTAACTAATCGTTATGGCTAGGCCTAATCTATGCTTCTGCACAAAATAAAAAACTTATTATAAGGAATATCAGATGTCAAAATCACGTAAAATTTTAGCTACAATTCTTGTAGCATTATCTCTATTAATATTATCAACTTTTAAAAATTCTCAAAAAGATTCGAACATACCACTAATTGCCATAGCTAACTACGGCCCTCATTCTTCATTACAAGAGACTATTGATGGGTTAAAAGCTAAATTAACTCAGCTAGGTTATGTCGAAAATAAAACTATTAGATATGAAATTACCGATGTTAATTTCGAGACATCTCTAATTATTCAAATGCTAACTAAGCTGAAATCGAGCAAGCCACGTATAATGGTAGCTATTTCTACACCTGTTGCTCAGGCAGCAAAAAATACCATTAAAGACATACCAGTGGTGTATGCTGATGTTACTGACCCAGTTGAGGCAGGTCTTGTTTCTGATAATCCAAATTCAAACATCACTGGAGCCTCAGATAAACAAGATTTATCTTTGATGCTTCAGCTTGCAAAACAACTTTTACCCTCAGCAAAAAAAATTGGAGTGCTTTACTCAACAGCTGAAGCAAACGATTTATCACTTGTAAATATGCTTATAAAAAATGGTCAAGAACTAGGACTAGAAGTAATTTCTGTATCAGTTGAGCATACTAGAGATGTGGTCACTAGGATGAAGCTGTTTAAAGATAAGGTTGATTTTATCTACACAGGTTCAAGCGGTGCTATCCAAGCTTCTCTCCCAGCCATAGCAAGTACGGCTCAAGCCATGCAATTACCTTTGTTTAACTTTAATGGAGAAGAAGTTATAACCCACACTGCTCTTGCAAGTTATGGTGTTTCTCATAAACAAGTGGGGGCTAATGCAGCACTCATTATCGATAAATTACTAAACGGAGAGAAAGCAGGGAATATTAAACCAACTTATCCAACAAAAGAGGATCACAAGGCTTTCATAAGTAGGAGAAGAAGTAATCAAATGGGACTCAAAATTCCTACAGATATGCAAAATGTTACAATTGTGGAGTAGATGATGCTAGAGTTACACAATGTTACTAAATCTTTTCCTCAAAATGCTCAAGCTACCTTAAAAGATATAAATTTAAAGGTAGATGAAGGTGAGTATTGCATTATTTTGGGCAGTAATGGGTCTGGAAAGTCAACTTTGCTAAAAGTAATTTCTGGTGAATATCAAGCAGACTCAGGTGATATTACACTTAATGGAAAAAATGTAACAAAACACCCGTTGCACATCCGAGCAAAAGAAATAGGCAGCGTAGCACAGGATATAAACAAAGGCACTATCGACGAAATGACCTTGCTCGAAAATATTTCCTTAAGCAAAATGAGGGGAAATTCTGCTAAATATAAATTTTTTACCAATCAAACTGATGAAGTCGTAAAAGATATAAAGTTACTTGGCCTTGATTTAGAAAAATATGTAAACACTAAAATATCTTCCCTTTCAGGTGGCCAAAGGCAATCCATTGCATCTCTAATGGCGATGTCCCCAAAGCCTAAGCTATTGCTTCTCGATGAACACACCAGTGCTCTTGACCCACGAAGCAAAGAAAAGATTATGAGCTTTACGGATAGCTACATTAAAAATCATAATATTACAACCATAATGATTACACATAGTATTGTCGAAGCAATAAATTATGGCAACAGGTTAATAGTTATGCACCATGGAGTGATAGCATACGATGTTAGGGAGTCAGAAAAATCTAAGCTAAATGAGCAAACTATTCTGGATATATTACACAAAATTGGTGAGCCACTATGATTAATACTCTAATAGAAATTGTTCCAAGTGGCTTGATGCAAGGCTTAATTCTATCAATTCTTGTAACTGGAGTTATGATTCCCTTTCGTTTACTTAATTTTCCAGATCTTACACCAGAAGGTTCTTACCCCCTTGGTGGAGCTCTATGCGCATCTTTAATAGTGGCTGGTTTACACCCCTTACTTTCACTTACTATAGCAAGTAGTGCTGCTGGAATAGTTGGTATTTGCACAGCAATTATTCACATCAGATATAAGGTCAATACTCTACTTGCAGGTATAATACTGAGCACAATGGTATATAGTATAAACCTACGCGCTATGGGAAAACCGAATATTGCATTATTTGAGTTGCCTAATTTATTTAAAAATCTAGCACACGGAATTTCCTCACAAGTTATTGCTTTACTTATAATAAATTTGGTCATAATGGTAGCATTATATTTATTTCTTAACACTGAAAAAGGGCTACAATTCAGAGCTACTGGATTAAATCCAAAAGTTGCAGAAAAATTTGGGGTAGACTTAAATAGAAATATTATCGCTGGGCTATTTATTGGCAATGCCTTTTCCGGCCTAGCAGGAGGACTTCTAGTACAAATTCAAGGCTATGCAGATATTGGCATCGGCGTAGGAATAGTTATTCACGCTCTAGCTGCTATGATGATTGGTGAGAAATTGATTGGCACAAATTCTATTTTAAAACTTACTATCGCACCATTTATGGGCTCAATCATTTACCAACAAATACAAGGAGTAGCACTTGCCGCCGGACTCGCCCCCTCGGATCTAAAACTCCTGACTGGCGCAATAGTCCTTAGTATAATTGCGCTCAGGTAAAAGTAAGGAGCACATAACGTATTTCCTCTATAACTTGCTGCCAGAATTTAATCTCTAATACTTGTTTTTTATTAAAAAATTTGTTATATATCTTCTTGTACTTTAATAAAATAAAAAAATCTTAGAAATGATTATTTGGGGATTCTCTACGAAAGAAATTGGTACCAAAAGAACACAAGGAAACTGCCCATCATGTAGCTTACCAAATCTTGTTATTGTTGGTTCTCAATGTGTATTTGACCTTTTCTGGATTCCAATAATTCCACTCAAAAAAAGTACTTGCATTAGGTGTCAATCTTGCGAAACTACATATGTGCATGAACCTTCTGCGGATGAAGCTGCTATTCAAAATAGTGGATTCAAAACTCCTTGGTGGTCTTTTTCAGGACTCTTTATTATTATAGTTTTGATAATATTTGGATATATGTCCGATGCATCAACAAAAAAAGAGTATGATGCTTTTAAGGAAAATCCTACCTTAGGGACATATTTTACATTTAAAAACGTAGGTGATGATTATAAAAAAACACCTTATGTTTTTGGGGAAATTGTTAGCCTGGAAGAAGATAAAATAATTCTACGTTTGAGTCATTATGCATATTCCAAAAACAGTATGGCATCTAAAGGAGCAAGAGCTGCTAAAATTAATCCTAAAAACTTATTAGATCTAGATATTTTTGAAATGCAAAAAAAAGATTTTAAGAACTTGGATATTCAGTCTCTTATAGATTAATTTAAGCCCAACTCAACGACATAAGCTCTCTGTCTTTATCCCATCAACCACATTTTAATTACTTCAGAATGTGATGACAATCCTAATTCAATTTATATTCCAGTAAATTCACTTGATAATTTAGTAAACTTGTATACAATATATCTAGATATAAAAAAAGAAAGTGTATGTGGATAAGAACCTATAGCAAAATATTTAAAAATGTAGAGAAGGAAGAAATTTGGCGCATTTGGACAGATGTAAATAATTGGTCAAAATGGCATAGTGATCTTGATTATTGCCAGATGGAGGACTCATTTGAGGTAGGGAAGCATTTTATTTTGAAGCCAAAAGGAGTCAGGCCAGTGAAAATTATACTTACTGAAATTGATGATGGTCATAGATTTACCGATTGCACTAATTTCTTCGGGGCCAAGATGTATGACACTCATGCACTAGAAGAGACGCCAGAAGGATTGAAACTTACCAATATACTTGTTGTAAAAGGACCTCTGAAATATCTATGGATCAAATTAGTAGCACAAAATGTTGCCGACAGCGTTCCTGACGAAATGGAAGCTCTAATAAAACTTACACGAGGTTCAGGTGACTGATCTCCCGTTTGGCTTTGATAGACCAGAAGACAGCCCAGGTTTTTTACTTTGGCAAACGACTATGATGTGGCAACGCCAAATCAAAAAAGAATTAGAAATATATAATATTTCGCATGCACAATTTGTAATTATGGCAACGTTATTATGGTTTGAAGCGCATAACTATGACACAACACAAACGCTTATTATTAACTGGTCAAAACTGGATAAAATGACGGTATCCAAGTCTCTTAAAAAACTTGTTGTATTGGGTTGGGTTAATCGAATAGAGCATGAAACTGATACCAGAGCTAAAAGAGCTTCCCTAACAAATGAGGGGAAAAACTTAGTTCATAAGCTTGTACCTATTGTAGAACAAATCGACAAGAATTTTTTTGGAAAAGCATCAAATTTGGAACAAAAAAATCTTATAAATATTTTAAGTAAATTAACGACGCATATTGATGAATAGAGAACCAAAATTTTGGATTGGTGTCGCTTGCAAAGAGCACGTACTAAATGGCGTAGAACTTAATATTTGTCAATTTTGTCATGGTAAATCTTCCCCTGCACGACGTCTTTCTAAAGGTGATTTTGTTATTTATTATTCATCTAAAGTAACAATGGAAGGATCGGAGCTTTACCAAAAATTTACCGCGATTGGGATTGTGGTAGATGCTGCTGCCTATCAGATTGATATGGGCCATGATTTTAAGCCATTTAGGCGTAATATTAAGTATTTCGAGGCCAAACATTTAGACATTAGGCCATTGATTCCGCTGTTACCTTTTATCAAAAATAAAAAATCTTGGGGCTATGTTTTTCGTTATGGATTTCTGGAAATAGATCAAAAATCATTTGAGGTAATAGCAAATGGTATGCTTGGCTTTAATCCGTTAAATCAACTCAAAGACCTATAAATGACACATGACCAGCACCATTAATCTATTCCGTCAAGCCGAGGATTATTTTTTTCGTGGCATTTCTCAAGAATATTTAGAATTTGATGAAGTGGCTAAAGCCTATATGACAGGGGTCCCAGTAGCGAGCTTAAATCCTGTTTATATAAAAACAAAATGTGACATATCTGATATTATTAGAAAAAGTAGTGTATTTTACCCTAGGGAATATCCTTTTGAAATTATTGTGCCAAAAAATTCTTGTACATTAGATACAAAGAATGCTTTTAAAAAGATGGGCTATGTTAAAATAGTCCAATCAACGACTATGGTCGCTTCATTAATGGACAATATTGATTATGATTGCGATGATAACGATTTTACAATTCAGTTAGATCAAAGCCTAAAGGATTGGATGGTACCAATGATAAGTGCCTTTGACTCAACATTTGAAATGATTTTGCTATATGCAAAAACTCATGAAAACGCGTTGAAACAAGGATGTAGGTTTGAACATTTTTGTCTTTACAAGGATAAACACCCAATTTCTTCTATCACTTTATCAATGCAAGGTAATAGTGCTAGGATTGATGATGTTGGCACTATACCTCTATATCAAGGCAAGGGTTATGCAACTAATCTTGTGAAGCACGCTTTGTGTGAAGCAAAAAAATCAGGATTAACATATTGCTTTCTAGAAGCGTCTAACTCAGCTTTATCAATCTACAAAAAGTTAGGTTTTACCCCCCTTTCAAAAAACAATATATATTCGAAGTCGTCATAACAAAAGCGTTTACTATAATTTTAAAAACTCTTCCAATTTAGCTAGAGCCTGGGGCATATTTTTTCGACCAAAACCTATACGAAAATGATTACTTTCGTGGTCATAAACTGATGCTGGCATGACAAGAACTCCTTTTTCTTTTATCAGTCTTTCTGAGAAGCTCTCTATAGATTCTTGCCCTTTATATTTTACAAATCCTATACATCCTCCTTGAGGACTGACCCATTCAAATAAGTTTCTATATCTTTCTATGAACACATCAAGCAACTTTAGATTTTCTGCAACAATAAGGTTATTGCGGGCAAGAATTTTATCTTTATTCCTCAATGCAATCAGACTGATAATCTCAGAAGGTGCACTATTGCAAATAGAAGTATAGTGCTTCATATATTCTATCTTTTTAAGCAATTGCTTGTCTTGGCAGGCAATCCAACCAATTCGAAGACCAGGCATCCCAAAAGCTTTACTCATAACACCAAGTGATAGTGCTTTTGGATAAATTTCTGCGGCAGGCTGCGACCAATTTTCCTTTGGATTACCTAATAAGCGATAGACTTCGTCTGAAAAAAGCCATAAACCGTGAGCATCGCATAAGGTAATTAAGTCATTTAACTCTGCTTGAGTTATTACCTGACCAGTCGGATTGTGCGGAAAGTTAATTACAATACACTTCGTGTTTTGTTTTATTGCCTTTTTTATCTCCTCTAAATCTATACGCCATTTGTTCTCTGCAAGAAGAGGGATACCAGTTATTTGTGCTCCATTTAATTTCGGTATTTCGATTAATGATTGGTAACATGGAGTTAGGACAATAACATGGTCTCCTTGTTCACACAAGGTATGAAGCGCACAAAATATTCCATCTTCAGCACCTGCAAAAAAAAGTATGTTGTCTGCTTTTAGCTGGGGATACAAGCTACTTGTAATTTGCTTGCGTAACATTGGTAAGCCCGAGCCTTCTGTATATCCAAGTCTCAGATTGTTCCACAATCCTTTTTCATTATTGTCAGCATATCCTATAACCTCCTGCATAGACAAGCTTTCAGCATCTGAACAGCATAATAAATACGGAGTTGAAAATTCATACTTAGTAAGATACTCTTCTAATTTAAAAACATTAATGCCCATTATCATTCCTCCATTCCTTTAAGTATTTGAATATAGTGGCTCGCCCTAACCCTAAAATATTAGCTACATAATCAGCAGCATTTTTTTCTGCAAATGCCCCAAGGTCAAACAAGTGCTTTGCCAGTATCTTTTTCTGAAAATGATTTAATTCATCAAATTTTAAACCTTGTTTTTTGAGAAAATCATCTATAGCAACATGCAGTTTTTCTTGCCAATCGTTTTTAAATAAACTTTTTGGCTGACTTTCCTTGATAGTATTCAAAAACACTTCACCTAAATTTTTCATTTGGCTAAAAACCGAAGCGTCTGCATTGATACATATCAACCATTTATTATTAATTGGCACAGAAATTGACTTAATCAATCGACCATCAAAATTAATCTTAGGATAAATTATTTGGTCTATATTTTTTTCAAATTCACCCGGTGCAAGCAACGATGAATCGCCTACTTTGCGTTTTGAAAGGTTGCCGTTAATATAATAAATTTTGCCCGAGACAATATCATGAATTATTACTTCAACCAAAGGGCGCATAAGTAAGACTATAGAATCACAAAGGGAGATATATTGCGATATGTTCATATTTGATATTTTTTAGTCTGTTTATTAGCATAATATAGACTAAAAAATATGCAATGTCAAGTTATTTTAAACTTTAAAAAAAGAAAAAATCCTAGAAGAACTAAAAGCACGCGAGCCCATACTGCATCACCCCGATAAATTTGGCTGCAGCAAGCAAGAGGTCTAATCTAGAAAAATAAATTTGACTTAAGGTAAGGTTAGAGTAAAATCAGCCTTGGAATTGCCGTTAAAAGCAGTTCTAGGGTTTAGAAACCTCTAAAACACAACGATGAATATCAGCCGTATAAATGATGTGATCCTCGATTGTCATGGTCGGGGTATTAGCAGATATGTTCAGGGTAAAAGTTCATTCTTTTGCCTAAAATCTACTATGACTGTACTTAATAGCAGTTTCTCAGCGCCCCGATCACCTAGGGGATTAAATTCAAAATACTTAGGTCTCCAGTGATCAAAATCATTGGGTCTTGCAAATACTCGCAGGACCTTTTGTTTAATCAAAAATGAGGTTATATAAAGTTTTAACCAGAGTTTTTTAACATGACCCCTTTTGCTCCATCAGCACGGTTAATGAATTCAATACCTGCTGCTTCGAGGGTGTTACGAACCTTAATGAGTGTACTAGTTCTACTATCAGCCCGTGCGGTTTCTAGCTTTAATATGGCAGTTTCCGATAATAGCGACCTGTCGGCTAGTTCTCTTTGAGACCACCCAAGTAATGCTCTTGCGGCGCGTATTTGTGAGTTCGTAATCATACTCTCTTTAAAAACCATAACACGGCAATACGCAATAATAAAACTATAATATAGTTGTATTAAATGGTAAAACCGTTTATAATAATAAATTAAGGAGCGATAACATATTTTTTTTAAGAATATAATAATTATTATTTGACTAATGAGACAGTCGCTCCCCGATCACCCGTGGATCAAATGCAAAATACTTAAGTATCTCCAGTGATCAAAACTATTAGGTCTTGCAAATACTCGCAGGGCCTTTTGTTTAATCAAAAAAAGGGGTGCCTTATGCAAATTAATTCAAAAAACTATAATAGCGAATTCCATGACAAGCTCATTGATGCAGCTAAAAACTATGATGTTAATAGGCTAATTCAGCTGATCATTTTAGAAATAGGCACTTTAGAATTAGATGCCGTAACTATGCATCTCCTATCAGATATACTGCAATTAGTAAAATATAAATCCCCGATCGGCGTAGCAGAAAGACTGAAACTTCGTCGTAAATTAATGAACGGAGGTTAGGATGATTAATCCAAAACTTACCTCCATAATCTGTTTAAGCCTTGCTTTAGCTTCATGCGAAGCACCAGAAAACCTTGACAGATCAGTTGCAAAAAATGAAGCAAAATATATGGCCGGAGTTACTAAACATGAAATACACACAGAATATCTGAACAATTATGCTTTAGACCCCCGTTCAAAAGCTATGTTCCTAAAAAATGGCAGCAAAATGAAGAATATATTCAAGAATTTGGCTATGCATGTGAAAAACTGGGCTTTAAAGAGTTTCTGCAGAAACAAAATCTTCCCTGTGAAAAGCTAATCCAAAGTCCCATATTTGATTATGGTCTTAAGGGATACGTTGTGAAATGCGAGTCAGAAGGTAGCTACAATATGTGGTTTGATTATGATAAAAAGCAATGGAATGTAAAATTAGAAATGAAAAAAAAGCGACAGTCCTTACGCTAAAAGGCATCCTGAATGTTTATAATAGAGTTCTTTCCAAACTCTACTACTGAAGGCAATTGCGTTGTCATTCCGGGCTTGACCCGGAATCTTCCTTCTGTCTCCTGGGATGCCGGCCCCAAGGCCTGCGCAAGCCCATCAAGCCTGAGATGCCGGCGTAGCAAGTTCTGTCATCGAATTAGTTAACCTTTACACACAAGCGAGCCTAGGACAAAAAATATTTGTCCTAAACTCACAAATTTGATTATTTAGCAGCTTCGTTCTCTTCTAATTTCTTATAGTATTCCTTGCCAAGGCCTTTTACAGCTAAGAGCCACAGAATTACTACTACAAAGAATATACCAGCAAAATATGGCGTGGCCTCTGTAAACGTAAATGCCGGCATCAAAATAAAGAATGTTGATTGGATAATACCACCACCAGATTTACCAAATCTACCTCCTATAACATCAACAGCAGCCTTACCTTTAGTCTTCATTTCATCATCAAGCGGGATATATGCCATCTCTTTTGTTGAATCAAACAAAGAATATTTTGTCGCTTTACTAAGTACGTTCTGAGCTGTGCCTACCATAACTGCTAGAGCAAGGGGCCCTGTGCCAAAGAAAGCAGCTAGCTCTAGGCCAATCCCTTGATCAAAAAATATGAACGAAAAGAAGGCAAGACCAGTTACAAGAATCATAATTGGCGTAAATATCGCAGCAGTAGACCATGATACTCTCCGAAGAATATTACTTCCAACTAGCATAAAGAATATGGCAGCCACTCCCTGATAAGCCTGAAATGTTCCCATGTATGAAGTATAAGCTTCAACAGTAGGATATAATTCCTTGAGTTTAGCTTTCCACACGCCTTCAACAAGATTCATAGAAATTCCATATGCAATGATGAGAAGAACAAGTAAGCCAAGATATCTGGATGTAATAATCATCTTAAAACTCTCACCAAGAGATAGTTTAGCTTTTTTCTTCTTTGCAGAACCAGGTGCCCCTGCATCATATAGTCTTGGATCAGTTAAAACATTACGGTTAATCCAAGCGTATAAAAATACTACCATTAAACCGCTCAAGATAGTCACACAAAGCACTGGGATAAGCTTCACGTTCTCAGGAACAATATGTACATCAGCACTTAGGAGCAGGTGAAAAGTCACAGCAACCAGCGGAAGAGCAACATTGCCAAGTAAACCGAACATAGAGTAAAAACGTTTTGCTTCATCTGTCTTAGTTATTTGGTTAGCAAAACTCCAAAATAATAGTGTTAGCATCATACTACCCCACATTTCAGCCATCATGTAAAATGAAGCAAAACTCCAACTGCCACCAATTCTAATAAACCATTTAAAGTTTGGGTATTGATCAGATAATGAAGATATAGCTTCTTTTGAAGGATGGAATATATCAGGGTTAGGGTAGAGGATAAATGTAAATACTGCGAAGTAAATTATGAAAAACATTGTTACTGTATAAAAAACTTTCTGCTGACTCATCATGTTGCAGAGTTTTGCGTACAAAATCATAAAAATTACAGCGGAAGGAAGAACAACATAAGTTTTTAAGAAACTTATTGCCTCAGGGCCTATATGGGTAACAACTAACCCATCTTTTATTGATCTAACCGTTGCATAGTTAAAAAGAATACAAGCCATCATCAAAGCCATTGGAATGAATTTCTTGTTTTCATGCCACTCAATAGGCCAAAACACCCTTCTTAGCTCCGTTAAGAAATTGCCCTTCTTAGACTTATCCATAGTTATTTACCTTATGCCTTTAGTTAATATTTTTTAAATTACCGCCATGATTGTAGAAGCAAATATACAAAAAGTCAATAATTTTGGTTAATTACTCTTAGGTTGAAGCATTAACATCATCCACCTATCCTTTTCCAAATCATTTAACACCGAAAAGCCAGAGATACCATAAGCTTCAACTACATCTGGTACCTGATAATCTAGAAAACCTGATAAGATTACTATAGTATTTTCATGCGCAAGATTTCTAATTGTTTTTGACATCGAAATAAGTGGTGAAGCAAGGATATTACTGACTATTAAATCAAATTTTTTCTCCCATTCTCTAGGGATATTTAAATCCTGTTCTGAATTTTGGTAAAAATAAGCATTCGAATTGTTACAAATTATATTCTCTTTAGCAATCTTTATTGATACTTCTTCTATATCACAGGCTAATATTTTAGCAGTGGGCCAAATTTTCTCAGCAACAAAGCTTAGTATTCCACTACCGGTACCTATATCAAACACCGTTCTTATTGGATAATCTTCCAGAGAATCCATAGCGTCAATGCACAAAGAGGTTGTAGCATGATCCCCAGTTCCGAAGGCTCTTGAAGCTTCAATATATATAGGTATCTTGTTTTTGGGGCATCTTACATTCATTGTACTTGAAGTGATAAAAAATCTACCAATTTTGATAGGTTTTAATTGCTTTTGATATTCAGCAACCCAGTCTTTATCTTCAACTTGTTGCAGAGTTACCTCCGAATGGAAATTGATGTTATGAATTTGAGCGTAATTTTCTAAATCTCTTACCAAAGAGCTAAGTTCAGGGGAGTTATCTACTAAAACCTCCATTGCCCATAAATCATTATCTTGTGAGTCAATTGTTGAAGATTCAACTTCGTAAGTACATATTCCAAGAACATCTTCAGGGAAGAAATTCTCAAAGACCTCAATATCTTTATATTTTAAGATAAAGCATATCTTATAAATGAGTTTTGGTTGACTAAATGAGTTATTCATAGTTTAAATAGCTTTGTTAGATCTGGTATATACCAACTAATAATTTAGATTTCAATTTTTATATTTGATAGGGGAGTTGCATGAATAAGATAAAAATTTTTAGTGTGTATTTATTAATCGTTTTATTTGCTGGCGTTACGATCGCCGCAGAAGAAGGAGAGATTGCTAAACCCAAGGCAAAACTCCGCGATCCTGCCGAGTTTCAGAAAGTTATTGATGAATATAAAGATTATGTTGCAAAGATTCCAGCTGAAATTAGAGAAGAAATTATCAGCTATAGAAAAGAAATTGCTAAAATAAACAAACATAAAAAGGTTCTTTATACAAAACTCTCTCAAGCAAGCCAAAATTACTTAAAAAAAGAACAACAATATAAGAAAAAACTTCCTCTGAATCGTAAAAGCTTAATTTCGATTGACCCACAAACTGCTGATACCACAAAAGAGGATAAATAAAGAGGAGCTATACAAACTGGTATACGGTTTTGAAAATTGACAAAGTTATATAATGGCTACTAGTCAATTTTTCTTAATTTTCGACAATATCATCAATATTACTCATACCATGCGGAGTCTTATTCCATTTAAATGGCGATGAAACGGTTTCCCAGAGAGCTCTGTAGCTTGCGATAGTATGCAAGACAAAATATAACGGCCAGAATATCAATACTAAAATATCTGATATAGACCTGAGCGTTACCGGAGAAGCTCCATTTGACGCTACTATATAGGCGATAGTATACATATAAGATATAGAAAAAAAACTGTTTACCAGCCATAGATAATAAATTATCGGATGCAAATCGAGATACATCAGTAATATCAGCCACGGCAAAAAGAAAAAGCTATAGGTTGATAGCCCAACAAAAATATATACTGCAGCAATTTTTAATAATCCAAGCTTTGTATAATCTTTTTTAACTTGTATAAAAACATAGATTGTTTGAATAAATCCTTTGATCCACCTCGCTCTTTGCCCTATCCAGTCTGTTAAGTTGTTTGGGGCTTCTTCCAAAGTTGTCGAATCAATCATATTCACTTTATATCCCTTTAAATAAAGACGAATGCCCAGATCTGCATCCTCGGTGACATTGTAAGCATCCCACAATCCAACCTCTCTCAATTTATCCACTTTAAAATGATTACTAGTGCCACCCAAAGTCAGAGGCAAATCAAATAGACTTAAACCACGAAGTAAATACTCAAACCAAATGCTATATTCGATACTAAAACACCTAGTAAGAAAATTTTCATTTGCATTATAAAAATTCAGCTTCGACTGCAAACAAACGTAATTTTCTGGCAATGTAGAGAAAGTCGCGACTGCTTTTAGAAGCTGCTCTGGGTCTGGCTCATCCTCTGCATCATAAACAGTCAAATACTCACCCAAAACAAAAGCCATTGCATAATTCAAAGCTTTAGGCTTTGTCCTGGGAAGGCTATATGGTACTTTTATAACATGGATATAACTTGGAATAGACAATCCAGCCAAAGCACGTATGGTCATTTGATCGTCTGCTTCGATGATAAATTTGACATCTAATCTGCTTTTAGGATAATTTAGTTTTTCAATAGCAAGCAGGATTGAGTGGGCCTTCCACTCTTCTTTGTAAAGAGGAATCAAAATAGAATAAATAGGTAAATTATCGCTAAGATCAATTGGTGCAACAACCTTTGTTATCTCCACTTCTTCCGAAGAATTATGTTGCCACAGACTTCGGCCAAACAAGACTGCTTTTAACAAATTTTTTACAAAATAAAGTATATTATTTAACAGGCTAAAATTATTAAGCGCCAAAAGTACAGTTGCAAAAAATATAGTCAAAAAGCCCATCACCATTTTAGGATAATTTATACTCTTAGCTGAAGCTTTGGGATTAATATTAGTCAAGCACTCTATAGCATTCAAAGTATTATCTACAGCAAAATCACGTTCTAATATGCTATAAAAATCAACTTCTCTTACCAAAAATATCTTAGTATTTTGAAGAAAATTAGAAATCTTTTTTTGAATGATGGAGATATTATTTATCGCACAACATCTATCCCCTTTAATGTCTTCAAATATAAAGTAACCATTCTGGCAATAATCGTTCATCTTTTCAAAATCAACGGCTTTTATAGCTTCTGAATTTAAATTAATATGCGGAATTTTATATCTTTTAATTAGCAATTCGACAGCATTTTCATTATCCAATAATTCAACTTCTTGAAGATAGTAAAAAATATCTTTATGTTCAGTGGCCAGTCCAATTTTAGTCATTTTATTTATTATACATTAAGCCATATAGAAAAAATTGGACCAGATACAGTATAAAAGCGATCTACCAAACTTCCTTTCCAAAAATAACCTACCTGAGCGGTGAAGCAATCGAGTCTTAAGTTATCAAATGCTATCTCCTTTGCAATCGAAACTTGATCATATATTGTACGCCTGTATAAAATATTTGTAAATTTTGCTTTTTCATACTCAGTATAATTACTTAGTGTAAAACCATTACTAAATTTTATACCTTCTTGTATACTAAGCACATAGCCAACGCTATGATCCCTAACCTTATTATAATACTTGCGCATAGTAATACCGCATTCAAGGTACGTACTGTAGCCCTTCTTGATTCGTGAGTGACCTATTAGCAGGTCGAAATCAGTATAACTAATGCTTTTTTGCTTATTGGAAGCTGAAAAATTAATTTTAGGGCGAATAGTAGCCACCCAGCTCTCATGATCAAAAAATTTATACTTATAAAAAATATCAATTTCTTGACCTGACTTTGTTACAGATGTTTCGCCCGAATTTATATCAGCAAATTTATCTGTTTTATATACTAGCTTTGTACCAAAACTGTGAGAATCTGCTAATCCATACTCTAATTCAAAATAAGACGAGCTCTCATCACTGAATGACGAAAGCTCGGCAGATTCTCGTTCTAACAAAGCTATATCCCTCTCTATTTGTTCAACGTTTCTAAGCTCAGAGTTAAGCAACTCTCTTCCAAGATCAACTGCTTTCTTACGAATCATCGCTTGAGCCTTACTAAGTTTCGAAATATTATTTTGTATATCAATGAAACTTTCTTTACGCATATTTCTTATCTTACGAGAACGCGCATCAATATATGAATGACTTGAGTATAAATTATAAGTATCAATTTCTGGAAGCCAGGCTGTCGCATAAGATTGAGTAGCGCTCAAAACAAATACCAAAAACCCGATGATACTGCACTTGCAAGGATCAACTTTAAAGACCTGGATTCCGTGAGAAATTGCGTTTGTATTTTTAATTTCCGGCTTGGGTATTATATGTTTTCTTTCAGCCATAACACAGTCCTTTTAAACCAACCATAATCTTCAAATTGGCCAGTTCCATAGGAACTTTTTTGACTTTTTAGCGACTTAGATTTTATCATACCAATAACGGTTGAATGGATATAGGTGCTATAATTTTCTACAAATCCTTGGATAGTTTCTGGCTTAGCTACTCTGACTTGTTTATGAAATATTTCTGCCACAAACGTCCTTACATTACCAAGCGCGGCACCGCCACCAGTTATAACAACTTGCCTAGCAAGAAGATGGTCCATAGACATGCTATCACACTGTTTCTTGATTACTTCAGCGATTTCTTTGATCTTTGGATGTATAATTTTAGCCAGCTGACTTGCTGTAATTGTATGTTCACCATTATCAAGCTTTATTACTGAGTCTTTCAATAATAAGCCTGGGTCAGCAATACCATATAAAATCTTAAGTTTCTCTGCTTCTTTAACACTAGTTGAAAAAGTTTTTGCAATATCAATTGTTATATCCATCCCGCCAATTGGTACATGATTAACATATACAATCTTACCGTCTAGAAAAATTCCGTAGCTTGTTGTATTCGCGCCGAAATCAATAATAATAGACCCTAGGGCTCTTTCATCCGCTGTCAACACAGCGAGTCCTGCAGCGTATATTGAAACTATTATATCGCTAACTTCAATATGACATTTTGCGAGACACTTAGTAAGGTTCATTATCATTGTTGAATCAGCTGCAATTATATGCAATTGACCTGATAATTCTTTAGCATAAAGACCTATAGGGCTTTCTAGCGCTTGATTTCCATCTACCATAAACTCAATAGGAAAATAATGAATAATCTCCATTCCTTTGACTTTAAAATCCGATAAAGCCTTATTAGTTAGTTTCTTTACATCTGATTGAGTAATTGGCTGATTACCTAATTTAATACTATGATTGACGTAGTAGGATTTAACCCCAGCGCCAGAAAGTGATACAGCAATCTCTTTTATACTTTTATCACAATCTTTTTCTAACGAATAAATAGCCCCAATTAAGCTGTTTTCAGCCATTCCCATATTGGTGATGACACCAGACTTAAACCCTTCCGAATGCTGCAAGACCTGAGCACTAACTCTAGCTTCTCCTTGTTTCCCAATATAGGCTGCAAGCGCAGATATTTTACTGCTTCCTATATCAAGTGCGATAAAATTTGATGAAATTCCCTTCATAACCAATTAGTTTTTCTATGAAAAAAGTCATTGTGCCTATACAAAAAAATACTTTTTTCGTGATTAATATGTAAGATTTTTGCCGGCAAGCCTGCTCTTGGCAAAAAGCAAATATACTATATGTTCGAGAATATTGATATTTTTATCTTGAAATAGTTAGTAAAATCTGTTATCAAGAGTATCACAAATGGACAGGTGTCCGAGTGGTTTAAGGATCTAGTCTTGAAAACTAGCGTGCGGGTAACCGTACCGTGAGTTCGAATCTCACCCTGTCCGCCATTCGATACGAGTGGTGGCTTTTTTGAATATATCAAACGGAAACCGTAAGGTGAACTCTAGCTTCTGGCCGTTTAATTTGAGGTTCTGAAATACGAAATTCAACATTTTGCGTTTTTGAGGCATTTCAGAACCTTTGAACGTCTCATAGGCTTCTGAAGCAAGGTTTATAAGGGTTGCAGTGGTGTCAGTGAATTTATCGTCTGCTTCTTCATAATTACGTAATAACTGTAGTATTTCATACTGACGATCTTTTAATTGTTGTTTCTTAGCTTGAAATTCTTCCTTACTCAGTTCATTATTAAGTCTTAAATCAACTAATGAATTTAGCTTATTTTCGGTTTCTGTGTGTTCTTTCTTCAAAACAGCTGTTTCTTGGATATGGTGAGATTTTTTAGCTTCATTAGTATTTTTTAGATGCGCAAGAGTATCTTTTAATATTTCAGGATCTTTAATACCTATTGTCGCAAAAATATCTTCAACTTCTTTTAGAATTTTATCTTCTCTTACATATATCTTCTTATTAGAATTCTTTGGGTCCCAAGTAGCTAAATATGTCCATTCATTAATCTTGCCATTTGCATATTTTTTCTTTTTAGTTTCAGCTGTTACAACTTTGCCAGTTATAGCACATGTTATCAAACCTCTGAATAGAAAGTCTTTACCACCATATTTGAATGGTTTTTTATTCCAACCCAAACGTACATCCTTGCAAGCCATAAAAATTTCTCTTGAAATAATTGGTTGATAATAATGTGGCCACACCTCTCCTTTGACCTTCATCTGGCCATAATAAAAAGGCTGTTGTATTAAGCGATGTATTACTGCTTTATTTAAATGAAAGTTTTTTTTGCTACGCAAACCCCATTCTTTAGCCTTTCTTGTTATACAACTAAGAGTGTATACTCCTGTTGCATATTCTTCAAAGATTTTTTTTATAATCGGAGCTCGTAGATGATCAACAATTACTATACTATTGCCTTTTTCATCTCGACCATTTAAGTAACCTAAAACTGCTGGACCAATCCATTCACCTTTGCGTAATTTATGGTCTAGACTTCTTTTGACATTGTCACTCAAGTTGTCAACATAAGACTGTGCCATTAACACATTCATTCCCCACATTAATCTTGAATGAGATTGAGAATCTTTATGTATTATATAACCCTCAGTCCTAAAATGTAACTCTATCTTTCCAGCTTTGATTGGTTCTTCTAATAATGGAATTTCTGAAATTCTTCTTTGGATGCGATCAACTTTATCAGCAACGACGGCAATGGGTTCTCGCTGATTTTTGGCAAATTTGATCATCTCCATAAAAAGCTTGCGATCACCTCTACTTGAGGATTCAATGATTGAAAAAGTTTTTATAACTTGAAGATTCTTACGTTCGCAATATTCTAATAATCGATGTTGCTGAGCATCGATTGAGTGTCCGTCTTCTTGCTCTTTTGTTGATACACGAACTAAAATAATAGCTTTAGTTGCTTCCTCGCTCATATTATACCTTTTTCTTTAGCGCAACGTAACAGCTGTGCAAGATGAAGCCATGCTATGGAAAGAAATTTAATTTCTTTTTCCCGTACAATAAGATCACTAGATTCCTGATAAATATAAATATCTATTAAATCACTCATCTCAAGCGTACCAAGGACACAGTTGGTTATGATGGCATAATATGATATATAACTTGCATCTTTAATAATTACTGCAATAGGTTGATTTTGATTTGTTACGATGTTAATAAGTTCTTGTAGTGTGCCACAATTGCTACCTTCATTATCTGCAACCTGCAGAAATTTTATGACTTCAAAATTATTTGCATTAGCTGCGGTACTGACAGATTTCTCTAACTCGGTGATTTCAGCAGTATATGGCTGATCTAATAGAATAGTAGCTTTTTTGGTCTTCATGATAACTCCCCTTTTTTAGGTTAAACAAAAGAAGTTTCAATAGCACTTGTTACTGAAACCATTTAGTTTTGACCGCCAAAGAGTAATTTTCTTAAAGATGATCTTTGGCGATCGGGGAGTTAGAAAAACCGCCAGTAGACAGCTATGATAGTCTTTAGGCCGAAACCCTGTACATACACTATCATCTCCCCGACCATAACAGGAAGTCGAGGATTACATCATTTTGACGGTTGATGCTTACCGCTACTGATGGAGGTTTCTATACCCCAGAATAGCTTTACAGCCATTCCACTTGAAATGCTAAATTATTCCTCTATACAAGTCAATCAGGTTTTTAGATTTTTTAAAGATTTTTATATTTGTGGTTGCTCCTTTTGCTTTTGTTGTTCAATTTGTAATTAAGAATTTCCTGACAAAAACCAATCAAATTCCTCGCTGCTTCATGGCTCTGGGCATCTGTGATTTTATCTTGATACATTATTTTTATTTTAGTGACGATGCTAGAGTATATTTCTTCACCAGTACGCTCATCTTTGTTTATGTGTTTTATGATGTTTAAACCATTTTTATAATCTATAAATGAATAATTTTAGCATCTGATAAATTAACGTGCTCTGCAACTGTGAGTTCATGGCGTGAAACAAAAAATACTTGTTTTTTTGTTTATCAGTTTGATTAAATCCTAATGTTTATAATGCTTATAACTCAAGTAGTGCTGTTGGCATGTTTAGCAAAAAAGTTCATGCTATGAACTAATTATTAAATCTTTTGAAATAGAAATTAAATCATGTTTTTCTTGAATGCTATTGTCACTCAAGGTTATTAATTTATGAAATTAGAAACATGGCTTAGATTAAATCAGATACAAATTCATAGATTTGCAAAAATGATAGGTAAAAATAGAAGTTTGGTTCATAAATATATATATGAAGATGTTATCCCAAAACATGATATTATGGTAAAAATTTATCGTGCAACTTTTGGGTCAGTTTCTGCCAATGATTTTCATCGATTGTCTGATAGAATATTTGATGACGAGAATTTTCAACAACCTGATTTTCAAGCAGAAGAATTTCATGATGAATCTTTTAAATAACTCCTAAATCTCAGGATCATCTCAAATGTTATGAAGATTGAACTTTT
>CAMCMD010000022.1 GCA_945875975.1 Rickettsia typhi
ACTTGACAATTAATTATATCACTGCAAAATGGACTATGCCAATTCAAAATTGGGGTGAAGCTATGGCTCATTTTTTGATAAAATTTGAAGATAGAATTCATAACAATATTTAGGGGCTTATGTATGAATTTACACAATTGGATGGAAAGTCCCTTAGGGCAGTCACACCATCTTTATTCTTAGCATTAACGTCTGCTCCATATATTCCAGCAAGAGTTCAATCATCGTGCTATCGTTCCATGTAACTGCCTGCATCAGAGGCGTTTCACCGTAACAATCTAAAGCATTTATATCTGCTGAAGCAGTAATATTATTAATTCCTGCCTCTAATAATAGCTTCATTATTTCTATATTGATTCGTTTAAAGTGGTTGTCAGTGCCGATAGCCTCCACTAAATAAGTACAACCATTATCTCTTCTTATGTAATTTACATCTGCCCCAGCTTTAATCAAAAGCTTTACCGCCTCAATATTATTATTAATAATCGCTATACGCAGTGGTGTTTCGCATCCACCATAAATATCTTTAGCATTGATATCTTTGATTGTAGAGACTAACAGCTTCACTTGTTCCATATCGTTACTGCGGATTGCATCCCTTAATTCAGTAGTACTATTTTTATATTCTTGTTCTTTCATCTTATTTAGCTCCTTTGCTTCTATATTAGTTCTATTTTTTCGTTGTGTGATTTTACATGGTGTTAAAATGGATAATTACTCATTTTAACACCTCTTGAATTTGAAACTGTTGTGCAAAAGCCTTGGAGAAAAAAACTATCTCATCTACTTCATCGTGATTAAACCCATGTTTTTGCTCTAATTGTTTCCATACTGTTTTAAGTTTTATATATTGTTCAATAGCGCCACCGCTCAATGATTGTGAGTAACAATATGCCTTCACATATCTATCAGTTATAACTTTTAAAACTTCATAATCTTGTTCTTTTGAACTTTTCTTTGTTATTATATTCATTTTATGTCCCTGATTTTATTTTTCTCTCTATGTAGTTTGGCTAATTTAAAATATTTTAGCTAGCACGAAAATATACCAATTATTAAAACAAATTTTTTAAAAACTTTCTTAGCCTTGATTCATTTGATGGTGTCATAACCTTGCAAACAAATTCATCAGCAAACAAAAATGCTATTTTTAGTGATACTATTAGATGTAGAGACTTGCAAGTGTGCCGTAGAGAGCAACAGAGGATGGTTAACCAATTAACTTAGTTGAGTTTTAAGGTCTCGATAAAAATTTTCATGGGAACCTAGTGCTAAAAGAATTATAGATGAGTCTTGTTTATCATATTTATATGCAAGAAGAGTAAGTTGATCTATCATACGAAACTTATAGACACGTACGTTAGTTAGATCGCCAATCTTTTCAATACCAATCAAAGGATCAGACAAAAGAACACGAACGGCATCATCTAAACAAGCTTTTTGATTAACATGTAATTTCTTTGCTACTTTTTTAAAAATAGTACTTTGAAGAATCCGCATGATTTATTTACTATTGAATGAGTAATCTTCAATTTCCCTATGATGTACTTCATCTAAAGCAAACAATATGTCTTTAATAAAACTATATGGTAGGTCTGGATTGTCTTCAGCTATTTTTCCAATCTGCGACCAATATTCAATTTGTTTAGGAATTGATCTATTGTAAATACTAGCATGACGTTTAGCTTGCTCCATTAACTTGTCTGATAATTTAACTACTGCTGACATAATAATCCTTGTTATATAGCGATTATCATAATATACTATAAAAAGTAGTAATATACAACCTATTTATTAAAAAATAGTACAATTTATTCTGAGTTATTTAATATTAATTTTTAAAGTGGAGCTGAGTAGGATAGATAAACTCAATTAAATCGAACCACAGTAGAATTTCAGAGTCATTTAATTGAGCCAGTTATTTAGATGATTCAGTGAGCTAGTTTGATCTAAATCTTCCCCTCACTTTGATCTGCTCTCCTATTATTAAAAATAGCGATATCAGAACTATAATTGTCATCTTTAATTCATTTCATTAGCTTTATATTAGACACCAGTTCAAGCTCAAAATATAGATAAATTATATGTGCAAATTACATATGTGATCTTACAACTGGGCTATTTATGTTTGTATAAGCTTCTAGTAGTTTTTTCGTATGTTTTGATAAAGACGTTATAAGAATTAATATAACGATATCATTACCCTACTCTATTTTGCATTAGTCTTATTTATTATTTTTCTATGCATTGCTTATTATTAATAATTTTTCAGTGCATGTAATTCTAGTTGTCATTAGACTTATTCCTAAATATGCATTTATTATTCTTAGCGTGAAATCACTTTTCTTTGTTATTAGATAACCTTTATCTTCCACTTTAAACCTCATTGTTTTACTGCAACAAAGTCCCATATTTTTCTTATTTTCTTGTTAATTGTGTTATTATTTATTTTTAATATTTGATTCTATATCTTTTATGTAATATATTATAACTAATTATATATTTTAATACTCTATATCAAAGATATGATGACTAATAATTTAAAGCTAAAAGACAGAGTTTGTGATACTAGCGATTTAAATAACTTTGTTTTTAACAGAGAAAGACTTAAAAGATTTGTTAAGTCTCAGCTCAAATGTGCTAATCAGTTAAATGGCATTGAAAAAGAATTGTTCATAAGGAAGTGTACGCAAATACAAGAAGATTTAGAATATGCACCAGATAAATTATTTGTAGAACTTGGCAAATGCAATTAAAAACTATTTCACCAAAAGATTGTAGTCGCTGGGATCTTGCTGATAGATCTCTTGATGAATTCGGCAATATATTTGAACTTGCAGAAGATATTAAGCGCAATGGTCAGGTAGAGCCAATCTTAGTGCGTCCGGCAAAGGGCAAAGATTACAAGTACGAAGTGATAGCGGGAGCTAGGAGATGGAAAGCTTGCTTAGAGACTGGGCTTGATGTTAATGCTATTATTAAAACACTATCTGATAATGAAGCAATCATTGCACAAATTAGAGAAAATGAAAAACTTAAGCTCTCTGACTACTCAAAAGGTTTAAGTTATACTAAAATGATAAGATCTGGTACTATAACTATAACTGAACTATCCTCTATTCTTGGATATTCAAAAGCCAAATTGCACAATTTTTTAAGCTTTGCTAACGTGCCTGATAAAATATGGCATGCAGTTGGAAAAAAGGATAAAATTTCCTCTAGAGCTGCTGCGACTATTCTTGCCATTAGCAAGAAAGGAGGAAAACACCTCAATGCTCTTACCCAAATTGCTGAAGAAATCAGATTAGGTGCCGGAAGTTTCACTATTGAAAGGCTTGTGGAGCAAGAACTTAAAGGAGATTTAGGTAACAATGAACATAAAGATAGACAAGATACTATTACAGGCAAAAATGGTGAAATATTAGCAACTTGGAAACCCAATGGTATTATCTTTGCCAAAGGTGTAAATATTGACAAAAACAAGTTTAATAAAATACTTGCGACATTTTTCGCAAGTGAGAATTAAAGACAGGAGAATTACTATGAATAATTATGAGTTTATAAAATTTGCCGCCAACAGATTTGGTATTGATGAAACTGTTGCTGAATCTATGGTTGATATGTTTGCTCAAAGTTTGCAGGAACTAGTAGCCTCAGGCCAATGCGTCACTATAGATGAAATTAGTGAATTCAAGTCAATACCATTATTTCCAAATGGATTAAATCATCACAACAATATCGCTCTTGCTAAAGCTGCAAAACGTAATATTGTTAGCTTTAAAGCCAGTGAGAATTTAACTAAAGTGGTTGCATAATAATATGAACATATCATATAGAGATTTGGCTAATTGTTGGAATATTTTTTATTGCTATGGAATTTAGCTCAATATCAGAAACTGGATTTTTAGAACTTGGATTCGGGGTATTAAGTGTATCTGGGTTACTTTATTTTTATCCAAAATCAGTGAACTTAGTAAATCATCAACTTGTAGCGCTGGGGCTTTTCTCTTTCATCTGGGTAGTACTTCGGTGGTCATTAAAGATTTTTATCTACGAAAACAAAAGAAAAGGCAATACTGATAACTTTAGTTTAATTGAAAATCAAGTAAAGATTGGTTGATATACCAGTCAAATCATCACACTAGGAGAATGGTTCTGGTCAGTCAGTATCATGAATGCAAAACCCGATAATGTGGAAAAAGGAGAAGCGCAGGTCAGCAGTTTATATATTGGGGATATTTGAATGTGCAGCAGAAGGAATCATCGAAATCATGAAATTAATAATTAAAAGGAGAAAATTATCATGACTATTAAAAATCCGAAACAAACGCTGACAACGTCTCTTAAATGGGTTAATACTTTATTTTGAGTACTTGGGTATGTTGGTTTGGGATTGCTTTTTCAAGAACAAGAAAATGTTTTTGTGAATTCTCAGCTGAAAGACAACACAGTGATTAAAACTGCAAATGGTTTTATGGCTATGGCTTGGAAATATTATAAAATAATACCTATTGTTGCAGGCTGTTTGTATGGTTATTTAACTGGTGAAGGAGACCTTGGTCAAAGAGTTGGAAAAATTACTAAATATGTAGCATTTGGATTGAGTGTATTGGTTTCTTTTAAGATTGCTCTGTTTATGTCAGAGTTAATATGAGTAATGATTTTTGATATTACGAACACAAATTACATATGTATGTAAACAATCCGTTAAAGCTCTATTAGAAACTAAGATAAAAGAGACAATAATAGAAGATGGAATATTAAGTATGAATCAAGTAGTACTAGACACTTTGGGCCTAATTTTAATAGTAGGTATTTTACTAATATCGGTAAATGATTTTGTACAAGACAAGATTAGTTTCTACCAAATTAAAAATATTGTAAAAAACTCTAACATCGATAAAGCACAAGGAAATGAAAAATTATTTTCAATGAAGACAAAAACATTTGAGCTAACTCAACTAAACCGTATTAGCACTAACATGGAGAAATATGATTTAGCAAGATATAATGGCACTATTTTGAAAATTAAAAATCTAACAAATAATACATGTAAAATAGAAAAGTCATTTTTTAAGCAATTATTTGATAAATACGACTCTATTGAAATACAAAATACAATTTTAAGGCCAACAGAAGAAACCTTAGTATATATTGCTTTTAAAGGGTATCATACAAAATCAACAAACCATACGTCTCTTCTTATGTTAGATCAGTATTCTTCTTTGCCAAAAGAATTTCTACCATATGCAAGGATTAATCAACTTTTAACCTATGAGTATACGAGTTTGAAGTGGGAATTATCTCCAGAGCGGATTACAAGACTTGAAAAAGAAAGCTCTAATTCAATTTATGCTAGTGTTGATTTACAAAAGATTTTAAGTTTGAAAGAAGGTCTAACTAATAGGACGTTATTAGCTGGATTAATGTTTCACAGTGTATACTGTAAAAATAATGCCAATAACAAAACCCCATCTGTACAGATAGATATGTTGGACATATGGCTTTAAAAATTAAAACGAATTTACGATCATGAGAGTACTAAATATTGATCCAGCAACTTGTAAACGGTGGAAATTTGCTGATAGAATGGAATCTGAATTTTTTAAAATTAATGAACTCGCGGAAGATATTCTAAGGAACGGTCAAATTAATCCTGTACTCATTAGACTAAGTGATGACAAAGATTTTAAATATGAACTGTTTGCTGGAAGTAGACGTTGGAAAGCTTGTTTATTGGCAAATATTCCGCTCAAAGCAATTCTGACAGAATATGACGACAGAGAAGCTGCTATAGCCCAAATTAAGGAAAATGAAAAAGCTGGGATTTCAAATTATAGTAAAGAGCTTTCCTATGATCTTTTGTTAAAGAATAAAGTACTAACTCAAGACCAGCTTGCAATCAGTGTTGGTATATCGAGATCTAAAATCCAAAGCCTGATTTGTTTTGCAAAGATTCCTCAATCAATAATGAATGCTATAGAAAATCCTGAAAGAATTTCAGCACGAGCAGCAAATAGCATTTATTCTCTTTCAAGAAAAGGAGATGATCATATCAATGCATTAATAGAAATTGCGGACAAAATTAAAAACGGCTTTGCTAGCTATGATATTGAAGAATCCGTTAAAAATATCGTATCAGGTAAAAAAGAAGTGATAGACAATGATATTAGAAATTACAAAGGCGAAGTTGTTGCCAGATGGAGAATGGGATCTCTTATCATTAGAGCTAAAAACAGTGCTGATAGAAGAAAACTCACTAAGTTAGTTGAATATTTCCTAAACACTTAAAGATACAGTTTATATGTCACCGAAGACTGTATAGCAAAGAATTTAATCACTTCTCCAGAAACTTCTCTTTTAATTCTCTAACTTTCTTTAGCTCTTTCTTAAGGGTTTCTTCGTCACCAAATGACTCTATCAGTAGTTGATATTCTTCAGCGTTCAGCTGAATCATTGTATTATCATCGTTTGAACATAACTCTCTAAAATATTTTATGGCCTCAAATCTTTGCCAAACTGCTTCTAAAAGACTTATTAACACTATTGCAGAAGAAAGGATTGGAAATTCAGTGGCAAAAGTAATAACTATAAAAAATAGATCTGGAAAAATATTAGCAACTCCATGAGGTAACAGTACAACAAAATGATATGTATTTAGCTTATCAAAAGGGAGTGTAGAATGAAAAGTACTCTGTAAAAACAGGGTAAAATCTGGTGGTATAGAATCTAAATAATCCGTTCTAAAAACAAACATTGATGTAATAATAAATAAGGGGACTAATAAAAACATTAATCCTCTTATTACACTGGTTATGATTGTAATATAAATGGATCTCTTTAGTGCCGATAAGATAGATCTTTTAGACAATAAGAGTTCAGCACCTTTCATAAAGAATATAGGAAATAATGCCGGAAACAAAAAAATAACTGACCATAGGCCAAATAATAAAGTACTAACAACTGGAGAGATTTGCTTTTTAACTAAAAATTCATGATAATTCTGGAACATTGCAAAGGTATCATTCCAGTAGAAAATTAAGAAAATAATCCAGACGATTGAGGCAATCACCTTTACACTGTACTCCTTGTTGTTTATTGTAAACTGCATGTTGTTTTAATCTAGATTAAATATTCTTTAAGTTACAAGCTGTAATGTATAATATCTTACCTAAGCTTTCAAGTGTTTGATATCTAGATCTGTACAATATCCTGAGGCTAAAGCTCTTTGTAGGGTCATACAACCCTCCTTCTTGTTGCTCTACGGCACACTTGCAAGCTACTACAGTTATCTATGTCAGATTTTTCTGTCAACATAGCTTGGATGTCTTTTAATTGTCTAAAAGGCAATCTAATGGTTTCATAGATAAAATAAGTGTCATCATATTTGCCTGGGTTAAGATAAACATTATTTTCATTTAATTATTTATTAACTATTAATTGTTACAATGATCTGCTGATTTTGTTTTACTCATAATAGATTTATGTATTGAAAATGTTAGAAAATATTTATAACTCCTATTTTAACCCCATGCTCAGCTTAACTCTTGAGTTCATATTATACCTTGCCACCGGTTCTATGTTTTCTATTATATATCTCTTGTTGATTGAGATGATAATGTGATATTTGTTAATAACTTGTGATAAATAAGAATGAAAAAATATTTTGTTAATACTAATATTGCCAATAAGAAAAAAGATATTCAAAAAACTTTCTACAGTAATATATCTGTCTTTGTATATTTTAATATTTTCATTTATTTATAAATCATCATTGCCAACTAATGAATCCCACCATGCTAAAAAACTAAACTACCCAAGTAATCAAAAGCACGTGCAGATTGAAGTTAATGGCTAATTGCAGCAACTTCTTTAAAAGTCCAATATTTTTACTTTATTTTTTAAAATCTATCAGAAAGCCCTCCCCTTCATCGCTTAATACATTAGGTAGTTTGCCATTTCTTCCGGCGGAGTGATCCCGTCTTTATCTCCGATGATAATGAGGGTGAGAATCCTCATACGCTTTAAATCTTTAGGTTTGAATCCTTGTCCCAAATATGGTGAAAATGCAATAACTGCTTTGATACGTTCATCATAATAAGACTTTGTTGCGTTTTCCTAATCTACTGCAGTCGCTATCTCTCGTGCAGATTGAGGCCAATCAAGGTATCTTGTGATATTTAGTATCCAACTCGCTCTTAAAAAGTTCTTTATCCGCTTCAATACCCCCAAGCCATAAAGCTGTCAGGCCGCCGAGAGAAAATCCTGCAGCTACTATTTTATTTTTATCAATGACTACGCCCCACTGAGGATGTTGCAAAAGATATGTAAGGAGCTCTGACATGTCTAGTGGCCGTCACATAGAGGTATAGACAAAAGGTCACTAGTTTCATAACTTGTATTATGTGTGTGGTCAATCGCCACTACGATGTAACCCTTAGATACCAGCTGTCAGCAATCCATGAATTGCCAAACCTATCTCCTCTGAATCCATGAGAGAAAATGACCAAAGGTAACAAGCCTTTATTGAATAGTGATGGCGCATCTTTTAGGAAAGACTCTCGTTCCCAAATTCCATGTTTTATTGTTTTAGATTTTGATACCTTGGTCGTATGATAGTAAATTTCTGCCACAAGGATTCTGTCTGAGTTTGGAATTGTGAACAAAATCTCTGAGTACCTATGCTATGCACATAACCTATGTGTGAGATAAGTAGCATTACTATTATACATTACTATTATAATTACATAGCTTTTAAAACATCCCATCTCATTCTACTCCAATCAAAGATCGACTAACCGTCTAAAATTAGCTCTATCATTCTACTTATACACAGTCTTGATATGACGTGCAATAGCCTATAGTCTAACTGGACAACGACACGATAAACGAAATGGCATTTTCATTTAACATATTCATAAACTCCTGAGTTATTCACAATCAACCATATAATCTCAATATATGACTCATAATCTTTATTGATTTATCTGCAAAATCATCAAATGCTCCAAGATCTTGAATCTGATGCGCAAGCTGCTCTGACCACGCATGCTTTGCTGAAGTTATTTGCTTTTCAATTGTAGTAATATTCAAATTTTTAATATTCTTTGCTTCGCACTTTTGTTTAAACATAAAAACAACTTCTTCAATATTTGCCCGCTTATCCTCAAAACAATGTACTATATCGTAGATATCTCTTGGCCTACATCTCTCCACAAAAGCTCTTAATTTTTCTGCAAAAATTTCACTAAAACTATAACATAATATTTGAGGATTAAATAATACTTCATCTGTATATGGATGATATATGTTGCTCAGTATAGGCTTATCTGTTAAAAATTCACCAGATGTTAGATCAAGTTTAATTCTAGGAGCTTGCTGTATGGAACTGGGACTTACTGGACCTTTGTAATAAAGGCGTACTTGTGCTATTAAACAATTATTAAGATTATGAAGTATCTCTACTTTTTGACGTTTTGCTAAAAGTTCAATACCACTACGAGAATATATCCAACTAGTAATAGAATTCATAATCTAAATCAAATTTTCCTCAGTCAAATCATCTTCATTTATTACTGAATAGTCTAGATCCTCAGAAAATCTATATTCCTGAAAATAGTATTTCTTCAATGCTGTGCCACCTTTGAATATCCATTTATTTGAAATCTCTTGCTGGTTTAATGCTGCAATAACCCAGCTAAGCGCATAATCTTTCTCTATTACATCTGGTCTAATATTTTGCCTTGCTGCTATTTGATGAATTTCTGTAGCACGGATCATTAAATAGTTCCTTTTAAAATTTTAATATATTCAGGGATAATAAGCTTCCAACGACTACAAAACTTACCTTCTTTAATTTGTGGATCTAATGGTAAATACCCAGACGTCTTACGCAAATAACAATATTCTCTATGTAAAGAATCACCACCAACTATCTCAAGCAAATATCCAAGTCGTTTATAAAATGGACCTTTTACATTCAAAGACTTAGCATATTTGAAAATCTGATCAATATTACAATCATTCGAGTCAAAATAACTATGAAAACAATCAACAACATGTGTAAATCCACCACCACAAGCAGGATTAACCAAAATATCAAGAATAGTTTTATGAATATCAGATATAAATACCTTCTTATCCTGATACCATAAAACTTCAAGACCAATTAAATCTTGTGATTTTATTTTAAAAATACAACATTTTAATTTTTTAAGCCTGATAACCTTATATCTAGTCCATTTAAAACTCGCAAGACTAATATCAATAAAAATATGTTCAGTAGCTCCATGATGCGACAATGCAGACCATCCACAAATATAACCTTCTTCTCCTATGATCTCTGACACAACAGAAAATCCTTCATCCGCAACACCACCAGAAGAAAAAATAGGATTAGGTGCATATATCCCCTGCCCTACACGCTCAAGCCAACCCCTCTTAGTCCATCGACTAAGTATTCTTGTGGCAATGTATGGAGCAACTCCAAGAATCCTAGATGCTTCAGACAAATTAACCGTAGCGCCAATAGATAACAAAAATTCCCTAGGTTTTATCATGATTTAAACCATTTAGTAGATGATTTGTATATTTTATCTCAAATTTTAAGATATTTCAAACAAATAATATACTAGTAGCTTTTTTTGAAGATTTTATTTGAACTATACTTCTTCTAATCAATTTCCTTTTGTTAGGGGTCTTACTTTAACTACGACATTACCAAGTAATCGTATATGATCACGCAAAGATTGTTCTACATGCTCTGCTATATTATCTGCTTCTTGTACTGTTAAGTTAGGATCAACATAGATTTCCACATCAGTATAAACACGGTGTCCTATCCAACGGGCGCGTACATTATGTACCCTAGATACTCCTAAAATATGAGTTGGGGCGTGTTCAATTTGAGCTAGTATGTCAGGTTCTATACCGTCAATCAAGCGTATCCATACAGAAACTACAGCCTTCTTCATAATAAACAAAATGGCTATAGTAATACCAATCCCTACCAAGGGATCTATAATAGGAAAACCAAATTTGACTCCAATTACCCCAAGTATCACAGCAAGGCTAGTAAATCCATCCACTCTAGCATGGTAGCCATCAGCAATGAGAGCTGCAGAACCAATCTCTTTGCCTACACGTATACGATACATAGCAACCAACTCATTACCAACAAAACCAATAATTGAAGCCACACTAACTAACAGAAGATTTTCCATAGGTATAGGGTTAATAATCTTCATTATAGACTCATAAGCGGTAACACAAGCAGAGAAGAAGATAATTAGTACAATTAATACCCCTGCCACATCTTCAACTTTACCATATCCATAAGTAAAACAACGATTAGCCCCATGGCGCGCTAGTGAAAAAGCAACCCACAGCGGGAGACTGGTACTAGCATCAGCAAAATTGTGGATAGTATCAGCAAGCAATGCAACTGAACCTGATAGTGCTACAATCCCCAACTG
This sequence comes from Rickettsia typhi, assembly GCA_945875975.1. Classification (GTDB taxonomy): domain Bacteria; phylum Pseudomonadota; class Alphaproteobacteria; order Rickettsiales; family Rickettsiaceae; genus Megaera_A. Next base: position 11,475 of record CAMCMD010000022.1, read on the forward strand.
AAACAAAGCGGTAATGGTTAGTATTGCTAAGGTAATTTTAAGCGTACGAATACCACGCTCATTAGATTCCATTGCGGTATCTACCTTATACGCTATATGATGGGAATGATTGAATTTGTTATATAACCGCCTAAGCATGCCAGAACTATGATCGTGAGAATGATCTTCTGTGAATTTATTACTATAAGTGCGAGTAAAACCTGATTGAGAAATTGTTAAAATCGTTTCAAATTCATGAGGCTCAGGTAATTCGCTTGTAGCTTCGAGATAATAATCCTGAGTAGTAAAGGCAAAAACTTGTTTCTTTCCATCGGATCGAATAGTTTCTATGCTGACATTATTGCTCGCTGGTAATAGAGCCGGATTACCATCAAAGTCAAAAAAATAAAGACGAAAACGTGGTGATAAGCCAGTTTCAAAGATGCTAATCTCAACAAATCCTTCTTTGATTTTAATCCTATTATCATGGCTACGCTTATCGTTGTCTTTTATTCCTGACATAAAAATGCTCTTTATCTAGAGATACTAGATTTTACCGTAACATAGTAAAGAATAATTTTAGAGCAAAAACATAAATTATTCACATAGAGGGTTTATTATTTCTTAGCCTCTATCATAAATTGTTTTATTAGCCCCAAAAAGATGTTTCCTGTAATTTCATCCGATGGTTTGGTTTCTGATATCATTTGAATTAGTGATAATTCTTCAACAGCTTTAGGTCTAGCTTGATCATAATATTTGTCCCATGTTTCTTGGTCTAAATCTATTTTTAACGTAGATAAATCAATCCATGCAAATTCCAGTAATATTTGTGTTTTAAGTTTTTTCAATGTTTTTAATTCTTTGTTCGTAGGTTCTCTGGCATAGTAAGCTTTAAGGAAAACATATTGTTAATTCGTCATTTAGCCCATACCACGCACAAACATGAGTAACTTCAGGAATATTTAGATTCCTGTTAAGTTTTTTTATCATCGCTAATATTAAGGTTCTTTTTCTACTGAGAACTTCAGATACCCTGCTCCTAGAACCAATGCTTTTTTCTAAGTCTTTTCATGTCAATCCTAGTTGTTCTGCTCTTTGTTTTACTGCCTCAATAGGATCAGGAGTATCTATCTTCTTTTTTTAATTATCTAATATAGTGTTTATTTTCATAGTCTTTCACTAATATAGAGATACCAGCTCTAGACGCTCAGCCTCTTCCGAACCCGCTAAGTGCACTTAGCAACATATCAATAACACTAAGGAGCTTTTTCATAGTCTTCTTCTGTTTTGATAGTGTGTATTTCCATATTAAATCTCCTTTACATTTTATTTTGTCATACTCAGCATGTGTTCCTATAAATCTTATATATACTATTTGAATATCATATCTTACATACACTACTAGCCTATACTTATTGCCTGAAATATTAAATACCACCCTATTCTCTCCAACAAAACTACAACTTGGAAATAGACTTTTTATTTCATTGGTATTATTAAAATTATTTTGTTTAAACAAAGTAGCATACTCATATTGCCGCTACGGGAGCAAATGTAACTTGGTAATTCTTTGATTTTAAACAAAAAGATGCTTGTAATACCCAATAATTTAAAATAGCATGGTAAAAAAACAGAATGGTTATTGATATATTCTACCATATATATGCTATCCGTCTCAGCTGCTTTAAGCCAGCTTAGCAGTCCTAGGATAGCATATATTTAAGAAGCAGTAAATAAAGCTCAAAAGTTAAAAAATATCTTGTGATTTGCTATTGAAAATAGAATAAGAGCAGGGAATGCCTCATTCACCTGGAAGACGAAGGCTTAAACAATAAATTAAGAATACGGCTGAAGCTATAAAGATTTGGTGGTAGGAAGAATACGAAGTTTTGCTAGCTGCCTAAAAGACTAGCTAATATGTCATATATAATATTGGAAGTATTTAGTTAATGACCAAGAAATTAAAAAACCAACAAGCTTGGGAAGTAGCAAAAAAGAAATATCGCCTTTCAAATATATCAGTTCAAAAAGCTATAAGATTAGGTTTAAATCCTAAAAAACTAGGTAGTATTGCTAGCCATAAACAACAACCTTGGAAAGAACTTCTTGCTGATTTTATTGATAGGATATATGAAAAAAGCCTTGGGCAAGGTACATTTAAATCGGATTTAATCGATTAAAATATTAAAATTAATTTTATTTTGAGTCTGTTATTCTAGTATATATCCAAAGGTAATTATAGCTGCTTGTTTTTTTTTGTAAGTGGGTTTTGTCGTCATAAGATGTTAGATTGGTGTAACAAGAATAAGGTAAAATATGTAGTTGGGCTTGCTCAAAATAAAAGTTAAATTCAATGTGCCGACGCAGCCATCTTGCTAATGAAGTATCAACTATCATGATACATAATATACACGATAAAATTAGAATTTTAGAAATTCAGCTGCGAGAGCTGGATATTAAAAAAGCTTCTTTACAGGAAGAATTAAAAAATGCACATATTGAGTTGGAAAAATCATCCTCCACTGTTACTTCAACAGAAGTTCACAACGTTTTTTCACCAGAAGAAAAAATCAAGATCTTTATGAATCTTTTTCGTGGTTGAACAGAAGTGTTTCCTAAAAAATGGGATAATTCTAAAACAGGTAAATCTGGCTATTCCCCCACTTGCTCTAATGAATGGATTAAGGGGACGTGCAATAAGCCACGTATAAAATGCTCTGACTGTCCTAATCAAGCTTTTATCGCTTTAACAGGAGAAATTATTCGTAAGCACTTAGGCGGAGAAGATTTTAATGGAAGCAAGAGGGAATATACAATTGGAATATATCCAATGCTTGCTGACGATACATGTTGGTTTTTGGCAGTTGATTTGGATAAAGACCAATGGCAACACGATGCTGCTGCATTTATAAAAACCTGCCAACAAAAATCTATACCTTACGCTCTTGAGAGATCGAGATCTGGCAACGGCGCCCACATTTGGATTTTTTTTGACAAGCCAATTTTAGCATCGCATGCCAGAAAAATGGGAGCAGCGCTACTAACTGAAACGATGGATAGCTGCCCAGAGATTGGCTTTGAATCTTATGACCGATTTTTCCCTAACCAAGATACTCTGCCATCCGGTGGATTCGGTAATCTCATTGCATTACCTTTGCAACGGTTTCCAAGGGATCGAGGTAACAGCTTGTTTTTAGATGACAATTTTAATCCATATCAAGATCAATGGGTGTTTTTACAATCTGTCCCAAAAATGTCAGAAGACGCCGTTAATAGGATTGTTGAAGATGCTGCTTACAATGGTAAGATTGTTAGTGTTCGTATGCCAACTGAAGAGGATGAAGAAAAACCATGGGATATGAAACCATCTCGTAAAGTAGCGGATATGCCGATTGATCAAGCACTTCCAAAATCAGTAAATATCGTCGTAAGTAATCAAATTTTTGTCGGAAAACAAAACCTTCCTCCGGCGCTTATAAATAAACTGATACGTTTAGCAGCTTTTCAAAATCCTGAATTCTATAAAGCCCAGTCAATGCGCTTACCTACATTTGGAAAACCCAGAATTATTGCGTGTGCTGAGGATTTTCCAGATTATATTGGTCTTCCTAGAGGATGCTTGGAAGAAGTTGTGGATTTGGTTAATTCTCTTGGCATCGAAGTTATACTTGATGATAAAAAATGGGGTGGCAATCGCGTCAAATTAAACTTTTTAGGAAAATTAACTGATGAGCAAAAAAAAGCTGCTAAAAAACTTTCTCTGCATGACATAGGTGTTCTTGCAGCGACAACTGCTTTTGGCAAAACTGTGGTTGGTGCACATATGATTGCCAAAAGAAAAACAAATACATTAATTATCGTGCATCGTAGGCAATTGTTAGATCAGTGGATTGAAAGATTAAAAGTATTCTTGGATCTAGGCCCCGATCAGATTGGTATGATTGGTGGAGGCAAATATAAACCGAGTGGCATCGTTGACATTGCAATCATTCAAAGCTTAATTAAAAGCAATGTGGTGGATGATCTTGTAGCCGAATATGGGCATGTCATTGTCGATGAGTGCCACCATTTATCAGCTGTTAGTTTTGAGCAAGTAATACGAGCTTGTAAAGCAAAGTATGTATTAGGGCTTACAGCTACAGCAACCCGTAAAGATGGTCATCACCCCATCATATTCATGCAATGCGGTCCAATACGATATAAAGTAGATGCTAAAAAACAAGCCTTGCTAAGACCATTTAATCACAAGATAATATTAAGAAACACCGCGTTTAGTCTCAATACAATCACCGAGCAAAGACCATCAATAAGTCATATTTATTCAGAAATAATTAATGATCATGAAAGAAACATGTTGATCATTAAAGATGTTTTTCAGTCCTTGAAATCAGGATGTAGCCCATTAATACTGACACAACGTAAGGAGCATGCTACATTTTTTGAGCAATATTTATCACAATTTTGTCAAAATGTTATTGTCATGGTTGGAGGTCAAAATACGAAAAAGCGTGCAGAAGTTAAGCTAAAACTTGAAACACTATCTGACCACGAAGAAAGGGTAATCATTGCGACTGGGAAGCTATATTGGTGAAGGATTTGATGATAAGCGCTTGGATACATTGTTTTTAACGATGCCGATATCGTGGCATGGGACACTAGCCCAATATGCTGGGAGACTACACAGAATCCATGTGCATAAAAAAGAAGTAGTTATTTACGATTACGTTGATAATCAAGTGGCCATGCTTGCAAGAATGGCAGAAAAAAGATTGAAAGGATATACAAAAATTGGCTATGTAATCTGAAGTTTAAAGCTCATACAATACAAATAGTAATAATTATATTTTTTAGAAATATTAAGAATGCAATGACAATCGTTAATTGGCAGATATAAGTGGAATTCTCGGAGTATTTTATTACTAGTAGCAAAACTTATCGCTTTTCCCAAAAAATGGTTTATATTTAAGCTGATCTTTAGAAGACTTAATTATGTTGAATCATTCTAATGCAAAAAAAGAAATCAAAAGCTAAAAAGGTTGAACAGGTCAGAAATATACCTTCTGGCTGGGATACAACTGATGAGGATGAAATAAGACGTAGACGCATAAGGGCAGAATCTGAACAGATGCAAGTAACAAATCTTGATCCTGGAATTGACTATTTCAGTAATTATAATGTGCATTCTGGTAGCAAGAACCAGTATGTTGTTGAGGTTCGTTCATTGCTCGAACGTGTTAATAGTTGCTCATGCACGGATTATGATACTAATGGTCTTGGCACGTGCAAACATATTGAAAAAGTACTTCTTATGCTTAAAAAGAAGGGAAAAGGTAAATTCCAAAAAGCAGCAAAAGCAGAAAGTACCCAAGTAGAAATATATGTTAATCCTGAAAATAACAAAATTAATATTTCCTGGGCTAATGAGCAAAAGGCAGATTCTGAAATATATAAGTTATTAAATGATTTTTTTTCTGCTGATGGAAGTTTAATTGCTGATATGAGCATTGCTATTCCTGTTATTGAGCGTTTAATCAATAGCTCCGCTGAGTCTATACAAAAAAACATAAGGTTATCTCATAGAGTTAAACTTGCCTTAGACAATAGTAGTGATTTCCTGCAAAAACAAACAGCGAGAGATTTTTTCCTGCAGGATGTTGCAGCAGGAAAAAGCAATTTGGATATAATGAAACTACCATTATATGACTACCAGAAACATGGAATGTTGCATCTTGCCTTTTCCCAAAAGGCAATGCTGGGAGACGAAATGGGGTTAGGGAAGACAGTACAAGCAATTGCAGCTTGTGAATTACTAAGGCGAATAAGAGGAATCAGAAAGGTTCTGGTTGTTTCACCAACATCACTTAAAGCAGAATGGGAAGAGCAAATTGTTAAATTTGTAGATTTACCATCGATTATAGTATACGGAAATAAACATATCAGGCTGCATCAATATCAAAATGATACTTTTTTCTATTTAGTTAATTACGAACAGATATTACGTGATCATGATCATATACAGCGCATCATTGCTCCGGATGTTATTATTCTTGATGAAGCGCAAAGAATAAAGAACTGGCAAACAAAAACAGCAATGGCAATTAAAAAGTTACACAGTCATTATGCATTTGTATTAACTGGCACACCCATTGAAAATCGTATTGACGATATTTATTCAATAATGCAATTTCTTGATCCTAGGCTCTTTGGTTCCCTGTTTAGATTTAACAGGCAATTTTACCGCCTTGATGAAAAAGGCAAACCAATTGCCTATAAGAACCTGGATGTTCTACATGAGAAATTAAAACCAGTTTTATTACGACGTTTAAAATGTGATGTGGAAGGACAGTTACCGGAAAGGATAGTGAATAATTATTTTGTTCCAATGAGTGAGGAGCAAAATGAACGTTATGCAGATTATGAACATATTGTAGCGCGCCTTGCAGCAACAGCTAAAAAACGTCCATTGCTTAAAGAGGAATTTGAACGTCTGCAGCAAGCTCTAGCTAGTATGCGTATGTTATGTGATACGCCTTATATTCTTGATGAAGAATGTCGTATTTGTCCTAAACTTCATGAGCTTGAGAATCTACTTGGGGAATTATTTCAAGACAAAGATACTAAAATAATTATTTTTTCCGAATGGATCAGGATGCTTATGTAGGTACGTGAATTGCTTGAAAACATGGGAATAAAATTTGCCTGGCATACTGGTGATGTGGACCAAAAGAAAAGACGTGATGAAATTAACTATTTTAAGAATGATGAACAATGTAAGGTATTTTTATCAACAGATTCAGGTAGTGTTGGATTAAATTTACAGGTTGCTAATGTTGTAATTAATTTAGATTTACCATGGAATCCTGCCAGACTTGAACAGCGTATTGCTCGTGCCTGGAGGAAACATCAAAGAAAAACTGTACAGATAATTAATTTAATTAGTGAAAATACTATAGAGCATCGTATGATCGGGTTATTAAACCTCAAACGATCCCTTGCTGATAGTGTTCTGGATTCAGGTGATAGTACTGAAGTAGAAATACCATCAGGGCGTGCATCATTGATGAATAACTTAAATGAAATTATTGGTCATACAATATTACCTGCAAACAAAATAGAACTATTTGATAAGGCTAAAGCAAAAGATACTGATCCAATTAGTCAATTAAAAGACGAAATAATATCCCGCTTTAAATCGCGTCTTTATAGGCTTGAAACTTATCAAGGTGCAAACGGTAGGCAAACAATTTTAGCTATAATTGACGGTGAACCAAAACATCCACACCAGCAAATACAGAACATTATTAATAGATTGGGACAACAAGGAATATTAGAATTGGAAGTATTGGACAGAGTAACATATGAAACAATACAGAAATTATCAGGTGCTAGTATTTTATCTTTCAACCAGGAAAATAACATAAATCTGTATCAATCTCACATCAAGATGGTTTCAATCTGCGCGGAAGAAAAAAAACGCTTAAAAGCAGCTCAGAAATATTTGGAACAGACTGAGCGGAAACAGAATTTAACTGCTATCTTAATAGAAAATGAGTTTTATGACGAAGCAATAATCCCAATGCATGAGGTTTTTGAATTATCATTGAAATCATTTGCAACTTTTTTAGATTGCACAGTAGATGATAATGAAAATATTTCTCTGGAGATTTTGCATAATAGATTAACAGGTAAATCTGGATTGCCTGACTACACTGTTAACTTGGCAAAAATATTGCGAAATACAAAGAGCAATGTTCCATTTAATGAAGAAACAGCAAAAAGCTTATTGAGTTCAGTACAAAATATTGCTCAAATTACTCAAAAAATACTTGATAAATCTGCTCTAGAGCATGATCTCTGACGTGACTTTGAATTAATTATAAAAGACTGGCCGCAAGCGATCGGGTTTCAAAACGAGTTTAGTTGTTTTAATTATTTATTTTCATTGATTGCTTATAAAAAAAACAATAAGTTAAATCTAAATAGTCCTCCCAATCAAAAGTCCTGTATAGCAATAAATAACTGGGTTATGAGGATAAAAACAGTTGTAAAATCCATAAGAAAAAACTACTATAAGTAGATAAAACTTATGGATTTAAGAAATTTTATACTGATTGACAATATTACAAAATCACAACAACAAAGCAAACTTTTTGGATATAAACTTTCTGAAGAATTGAATAGGAAGAATAAATTGTACCAATTGAGAGAGTTAATAAATTGGGATGATTGAGAAAAATGTAAGCGTCTTATGGAGCTTTCAATTACCCATAAGTTAAAAAATAATAGAAAGGCGGCAAAGATTTTGCGTATAATGGGTGCCAAAAATAGGACAAAAATGGAGCAAAGTACAACAGTAAGTAACAATAGCCATAGAAACTGGGTAGATAAAGATAGTGAGGGAAGTGTTTTTAAAGATAAGCGTTTACAGCAACGCTTCAGGAAATTACTTGAACAAATATGGAATGGCGTAGGACAGACTATACCATTTGCCTGTCAAGATTGGGCAAATACTAAAGCTGCATATAGATTTCTGTCAAATGATAATGTCAGTGAAAAAGAGATTTTAGATGGACACTTCAATGCTACAAAAGAACGTATAACTGCGTTCGATAAAGGCATGATACTTGTGCTGCAAGATACCACTGAATTTTCATATGCCAGTACAAATCCAGATAAAATCGGCTGGACTACGAATCTTCAAATTGGTAGAGATATGGTAGGCAAGCCTATTCTACATAAAAAATGCGGTATTCTGATGCATTCAAGTTTGGCTGTCCCTGATAGCGGGCTTCCTTTAGGTCTTTGTGCTATCAAGTT
>CAMCMD010000023.1 GCA_945875975.1 Rickettsia typhi
TTAAACTCTAATTTAATTAACCAATGTGTTAACTAAATTATCACTCTTTTTTTCTTTTGAAAGTGGACTTCTCTTCTGGCGCAGGGGTGGACTAGTATGCTTGGCGCAGATTCATTTTTAGTGGACTAGTATGCTTGGCGCACAACAATAGGCACAGGTCTACAGTTAATGCATTTACTCACTTGTTTGCAGGACTTATTAGTTACCAAATCCGTACTGATAAACCCTTATTAGATCAGTTACTAAAATTGAATCCTTAAACACAGTTGGGGTAATCAATAGTGGCGATCGCCTAAAAACCTATGTTCACGGTATGAGTGATTTATCAAAACTATCTACTTTTTACTTATGAGTTGAATAAAAAGCCGATATTCAATACATTCACAGTAAGCTCAAAAACTAAAATCTCAGCTGGTGGACGAGGTATTGGCTTTGATTGAAAAAATTATCAAGCTCCATGACAGAAAAATCTGGGCTGAAAGTGACAACTATTCAGGGTCAAGCTTTTAACTTCACTGTTCCAATAAGCTAGTGGCAAGCGTCTGATTTAGGGAGAAGCTAATAGGGTCTGTAAGTTTCATTAAATACACAAACAATTTTCTTACCAGCTCTTAAGGTAAGCTTCTTAAATACTTGTTCTACGACAACCAAGTTGCTGTTATTAGGATCCAAACGAAAATTAACCATTGATTCCCTAAGATCTTCATCTACAGCAAATATCGCTGGGATTTCATTGTTTTTGTCCCTAAATTGTAGATAGGTGAATTCGCCATCATCGAAGATCTTAATAGGAGCGATTTCTTCATTACCGCTTATAGAGTAATAGAAATTAAAATTCTCTGGATGATTTAAATCAGGTCCTTTGCTAGAGCTTTTAGCAAAAGTACGCAGATGATCCTCTTCTTCCTCATCTGGATATATAAACTTTACATTAAACACCATGCCCGGATCGCGAATATCTGTTGTTTCTTCAGCATATAGTTCAAAGAAATAGGTGCGTTTATTAGTAATTAAAGTGAGGTTAGTAGTTGCTTCTGGTTCCATAGGTTTGATAAATATTCTATGACCCGCTGGAACTATTTGCCATGAAGTTGTATCCCCCATAGAAATACTTACAACTTCTTCATTGCTAGCCAGTTCAATACTAGCTTGATAACCATAATATCCAGTAAATTTAAATACATCATCAGGATTATATACCATGACTCTGATTCGACTATCAACTGGAGTTGGTCTTGACTCTCTAATTGCAAAGGCATTAGAGGCTGTAAAAAATGTAACTAAAAGCGTGATAATACCCAATCCAATTTTCAAACGAGATAACAAACTTTGCTGATTACCCCTATGCTGGTTTACACTTGTATTACTCGCAATTCGAGGTAATATCTCTGACAAGTCATTTGCTTTTAGGATCTGTAGACTATTTAATCTGAGATTTGCTACAATACTAAAATTAGAAATTAGTGAAGCGCTAAAGTTATTTAATTTTAAAGCTGGTATAATTAAATTTTTCATGATTTATTCGTTTTTTTATCCTTTAATAGTTTTAACTGATAATCTATTATTGTGAAGTTAAATCGTGCTCCTGATGGCAAGTTTGTGTTGATATCATCTACTTCGAAATCAATTGTGGCTTGCCAAATTGCATTTTCGATAACTTCATTGGCTGCATTTTCTGCTATTGAATTAAACTCAATCAAGGCTTTAGTAGGGCTAGGGTATTGTGCTGAAATGATATTAATTTTCCTCTTTGCACTTTTTTGATAGCGCATTATAGGTGAAGACGGGTTATCAATGTTCATGTAATTATAAAATCTGCGAAAGACTATACGCGTTGAATTATTTTTTATGTAAACAAATTGCTTTTTTAGATTATCATAGTTGTAGCTTTCTCTTTTTGAAACATAGTTCCGGATTAGAACGTCAATGATTGAAGCTAGCGGATTATTTTCTATTTGATTGGCTCTAGTTATTTGTGCAGATTTGTTAGCGGAAGTATCTGCGGTAATAGAATATTTTACCTGTATTACAGAAGGGAATAGAGAATTAATATTTATTACAACGCCTATAAATAGGGCGCAAATAACTGCGCTAAGAATTAAAATAAACGATCTTTGAGAAAAAGGGTGAATGTATTTGTACTTATACCATTCTTTTGCATCAGCGAAATACTCCCCAGATTTAATGTAATCCTGTAATGATTTATATATTGGTTCCATTAAATCTTTATCTTAAAAGTAAAAATTATTTGCTCATTGATTGTATAACTTCTAGATGAAAATTATAGATATTTTTTCACCAAACCATCAGATAAGCGAACAAATGTAGTACATGTGGCATACCGAGCATACATTAAGAGATAAATTAGCGAAGTTATTAATAAGAAGTAAAAAATTAGAACTAAAAAAATTACTGTGCTCACTAATAGATTATATTGGTAGGGAAATAACTTACAAAGAATAATAATATGTGTTAACCATACGCCGGGTTACTTATAAATTAATGAAAAGACACTCATCAAAGTAATATTTTTGATTCATTAAAAATAAATGCTATTTACTGAGACCATAATAAAACTAATAATATAGTTGGTATGAGTAAAATTTTAGTACTAAAAGTCTAATTTATATGACATGTTGTGGATCTTTAGCGTTTATAAACAAGATAAGCATAATTGCAACAAATAATAGTGCTGTGAGTAATAAATTAATTTTTTAAGAATAGATTTTGTTTTTTTAAGTCACGAATCAGGGTACTATATACTTCGTAATTAAGTTGAATTTGATAGTTACTATTTCAAGTGAATTTGTATTTTAGATAATTTGGGAATTATGCCGCAATTTATAAAAAGTTTTTGTATAGCTATCATTCTTCTAGGGACAATATCTTCTTGTACACCTAGTCCACCTTATGAAATAAAAAGCCCTTGTGTATCATCTGAAGATATCAATTCTTTTACAGTTATGCCATGCGTTCGTAGGCCGGTTAATTTGAATTATGCTATTATCTAAAGAGCCTCCGGTACTAGCTTGGCTTCTGAAGTGTAAGTAAATGCCAAATGGTAATTGAATGCCTGATAAGCAAAACAAAAAACCTTCAGATGAGTTAATTGATTCTATTTTCCCATCTCCTACTGAAGTGGGAAATAAAGCTAAGTCGAAGAACAAAAAAACTACAGTAATGAAATTTTTTGGTACTGTAAGGCAAGGTGCAAAGTCTACAAAAGATTATATTACTAATACTCCCATTTTTAAAAAAATAGTAGCGGCAAAAGATTATATCACCCAAAGCCACCTTTTTAAAATAGCGACAAGTAAGATTCTTTCTCATTTAGTAACTATTACATTTGGGGTTCTAGCTGTAGCTGGTGTTACTGCTACAGGCCCTTTCGGTCCTGCAGTTGTTGGCGTTTTAGCTGGTGTGGCATTTGCTAGCGTAGCAGTGAGCTTAACAGTAGACATGCTGCAAGCCAGAAGTCTTAGGCGTCTTGAAAAAGAAAATAATGTACTAGTTAAAAATAGAGATGCGAAAGAGCAACAAGTACAGATATTAAAAGATTATCCAAAACTTGAGAATATATTAAAGGATCAATTACTTGAACCGAAATCAAGAGAAGGAAAAAAATCTGTAACTCAGCGGCTGGCGCAGGATAAGTCTAAAAATAAAGTTATTGCTAAAGGTGTAGGAAAAGCGCTTTTAATGCAAAGTATAGATATTTCACTTTCCGTTGTAAGCGCCGTGGGGACAGCCGGTCTAAGCCTTGCTTTAAAAATTGGCAGTGTGGCGATGTCTCTTGTCTCTTTTGGAATAGAAGCTGAAGCCAAGGTGAGTGTTGATAAAATTCGTTATAACCTTAAGAAGCAAATAGATTCTGAACGTGATAAGCCAGATACTCCTGGTTATAATAATATCACCGATCTTAAAATCCAGGTAAGAGAACAGCGTATCCAAACTATGGCACTTAAGGAACTAGTTAGAGATGAAAATTATTCCTCCATGTCGCCTGAGCAGATTAAAGCCAACTTTACCAGAATAAAAGAGAAGCTTACGGCATCCGAAAAAGTAATCGGTACTAGTAGAAATCTTTTTGTCAGGGGAGTCAAAGCTATGGGGAGTGTAATAAAAGATTTTGGCAGAGGACAAAGCCCATATTCTAGAGTTAATAATCCTAGAGAAATTGTGGTCAAAACACCTGGTATGGAGGATCAACTACCTCTAGAGAAAGACAAAACAAATGTTCCTAATAAGGGTAAATTAATAAAAATAGTGGGCAAATTAAGTCAGCAAACACAAGTCAGCAAACATGTTGTAAAACAACCTTCTTCTCAGGTAGCAACTCCGATAAGAAAATTAAGCAATCATCAAAAGAGTGTAAAAGCAGCAAGTAAAGTAAGGTGATTATCCAGAAATATATACCAATTTACTCAATGATCCCAGGAGGTGTTATTTCGTGAGCCTGGGGTATTGTAGTATTTAATTACATAATTCCACTATTTTTCTAGGCTTGAGGAATAAAAAAAAATCTATCTCAAATAAGATAGGTTGAGTTCTTTTTTATAACCAACATATTGTACAATTAACGTGATGGTATATTTTATATATTCGATCATAATTAAATCGTATTCTATGTCTATACTAATTACTGGATGAGGAATAATGATGATATTGCGGGGTATTTTAGAGGTCACCTCAAGTAATGCTCTGGGCAATTCGATTGAGCCTACTACTAGCCTCATAGATTGTAATCTGTATTTTCTTATGAACTCTGCGGTATCAGTGGAATAATTGGTTGTATTTACTGCTAGCTCCCTATCGAAAATAAATTGTTCGGGGGCTAAGTTATATGTTTTAAAAAAATTAGAGAACGCAGTTTTTGGTTTATCGCTAGTAACAAAAACTAAAGGCGCATAGCCCAGTTTTAAAAGTTGAGTACCAGCGTATAGTTCCTGATCTTTTGTACCAAATATAACTATTGCATCTGTCATATTTCGATTATAATTTGATACATTGGATGTAGTTTTAACAAAATAGAAAAAGCCTAAACACCAAGAAGTTAGCGCAAGGCTTGTTAATAAACTTATTACTCGTGTTATCTTTATCAAAACAATCTTTCAAATTCTTTTTTCAATAAATAATCAAAATCGTCCAGCGCTATTTTGATTCCAATGCTAGATAATGAGGTTACAGGAAAATTACTAATTCCACAAGGAATTATACCAGAATACTTACTAAGATCAGTAGTTATGTTGATTGCGATACCATGGCAAGTTACCCATTTCTTAATCCTTACTCCAATAGCTGCGATTTTTGCGGGAGTATTATTTTCGTTAACCCATATACCAATTTTACCATCAAGGGTATAAGCTTTAATATCAAGTTTTTGTAAAGTATTAATGATCCATTGTTCTAGAAGGCGTATATATAATTTTAGGTCTGGTGATCGGTTTTCTCTCCTTAAGTTTAATATAGGATAAATCACTCGTTGCCCAGGTCCGTGATAGGTAAATTTACCTCCTCTTCCTGTATAGATAACAGGAATGTCTTCGCAAGATAATAGGTCATTGTCTGTGTAACTAGTACCAGCAGTATATACATCTTGATGTTCCAATAAAAATACAGCTTCTTTTTCTTTACGTAGAATTACATCAGAAACTCGTTGTTGCATTAAATCTAGCCCAATATTATAGTCAATTAATCCAGGTAAAGATATCCAGTCTAGATTAGGCATTATCTTCGACCAAATAATTTCTCTATGTCTTTAAGCTTAAGTTCAACATAGGTTTGTCTTCCATGGTTGCATTGTCCAGAAAAGGGGGTAGTTTCCATTTGACGAAGTAATCCATTCATTTCTTCGGCATTTAAGGCCCTGCCAGCTCTAATTGCATAATGACAAGCGTATGTCTCGGTGATTTGTTCAATTAACTCGGTAAGAGCAATATTTTCACCCATAGATAGCAGGTGGTCAGCTAAATCATTGATTAATTGACTAATATTAATATCGCCGACTAAGCTAGGTATTTCAGAAACAATAATTGAACTCTCACCAAATTTTTCGATAGTTAAACCAAGATTCGCCAGAATTAATTTGTTTTCATTTAATAATTCTGCTCTTTGTCTGTCTGGTAATTCAACAATATCTGGTATTAGTAATCTTTGTTTAATGAGGCCATTTTTATCAATTTGTCCTTTTATTTTCTCATACCCAATTCGTTCATGAGCTGCATGCTGATCCGTGATAATAATGCTATCTGGTGTTTGAGATATTATATAAGTTCCATGAAGCTGTGCTTTCGCTGCTCCCAAAGGAAAATTTAGATCATGTTCTGATGAAGATTCTCCAGCGTTTGATTGAGGCTCGGTTTTTATAAGCATATTAATATTGTTAGCATCATTATCAAAACGTTGTGTAGGTACTGAAAAATTTTCTATTCGAGTAGTGGTAGGTAACTGGAATCTTCCTTGAGTATCAATATTTCTTTCACTAAAGTTCTGGGGAGTTGATAAAGCAGGGCGCATGTAGTTTAGCGCCACACTCGAAGCTATATTGGATACTTGATTACTACTAGTCATAAGAGCGTCTTTGATAGCTCTTATGACTAGGCTGCGTATTAAATTAGGATCGTGAAATCTTACTTCGCTTTTTGCAGGGTGCACATTCACATCAACAAAATGCGGATCAACCTTAATAAACAGTACTGAAACAGGATGACGATTTCTTGCTAAATAATCTTGATAAGATACTTTTAAAGCAATGCTAAGTATCTTATCTTTTACCGGCCGATTATTAATAAAAAGAAATTGATCATCAGAAGCTGCCCGGTTATAGGTAGGTATTGATGAGTATCCATATATTTCAATATCATCTCTGACAAGCGAAACTTCTGCTGCATTTTCTGTGAATTCCTTTCCAAGAATTTCTTCTGTTCTGTGTTTGATTGAGTTGTTGTCATCCACACCTTTGACATCAATAATGTCTCGACCATCATGAGAAAGAATGAATGATATAGTAGGATGAGATAAGGCTATTTTCTTTAACACTAGCACGATTGATGCGAGTTCTGTTTTATCTGATCTTAAGAATTTCAACCTTGCGGGAGTTGCAAAAAATAAATCACGAACCTCGATAATTGTTCCTTCATTGATATTAGCAAGTATCGTTGGTTCGATTTTACCACCAATAATGCTTAAAGAGTAGGCGGAAGTGCTCCCAGATTTTCTGGAAGTGATTTTAAATTTACTAATAGCTCCAATTGAAGGTAAAGCTTCGCCACGAAAACCAAAGCTGTTTATATTTAGTAAATCATCTTCATCAAGTTTAGAGGTAGCATGACGTAAAATAGCGAGTTCTAACTCATCTTTAGTCATGCCAAAGCCATTATCTTTGATAGCAATAAGATTTTTTCCAGAGCATTCCAATGTGATACTGATTTTTGTAGCGCCAGCATCAATGGCATTTTCTACGAGTTCTTTTACTACCGAAGACGGTCTTTCAATGACCTCGCCTGCAGATATTTTATTTATAGTGCTATTTGAAAGTATCTTTATTGTCATTGTAGTTAGTCTTCCACTTTAATTTATGTGCACTGTTGCTCGTTGCTCTCCCATTGTGTACATAGACTTCGATTCCTCGAGCCTAGCATTTGATCCAGATTGAACGGCTACGAATTATTTACTATTCTTTTATTTAAGTAATGTAGAGAGAAGAATATCATTATTACTGTACAAATGAAATAAGCAATTGGTAGCCATATAATATTAGTTTTATGATAGATAAAAGTTGATAAAAATGCTGTAGGTGCTGATATAATAACTGATCCTATCGCGTGACTTAGGGCAAACAATCTATATCTTATAGCAACCGGTATCGATTGTTTAAAAATAGCCGCAGCAGGCATTGTTATAAAAGGCATTAGTGCTGCGAGGCTAATAAAAATCCATTCATTTAGTATCTTATCATTTAGATATATACATAACAAAATTGAACAAACAAGTACTGCAAATAGAGCAAATAATGCCACTATATATTGACCTATCTTGTCTGCTATATATCCACCAACAACACTAAAAACCATATAAGCAACTATTGCTAACGAAATGATTTTCTGCATGGATGAACGATCAACTGTGCCAATAATTTCAAAATTATAAGTACCAAAGAACACTATTAAGAATTGATTCGTAGCACCTATGCTTCCTGCAAGAATTATGCATAGCAAAAATAGTTGCCAATTAGTTTTAATAATTTTGGTTAAAGATAAGTTCTGAAATTTAGAAAAACTATCATTCTCATGTACTAGTGTGCTATCAGAAAAATTAGTAATTTTCATAGCAAGCAGTGCGATGATACCCAAGATACTCCCAACAAGAAAAGCGAATTTCCAACTATAGTCAGGCAAATAATTCTGCGTAAAAAACCATGCTGACAACGAAGCAGTAAGAGATCCAGCCTGTGTAAAAACTGTAGTGATGCCCACTCCAAGACATCTTTTTGATACATGTATATGCTCATAGATATAAATGCGTACTCCATCGGAGCCAGAAGTAACAAATGCACAAATGGACATTCTGCATAAAAGCAAAATAAACGCTGATAGAAGACTTATTGACTCATAAGAGGGAGCAATAAAAAGTATAAATGAGGCTGCAGATGTACCAATTAAACTCACTTTAAAACTATTTGAACGACCCTTTAAATCGCCCATTTTACCAAAAATTATAGCTCCTAGTGGTTTTGCAATCATTGCAATCGCCATCAAAAGATAGGTGTTGAGAAGTTGAGTAATTACTTCATCAGCTGGAAAAAAATTGGTAGCAATATTTGCTGCCATAAAACCAAACAGATGGTAATCGTAATATTGCACGAATACTGTAAATACTGAAATTATAAAACTTTTTTTATTCAAAAATGGTAGCTCAAAATAAAGTTAATGAGTGAGTGTAAATGTCTTGTTGCAATATGGACATACAACTCTACCAACTTTTGGATTGATTTCAAGATATACTTTTGGGTGATCGTACGGTGCGTCCTTTCCTTTGCAAGACACAGTGGTTGAATTTGTTTTTTCTATTTCAATAGGTTGCATCTTTTAATCTTTTTTATATTAGTAATAATAGACTATTATACTTTATATAGGTTATTTTAAAAAAATAAAAATGGTTTTAGGTTGTATGAAAGAGAAAGTCGTTATGATTACGGGTTCAACAAGTGGTATTGGTCTGGGAATTGCAAAGAAATTTGCTAGTAGCGGAGCAAAAATTGTAATAAATGGCTTTGCCCAAAAACCGCAACTGGATGGCATAATTCAAGAGCTAAAATCACTTGGAGCTGTCGATGTTTTGTTTGACCCTGCTGATTTATCAAAACCAGCAGAAATCGATAATATGTTTAAAAATATTATAAATCACTTTCAAACTATTGATGTTTTAATTAATAATGCAGGGATTCAGTTTGTTTCTCCTATTGAAGACTTTCCTCCAGAAAAATGGGAAGCAATAATCAGAATAGATTTGATAGCGTCATTTTATACAATTAAGAATGCAATACCTTATATGAAAAAGAATAAATGGGGCAGGATCATTAATATAGCTTCGGCGCACGCACTAGTAGCATCGCCCTTTAAATCCGCTTATGTGGCAGCAAAACATGGAATTCTGGGTTTAACCAAAACAGCAGCGCTAGAAGTCGCAAAAGATGGTATTACTGTTAATGCAATATCTCCGGGCTATATCAGAACGCCTCTTGTACTAGGTCAGATAGCTGATACGGCCAAGGCGCGAGGTATGACAGAAGAAGAGGTGACAGATAAAATTATTCTAGGGGCTCAGGCAACTAAAAAATTTGTTGAAATTGAAGAAGTAGCATCATTAGCATATTATTTGTGTAGCACTGAAGCTGCTTCAATAACTGGGACTTCTCTTTCAATGGATGGTGGCTGGACATCTCAGTAGAGTTGCAACGTGGGCCCTATAAATAGAATTATCTTTACTTTAATGTATACTAATAATAGAGTTCTTTCGAAACTCTATTACTGAAGGCAATTGCGTTGTCATTCCGGTGCTCAGATCCTCACGTACCTTGTGTACGCTGCGGTCTTGCGCTCCGTAGACTCCTGGCACTTGCTCTTCATTAGCAAGTTTCGAAAAGAACTCTAATATTTTAATAATAATCTGGGAAACAGTATTATCGAAAACTTGCCCATCAAGACTCTGGTCTGTTCAATAAGGTTCGTGGAGAATTTTATCTAGGCAAGTTTCAAGTAGAAGAGTGGGAAGTAGTTCCTTCTGAAACAGCAGAATCTCTAGAAAATTAAGATTAAGTTTTGACATGGTAGTCAATCCAAATATCAAATTGGTATAATATGACGGGATTTTTTAGTAAACTAAAATCTGCGCTTAGTAAAACTTCTAGCAAAATTGGAAGTGGTATTGAACATTTATTTATCAAGAAAAAGCTAGATGATAATACTCTTGAAGAGATTGAAGATTTGTTATTAATGGCTGATATTGGCACTAATGTATCAAGTTTAATTATAGATTCTCTTAGGAAGCATAAATTCGATAAAGAAGTAACTTCGGAAGAGATAAAAAATGATTTAAGCAAAATCATTGAAGAGATTTTAAATCAGCAGGATCATAGTTTTAAGCTAGAAGATGGTAGATTGAATATTGTACTAGTTTGTGGTGTTAATGGCAATGGAAAGACAACCACAATTGGTAAAATGGCGGCTAATAGTATAACTCAAGGAAAAAAAGTTGCCATAGCTGCTTGTGATACATTTAGAGCTGCTGCTGTTGAACAAATTGAGAAATGGGCGCAAAGGTCAGGAGCTATCTTATATAAAGGTGAGAATAGGGTTGATCCTGCCAGTGTCGCTCATATGGCAGTTAAGGAGTCCTTAAACAACGGTACAGATGTTTTATTTATTGACACTGCCGGCAGACTCCACAATCATAAAAATTTGATGGAAGAGTTGATAAAAATTATTCGTGTAATCAAAAAAATAGATGAAAATGCACCTCATCACTCTCTATTAGTTATTGATGGTACTACAGGACAAAATGCCGCCACCCAAGTTGAGCAATTTAAGCTTATGACCAATATTTCAGGCTTAGTTATTACTAAGCTAGATGGTACAGCAAAAGCTGGTGCTGTTGTAGGTATAGTAAAGAGATTTTCCTTGCCAGTACATTTCATAGGCATTGGTGAATTGATAGATGATCTGAAACCATTCTCGCCGAGAGATTTTGCAAGAGCGCTTGTTGGGTTAGAAAATAACGCTTCGTAAATAATTATTGTTGAATAAATTCAAGAAAAAAGGTTATTCGGCGTTTGATGACGAGCCTGAAAGATCAATTTGATCATCAGGTACTAACTCAGATATCTCCGTAATAATAGGACCCTTTCCTTCTTTAATTTCTACAACAGCTTTAGAAATAACAGGGGCTTTAAATTTAATAAGTCCATTGACGGCTCCATAGAACGCAACTGGTATTTAAGAGAAGTCTTTACTCGTAAGGCGAGATGACTCTAGATAGATATTTATGAAGCAATTTTGGAAAGTGCTAGACTTTAACCGGCATTATAACAAAACAATCTTTTGAATTTGAATTCGTTTTAATTAAAACAGGAGAAAAAGAGTCTTTAAAGAGTATTTCAACTTGATCAGAGTGTATTGCGCCCAGCACATCACTTATATAGCGTGGATTAAAACCAATAGAAACTTCTGACCCAGTGTAATTACAGGAATCATCCTTTTCTAAAGAGTAGCGTAATATTTCGCTTGCAGCGCCTTTCGATTCCCCTGAAGCTGTTATTTCCATCGACTCGTTACCAATAAACAGCTTGACGGCTCTGAATTTATCTACTGTAACTGTTGCAACTCTGTCAATTGAGCTTGCTAAAAGCTTGGCATTGACAGTAAGTTTACTTTGATTATCAGCTGGAATAAATGATGAATATTCAGGAAACGTACCATCAATAAGTTTCGAAATCAAAACTAGATTATTACATTTGAACTTTATCTTAGTATTGGATAAAAAGACTTCTATATTAGATTGTAGATTTTTGGAGTCTTTTAAGATTTTAAGTAGCTCAATAACTGTTTTACGTGGAACTATAACTCCAAAATCCTCAGTCTTCTTATCTAACAATACGGAGGCTATAGAAAGTCTGTGTCCATCGGTAGAAACGCCAAAAAACTCATCTCCTTTAACGTGCATATATACGCCATTTAAATTATATCTAGTCTCTTCGGTGGACATAGAAAAATTGGTGTATTCAATTATTTTTGCCAGTTCGGAGGAAGGGATTCTAAGACTAACGCTAGAGTCTATATCCTCCATCGCAGGAAAAGCGACTGCTGGAAGCGTCAATAGTTCAAAACGACAATTGGCACCAGTTATTTCAATTTTATTAGAATCAGATACTTGTCTTATTTTAATTTTAGCGTCTGGTATTTTCCTAACTATATCTGAGAGTATTTGTGTGGAAACCGTAGTCTCCCCCATGCAGAGAACTTCAGCTCCAATTTCTTGGTTTAAATATAAGTCCATGTCTGTAGCTCCGATCTCAAGTATACCAGATTTTGCTACTAGCTTTATGTTATTAAGTTCTTGTAAAACATTTCTTTTTTCTACAATTGAATTTGCAAAGCTTAAAGCGTGCACTAGATCTTTTGTTTGAACTAGTATTTCAAGATTCATTTTTTTTATATCTTCTGACATAATACTCTAACTTTTTAAAATAAATTAACTTTGCAATATTCTAGAGAGAAGATTAACTTCTTCTCTAAAATCAGGATCTGACGTCATGATAGTTTCTATCTTTTTTATAGCATGCATCACTGTTGTATGATCTTTCTTGCCAAATTTCAATCCAATATCAGTAAGACTTTTAGGGGTCAAGGTTTTTGATAAATACATAGCTATCTGTCTTGGTCTTGCTATAGAACGAAGCCTGCTTGAAGATGACATATCAGAGACTTTGATATTATATCTATTAGCTACTTTTTTATGTATATCTTCAACGGTTATTGTGCGTTCATTGGAGCGTAGCAAGTCTCTTAAAATATCCTGCGTACTTTCCAGAGTTATTTCGCGCCCAACAAGCGTTGAATGAGCAATAACTTTATTAAGGGCCCCTTCTAATTCCCTGACATTTGACGTTATTTTTGATGCTAAGAAATCAATCACAGGCTTAGAGATTTTAATATTCATTTTTTCTAGTTTTAATTCGAGAATACCCACTCGAAGCTCGTATGTTGTGCTGTGAACATCAGCAACTAATCCCCAACCAAGTCTAGATTTTATTCTATCTTCCACGTTATCAAGATCAGTGGGAGATCGATCGCAAGAAATAACCATTTGTTTGTTATTGTCGATAATTGCATTAAATGTATGGAAAAATTCTTCTTGAGTACTCTCTTTTCCACAAATAAATTGTATGTCATCTATCATCAAAACATCAACAGAACGAAACTCTTCTTTAAAGGACATAATATCTTTATTACGCAGCGCTTTGATAAAACGATACATAAATTTTTCAGCCGACATGTAAAGGACTTTTCTATTCGGATTTTTTTTATTAGTATGCCATGCAATGGCGTGCATTAGGTGAGTTTTTCCAAGACCAACGCCTCCATATAAAAATAGCGGGTTTGATTTTGAAATTGCTTCGTCCGACTCAGCAACAGCTAAAGAAGCTGCGTATGCCAGTTCATTGGGTGGACCAACGACAAAATTGTCAAAAGTAAAGCGAGGATCTAAAGAAGCTGTGGTATCATCTTTAATTTCGTTTTGATCAATCAACGAAAATGTATTAGAGGAAACAACTATAACGTCAGATTTAGGTAATTCTTTAGTTATTATATCAACTGATTTCACCTTAGTATCATGATGAAATAAGAGCTTTGATATGATATCAAAATAATTAGATTTGATCCAATCTCTAATAAAGTTACTTGGTGCCGAAAGTATTATTTCACTTTCACCAATAGCTTCAAAGAAGCTTATTTTACTAAACCAACTTTTATAAAGATCTTCGCCATAGTGTGAAACTAAATCACGACTTACGCTTTTCCATAAGTTGGCATAATAATCACCATCTTTATATTGTGGTATAATTCGATCCAACTGCTTCATCTTTACACTAGTCTCTTGAGATAAAATATATATATTTTTAAATAAACGGAGGAAGCGTATCTTAGGCTTCGACTTGGATTGCTAGCGTTTTAAGTTGCAATTATATTAAACCGCTTGCTTTTTAACTGCTTAGGACAATAATATTAGCATATTTTTTTTTTGCAAGGTGATAAATCATGAATATTAAAAACAGAGACCAATTTATCAAAAAATTGCTTTATCAAAGTTGTAATCGAGGCTGCAAAGAAACGGACTTAATTATTGGGCAATTTGCCAAGAAAAATATAGAAAAAATGACTGATAATGAACTAAAAATTTTTGAACATATTCTAGAACAAAATGATGCTGATTTGTATGATTGGTACGTGAAGAAAAAGCCTGTTCCTGAAGAAAATCTATCCACAATTATGACTAAAATACTAAATTTTGATCCATCTGCACAATGAAAAAACTCTCTATCCCTTTTTCTTCTATACCACTATACGCTCTAGAACATTTTAACAACAAAAATAAAAATCTTTTATTGTGTTGTCCCGATGAAGAAAATACAATTTCTGCATATAAACAGCTAAAGTTTTATGGCAATAATAGAATTGCAAAACACCAGATCATTCACTTCCCTAGTCTTGATACCGTGCCCTACGATAGAATTTCTCCAAATTCCGAAATTTTGGCAAAGAGAGCCGCAGCTTTAACTGACCTTGCGATGAACAATGAGCCAAAAATACTCGTTACTGCGGCGCAAAATTTACTCCAAAAAGTTCCCCCTCCAGAAGGATTCGTTGACCTAACATTAAGCATTAAACCAGAAGCAAAGCTAGACATTGAGAATATAATAACATTTCTTGTAAAGACTGGTTTTTCTAGAGTTGCAAGCGCAGTAGATAGTAGCGAATTTGCAGTCAGAGGAGAGATTGTAGATTTAGTTACGCACGCAAACAAAGGATATAGAATTAATTTTGGCTGGGATAAGGTCGAGTCAATTAGAGAATATGATACGTATAGTCAGATATCAACAAAACCAGTTGATAATTTAGTTCTTTCAGCTGCTACAGAAACTTTGCTAAATTCTCAAACTATAATTAATTTTAAAAATAATTTTCTCCAACTCTTCGGTGTAAATCATATTCATAGTGCGATGTATGAATCTGTAATTTCAGGCCAAAAATTCCATGGTTATGAACATCTAACGCCTTTATTTTATGAGAATATGAGTTCAATATTTGATTTTTTAGGTGGGCATGAAATTATCTATGATAATTTATGCATTCAATCGATGATTGAGTTTGAAAATACTTGTAATGACTTTTATGAATCACATTTGCTTTCAAATAAGTCAAACCCAGATTCTTTTTATTTTGCTATTCCGGTATCTCTCTTAATTAATAGTAGCCAAGCAATCAAAAAACAATTATCTCTTGATAACTGCACTTTAGTAGAACATGGTTCCAGCGCTGAGTTAACAACCATTATTGACATAACCACGCAAGCTAAAGTTGAAAACAAGACTGAGTTTGATAAGCTGTTTGAGCTTATTGTAGAAAATAAGAAAAAAATTCCAATAATTCTTTGTAATTCCAAAAGTGGTAAAAATAGGATAAAAAATATTATCGAAAGTCATGACTATATCACCCTAGAAATTAGTCATTTATCATATGCTAAAAAGAATATGATAAACCTTGGGATTGCCCCATTAGCCAGGGGCTTTGTGTCGTCTAAATATCTATTCATTGCTGAGACTGATATTTTAGGAAGCAAGTTTATTACCCAGAGTCACAAATCAGCTAGAAAAAAACTAAAAAATATACTAACTGAGCTTGATAACATTGTTGAAGGTGAAATAGTAGTTCATAAAGAGCATGGTATTGGTAGATTTGAGAAAATACAAACGATCTATGTTGATAAGATTGCTCATGATTGTTTAAAAATTATTTACGCCAATAATGACATATTTTACTTACCAGTTGAAAACATAGATCAGTTCAAGAAATACGGTGGTGATGATGTTATCCTCGATAAACTTGGAAGTGCCGGTTGGCAAAAACGTAAATCTAAGCTGAAAAATAGGATAAAAGATATTGCTGCTAAGTTACTCAAAATCTCTGCTGCAAGACACCTTGCTAAAACGACACCAACATATTTTGAACAAAGTACTTACGATAGGTTTTGCAAAAATTTTCCTTATAATGAAACTAATGATCAAATTTCGTCAATTGAAGATATAAAATTAGACCTAGGAAGCGGTAAACTAATGGATAGGCTAATTTGTGGAGATGTGGGCTTTGGTAAAACAGAAGTCGCAATGCGTGCTACATTCATGGTTAGTTGCAGTGTAAATGATGACAGACCGCAAGTAGCAATTATCTCGCCTACTACCATACTTTGTAAACAGCATTATCACAATTTTCTTGAGCGCTTCAAAGAGATGGGCTTGAATATTGCTCAGCTTTCACGTCTTATAAAGCCCTCACAAGCAAAAAAAATAAAAGAAGGGCTCGCTAGTGGTGAGATTAATATAGTAATAGGCACTCACGCTTTGCTTTCTACAGATATAAAATTTAAGAATCTTAAAATGATTATTATTGATGAAGAGCAACATTTTGGTGTTTCTCAAAAAGAACATCTAAAACAATTAAAGTCCAATGTACATGTATTATCACTATCTGCTACGCCAATACCAAGAACTCTGCAAATGTCAATGGTGGGTATTAAGGATTTGAGCTTAATTACAACCCCTCCTATAGATCGCTTGCCAGTGAGAACCAGTGTGTTGCCTTTCGATGCGGTGATGATTCGAGATGCTCTCATGAGAGAACGCTTTAGAGGGGGGATTAGCTTTTATGTTGTTCCTCGTATTAAGGATATCGAATGGATAGCAAAGCAATTAAGTATTATTGTACCTGAACTTAAATATAAAATAGCCCATGGGCAAATGGCCCCTTCGCTTGTTGATACTACTATGAATGAGTTTTGCGAGGCAAAATTTGATATTTTACTCTCAACGACAATAATTGAATCAGGAATCGATATTCCAATTGCCAATACTATTATTATCCATCGCGCTGATATGCTTGGACTAAGCCAGCTTTACCAACTACGGGGACGCGTAGGTAGAGGAAAGGTTAGGGGTTATGCATATTTGACATTAACTCATCATAAATCTACGAAACATTCATTGCAACGTCTTGATATTTTACAAAATATTGACTCTCTTGGTGCTGGATTTACTATAGCTAGTCATGATATGGATCTTAGAGGGTTTGGTAATCTTGTAGGTGATGAACAGTCTGGGCATATCCGAGAAGTTGGGGCGGAGCTATATCAAGAGATGTTAGATGAAGCAATCAATGAATTAAAAAGCGATAATGCTAATAATGAGGAGTGTTTTAACCCAACAATCAACCTAGCTATAGCTATATTAATTCCTGATAGTTATATCGAAGACTCGTCTTTGAGACTGGCTATATACCGAAGAACTGGCGATCTCAAATCGAGCGAAGAAATTGATAATTTTCGTCTTGAGATGGAAGATCGCTTTGGCTTAATCCCTCAAGAGTTTAATAATCTTTTAGAGATGGTAAAAATCAGAAATATGTGTTTTAAACTCAACATAGAGAGTTTTGATAGCGGTCCTAATGGGTTTGTAATAAAGTTTCGAGAGAATTCGGGCGTAGCTGAGATGGTGCTTTCTTTTGTTAACAAGTTTCCAAGACACGCTAAGATAAAACCAGAAAACAAATTAGTTTTTATAAAAGCGCTTAACTCAAAATCTTTAATAGAAGAGGCTCAAGAGGTTTTAATGAATTTAATTTCAGTATAAAATAGAATTTTCAATTTGTTCATGGCAAAAACTAAAGAATCATAATGGCGCTCTCCCTAAGGTTTTTTCTGGCGCTACAGCGCGTTTGATCAAAATTTCATTAGCAAGGTTGGCACCAAGAGTTTTTTTTGCAAAATCTTTGGCTGGTGAATCAGTTGTCATTTCTTTAGCAAGTTTGCTTACATCTCCACGAACTTTATTATTGATCTCCATCTTTAGGTTTGTCGTACATTCATTAAAAGCTTTAGAGTGAGATGGGTTTTTTTTTCCAATTTCCTGCACTTGGTGTTCGGATTTGTTTAGTATATCGGCAGCTATAAGAATATAGCCAACCTTGTCGATAATTTTACTATATTTACCGAGACATTTTATCATTTCTGACTTAGCCTTCTCAATATTTTTATCTAGGGCTAGCTCTACCTCGGCGATGATTTCTGGGGGTACGCCATTTTTTTTCAACTTGTCTAGTGCTGCCATTTTTACAGCATCTAGTTTTTCATTAATTTCTTTTTTAGACGAGGGAATATAATTTTCTGCATAGTTGGCTATTACCATTAAGAATCTTTTTAAAGATGCATTTTTGGAGATTTCTTGAGCTGTTGCAGAAGCCTCGTCGAGAGTTAATTTAAATTTCTCTATAATTGAAGGAGAGGTGCCTACTTGCTGTGCAATATCCGCAACTTTAGTGCCAGTTTCATGTATCTGGGAGAGGGATTTATCTTGTTTAATTTTATCTAAACTCAGATACATGCTAGTTACTGTTTTATCCAGATTTTCTGTTTTTAGGAAATCGGTAACTTTGCTTAAAATACCGGTAGCTTTCAAAGCCAACCCGAGGGGAGGAGAATAAGCAGAAACAAGAGCTAGAAGAGCTGGAGAGGCTCTGGTAATAAGTGTATCAGATAGTCCAGGGAAATTCTTATCAAGTGCTTTTTTAAAATCTAAAATTCCTTCTAAAACAGTTAACGTGTTTTCTGAGACTATTGCGGTATACAGTAAGCCTTCGCCTTTTTTTAAATCATTATATAGATTAGAAGATGCTTTGTTTATTGCTAAAACAAGAGTTTTTTTCAGTATGTTGTCAAGCAAACTGCTTTCACCTTCAGATAAATTCAAATCTTTTATAATTAGTTCAATTATATTTGAAAAATTTGTTAAATCGGCGGTAAAAGCTTTAGCAATTCCTTTTGCAGCCAATTCCAAATTTGCAAACTCAAATAAACTACTTAATTCCTGTGAGCTCAGGCTAGAGAAAGTCTTTTTTAGAGAATTAAGAAGGTGAGGGGCGTATTGTTGTATTAATTTAATTTTCTCATTTTGAGAGAGTTCGTTAAATTGCGCAATATTGGGAATCATGCTGATAAACTACAAAAAATTAATGTGAGAAGATTCTATCTCAAAAAAAATAGATTTTCATTATAAATAGAGATTTAGAAGGATTTTTTGGTTCGAATACCGGCAACTTGTTGGTATTGTTAGTAAAAGTAAGGTTATTTACAGAAAATAGCTATACATAACCCCAACTGTGTTTAAGAAAGGAGCTGAATAGCTGAAGGTATTAGGGTATTCTAGAGTTTTCAATCAATAAAGATTACCCTAATGAATATAGATTACGATAGTTTGTTCTGTTTTGTCGATGATTTTTACAAAGGATTTGAGCCG
>CAMCMD010000024.1 GCA_945875975.1 Rickettsia typhi
ATAAGTTATTTTCAAGGAAGGATTATATTTTAATACATAAAGATATTTCTACTGCAACAGCTAGTAGAGATTTAAAGTGGGGGATAGAAAATAAAATTTTAGATATGAAAGGGAGTAACAATCAAATTAAATATATTTACCAGAATAAGTAGAAAGTCTTCTAGCCACAATCCCGAGCCTCTAATACTTTAAATTTAGAGATTAATTTGATATATGGCGCTTTAGCATAAGAAATGATTCTAAACTGCTAAGAATCATTTCTAGAGCTATATATAAGATGCTTCCTATCTAAAAAATTATGCCTTACCTTGGAAGACCAGGCGCTATTTACATTTTTGCGAGCATTTGGGATAAAGCATCATCATTAATTATAACATTTAATTTTTCAGGACCAATTTCTCCTGACCTAAATCTTCGACTTGGATTTTAATTTTCGCTGTATCTAAAGCCTGTTCGCTCCAAAAATATTTATTATTATTCTTACCTTTGAGCAGTGAGGATGAAATTTGTTCTGAGAGATCTGCCATGATTTTTATATTGAGCTTTGTTAAATCAACTACGGATATCCAATCACTGGAACAAAAATCTATACTATTGGAGGAAAGTTTCTTCATAAGAATGAGATTGGTATGTTTGAGATAAGGAAAGAATCGAGCTTTGAAAATAATTTTAGTCTAGCCAATAAGTTCTAATAACTCTTGTTTAAAGCTTTGTGCTTTTTGATTATATTTTTCTATAAATTCTGGTAACTTTGATTTAATTACTTCAAGATTAGCCCTAACTCTCTCTATAGCACTATAAATTGTAAAAGGGCAATCTACCCTCGTAACAGTTAACATTTCTCTTAGATATTCATCTTCATCATAAAGCCCTGAGCTTGGGCCAACTAAACATGGCACTCCAAGACCAAGGCTTTCTAAGGCAATCAGAGGAGAGCATTCAGTGTTGGTTACATAAAGAGTTAGATCTGTGCTTGCAATTAGCCCAATTAATTTATCATGTGGCAACTTATTAGGATGGATGGTGATATTCATTTTATCTTGTATCCACTTATCAAATTCATGAAAGTGGAAATTAGTTACTGTCGAGACTTGTTTCCCAAGCATTCTCAAAGCTACAAGTTGAGGATAATGATTCTTAACCCAAATCGCATAAGCACCCCAAAGACCTATGGTAAAAGTTGATCTCTCCTCTTTCTTAACTTGAATAGGTTGTATAAAATTTTGTAACAGATACGACTTAATTCCTGTTTTATTAAAAGCAATTTGCAGGTCTTTTTTTAAAGAAATAATGCCCTTGAGTTTACCGTGCTCATAAAGATTATAGCAGCAATGGAATTCCTTAAGATGATGAATTTCAGACCATTGTGCAGGTGAGCCATGGTATAAATAATAGACATTTAAATTCTGAGTATCTTTATGATAAGCTATATGATCCATCAACTTTAAAACAGTTCTGCCACCACCTGAAAAAATTATCTCTTTTATTTCGGTATTCAATATCTTACGAGCAATGCTTCTTATAACAAAATTAGGCAATGCAAAATATTCAGAAATGCTTGTGATTGGTAAAATAGCTTGGTCGTGAAATAGAGTTAATGTTGAATTTTTAACGCCAGGAAAATTTGTAGGATAAACCACTAAAACATCTTTATTAGCCCCACTAATATTAACTCTTGAGTTACTATCGACCTTGTGCTGTTTTAAGAAAAAATAGATTGATCTAGCGAGATAATTGACGAAATTGATTTTTAATAATGATTTAAAAATACTTTTGAGCCTTTTATTGTTTAATATAAGGTTTTCAACCTTGGTTAAAGCATCTTCTGGCTCAAGATAATCATTTCTAATATGCTCTAAAATTTCTTTTTTTATATCAATTCTATTTTCATTCTTGTTCCTGTTAATAGAAAAATCTATGAAGTTACTCCACTTTTCTTTAAACAAAACATCATTAAGAAAAATTTCTTTATAAGACTCATAATTTTGCTGCTTTAACTCTTTTAGTAGAGATCTATTGCTAGCAAGATCTTTTATCGCGGCACAGAATTTACGTGGGTCACGCTCTAAAATAAAAGCTTGCTGAATTTGCGGCAATACTTCAGCAACAATGCCAGTATTAGTACCTATCACCGCACATCCTAAAGACATTGCCTCTATCAAAGGCAGAGGGGTTCCATCGGTATTAGCAGCAATTAATAGAATATCTGTGTTTTTAAGTATTTCAAAAACCTCTTGCTTGGAGCGTGTGCGTGTGGCTCCATCAACTATATTTGTCTCAAGTTCTAGTTTTATTTGAGTCGAATCTAATGCTGCCAAAGCCAATGCTGGTTTAATAACAGTATGATAACCTTTGGCATCATATTCCCTACCGAAATACCATTCTCCCCATGCGCTATTACCAACCCAGGTTATTCTTAATTTTTTTTGATCATCAAAACTTGGCTCAGCGGTAGGTGCAGTCAAAACATTGTCATAAATAACATCATGCCAAGGTTTTGGAAAAGCACCAATATTTGAATATAATTCGTTCAAAATTTTAGATGTTGTATAATAATTATCTACAAATTTGAAAGTATTTTGATAGCTAATTATATCTTCATTCTTCTGGAGATAAAGATGATCTGGAACACTTGTAACTATAGTAATGTTCAAAAATTTATCGATTCTATTATTATCAATATTGCCAGTTGCAATATGATTAATAAGGAGCCTAAGGCTTTTTCGCGAAAAGAAATGGATGAAGTCAATTTTTGAAAAATCTGTAATCTCTTTTAATAAATCTCCTGGATTGCTGTAGCTTTCTGAATATAAAATATGAATGTTATAACTATCGCTTAAAATCTTCTTTAAATACTGCGTAATATTATCAAAAGCCCAATTTTTGACGTCAGCAATTAATAATACAGTTTTCTTGCTACTCATGTGATCTTAGCTTTGTTAATTAGCCTTAATTTTAAATATATAGGTATGGTAAAAAATGTTAGCAAACGAATAAAGTAATAATATCTATAAACACTGGCCATACAAGTCAAAAAATTTGTTATTGAAAATATTAGTCCAATAATTACAACATATGTCAGCACTTGTTTTTCTGTATTTGTATAATTCTTTACTTTATACGATTCATATGCGTAGATAATAACCAGAATTAAAGAAATGAGATTGGCTCGGAATATAGGCGGATATAAGCTTAAAAATTTAAAAACAGTTTCTTGTAAAAAGTTATTATTAAAATAATGTACTTCAAGTTCATCCAAAGCTCTTTTATCATGAATTTTGGAATAGGTTTTGGAGTCATAGGTTGCTATCATTTGCATTGAAAAATTTAATGATCTGTGCTTTAAATATAAAAAAGGATGGGCTGTAATTAAATCAAAGAAATTATCATTCAACTGTTTAAGTTTCTCTGGGTCATGAGTCGATATATATACTCTGTCTTCAGGAAATATTAAATTATCAACGATTTTATGAGTGAATTTATTTTTTAAGGTTTTAAAATTATACCCTTTATAATCCTTAACATAATCTGGTAAGACGCTATCGTCATCTAGATCAACAACAATGGCCGCAATATCAAAAAACTGTCTTAACTGCCAAGAATTATTGTTCACTGAAAATTTATCTATGATATATGAACTGGAAAATATGGTTAATACAGAAATGACTATGGTGCAAATAAGCTTAAATAATAGATTTCTGTTTGTTGAGATTGTAACTATGAAGAAGAACAACGCTGGAGCTACGTATTGTGCTTGGAATTTTGCAGCTAAGCCATAAAATCCTATCAAAATAAAAATACTGGAAACAATAAAATTAGCTTTTTTTGTTTGGTACAAATAGTAAACACAGCCAGAAAAAACAAAAAAGAATGCGCAGCCAAAGCCTATATCTTTCCAAACCATAGTAGACTGGGCAAGTATATTTGGTACAAATGGTATCAGAAAATAGATCCATCTATATCTATTTGATTGGTCTCCGTAGTAAAGAAACAGCGCCCTTCCC
This sequence comes from Rickettsia typhi, assembly GCA_945875975.1. Lineage (GTDB taxonomy): Bacteria > Pseudomonadota > Alphaproteobacteria > Rickettsiales > Rickettsiaceae > Megaera_A. The sequence continues at coordinate 4,005 of CAMCMD010000024.1, forward strand.
CAAATTAAACCTAATTGAAAGAGAAGAATTAATTGCGGGCCTTTGTATATAAAATTAAAACCACTCCACAAAATAGCCATTAATGGTGGATGGTGTGAAGAAAAATTAAATACAAGTGCTTGATTAAATTGATCCATAGAATCAGGCGTCATTCCACCAGGATAGCCAGATAGAAAATGCAGCAGCATCAAAAACCCAGCTAAAAAAAATGGAAAATACTTGTTTTGGGTAATTTTTTGACAATAGCTATTGCTTATTCTTTCCATATTTTTTTCTTACGCTAATTCAATGCATCCTACCATACTTATTTACTTTTCTTGAAGCCTTCTATGCATTTTTTCTACATTTTGCAACAGTTTTTCAATAGTAAAATTTTCACGAAATATCTTATTAGCTTTCTCTGCCTTCCTTTTGGCAAGCTCCGGATTAGCAATTATCCATTTCATATTATTATCAATAGCTGCAAAAATTTCTTCCGCAGATTTTGATGGGTCTATATATAATATATTATCACCAAAATTATCTTTTATAAATTTCATATCTTCTGAGATAATCATAGCTGATGCTGCAGATAACTCAAAAACTCTAGTACTTTGTATATTTTGCAAATAATGTTCTTTATTATGAAAAATTAATCCTACACCACTTTTACGTATTGCGTTTAAAAATTCCTTGTGGTCAAAAGCTATAGGGCCCTTATAAGAAGGCAGGTCTGTCCAGCTTTTTTTAGGCCCATATACATCAAAATAACCAGTTTGATCTAGCAAATTAAAGAGCTTTTTATATTCCATGCCACCTCTTCTACTATCCCATCTAGTGCCACAAAAAAACAAACGTTTCATATCTAATTCACGAAATTCTGCATCTTCTTTTGATACAGAAAAATAAAATTGCTCATGATGAAATGGTTTATTATGGGCTGCAAAATATTGATCTAGTTGGCCTATAAATCTATCATCTCCAAATGACAATAAAAATCCGCTATAAGACAAGATATTGGGATAATTAGGATTACTTAAACTAGTATTTTCAAACCAATTATCAGGAAAATGTAGAATTAAATAGTGAGGAGTGCCTTCTACTACCATAACATCATGCATTGCGATGACAAAATCTGGCTTTAAAAGGTGAATTATTCGCTCATTGGTCGATTTAGCATCTTCAGTGGTTATATTTCCTACAACTATAGCTTCCCAGCCGTTATTTATAGCTGCTTCTTGTATTCTTTTAGCAGAAAATTGATCAGAAAAACCTTGTTTATAGGTAATTAAGACTATTTTTGAGATATCATTGGGTCTAACAAACTGGTCAAAATAAGTAAGCTTTTCCACCTCTGTTTTTAATTTAGACGATATAGCTATTCTAGGTTTTTTGCTAGAACCTGAGGTCATGCGCCATTTTAAAATATAAAAAGACCTGATGTCTCGGGTAACAAATTCTATAGCCAGGCATGCTAAGATAAAGAAGGATATTGTGATTAAAGCTACTTTGTATTTTTTAATAAATCCGGGCACTATCAATTAACTACCGATAAAAAGTTAACATTTTTGCTGCTATAATTTTCGAATCATATTTTTCTAATATATCTTCGCGAATTTTTTGACCCAGTGTTTTTCGCATTTGTGGATCAGCTACTAACAATTCCATTGCTTTTGCTAGACTTTTAGAGTCTTGAACATTGACTAATAAACCATTTATTTTATCCTTGACCAATTCTCTACCACCTGGTGCGTTGGTAGTAATTATAGCACGGCCATAAGCGCCTGCTTCTAAAAGACTTCTGCTGAGACCTTCCCGGTAAGACGGAAGTACAGCCACATGAGCCATTTTCCAGATTTTACACACATCCTGGAAACCCAAGTATTTTATAATACCCTCTTTATTCAAGGCTTCTAGCTTTGGCAACGAGAGAGAAGATTTATTGCCATCATCCGGAGTGCCAACTAGCCAGAATTCAGCTTCAAGATTTTTGGCTTTCAATATTTTAGCAGCTGCAATAAATTCGCGCACTCCTTTGTCTATTAACATTCTAGCAACGAGTGCAAAAACTACTGGGCCTTCTGGTTCTTTTAGAAGCTGAAAATTCTGTGTATCCACCCCAACGCTGCATTGCACATGGGTACTGTATTCTTTTGCAATACCAAGATCAATAATTAGGTGCTTATCATCAGAATTTTGAACAATAACCACGGCTTGTTTGAATTTCGCATGGATAGCTAAAATTGCAGAAATTGCTTTCTTTACCAGAATATAAATAAGTTTTGTGCTAATAAATACAAATCCCATGCCAAGAAAGTTATTAACAATTCTTAAACTTTTCTTGCAAAAAAAAGAGGCGATCGAACCATACACAATGGATTTAATAGTGAAATTGTGCAAAATATCTGGTTGTTCTTTTCGAATAATATTTGTTATTTTGACTAAAGTAACGAGCTCTGAAAATGGGTTTATACTTTTACGGTTCATAACTATTGGAATAACTCTTATACCAGCATTTTCGATTTTCTCTCTGCGATCTGTAATACTAGTTAATAAAATAACTTCGTACCCTGATTGCTTTGCAGCCAGAGCTATAGGTAACAGATGCGCATAAAACTGCCAATCTGCATTATTAAAGATGAGAAGTTTTTTTGATTGCATATTTTACTTCGAGTAACTATAATCCCAAACTTTAGAGAACTTATTAAATACACATACACATGTCAAGCTATTTGGTTACTGGTGGGGCTGGCTTTATAGGCTCACATTTAGTTGATTATCTTATAGGAACAGGGAATAAGGTGACGGTTTTGGACTCTCTGCTGACTGGTAAAATAGAAAATATTAACAAATCAGCCCATTTTATTCATGGAAGCATCACAGACGTTCCAGTTCTAGAATCAGCTTTTGATGGAATAGATTTTTGTTATCACCTGGCTGCTATACCTTCTGTGCAAGATTCTATCAAAAACTGGTCCGACTGCCATAAAGTAAACCTTGGTGGCTCCATCAATGTTTTTGAGATTGCTGTAAGAAACAATATACCAGTAATATATGCTTCTTCTTCTGCGGTATACGGTAGTCTTACTGATGTTCCCATAAAAGAGGATAGCCCTATTGCTCCAGTTGCCCCATATGGATTTGATAAATATTCAAATGAAGTACATGCTAAACTGTTTGCTGATTTGAAAGGCTTAAAAAGCACTGGTCTAAGATTTTTTAATGTATATGGTTCAAGACAAGACCCAGCTTCTCCTTATTCAGGGGTAATACCGATTTTTGTCAAAAAAATTATGAATCGTGAAGGAATAAAGGTGTTTGATGATGGCAACCAGACTAGAGATTTTATCCATGTTAGTGATGTCGTACAAGCCTTAATCAAGGCTAATAATAAGAAATCCCTAGAAACTAGCGGTGTATTTAATGTTTGCACGGGTACTGGAATCTCTGTCAATTATCTAGTAAATGCTCTTTTTGAAATTATCGACAAGAAAGTTGATATAGAATATTTACCGCCTCGTAACGGTGATGTTTACCAATCAATTGGCGACCCATCTAAAGCTAAAGATTTGCTTGGGTTTGAAGCTGTTATGAATATAAGAAAAGGGTTGAGTTTATTATTTAATAAATAATTTCTAAGAATATTATATGAATATTTTGATTTTAGGTGTTACTGGTATGCTTGGTAATACCTTGTTCCGCTATTTTGCAAAAAATAAGAACTTTAAGGTTTTTGGTACTGTTCGTGGTAATGGGTCCCCTTCGTACTTGCCCCATGGCTCAACTGGTGAAGTGGTTGGAGGAGTCGATGTTGAGAACCAAGACTCTTTAATAAGAACTTTTGCCCAAATTAAACCAAAAATTGTAATAAATTGTGTTGGAGTTGTAAAGCAACTAGCGGCAGCAAATGATCATTTGCATGCAATACCAATTAATTCTATATTGCCTCATCGTCTAGCGATACTTTCTGAAGCTACTCGAGCTAGGTTAATACAAATTGGTACTGACTGTGTATTTTCTGGTTCTAAAGGGAATTATGTTGAAGATGATTTTCCAGATGCATATGATCTCTATGGACGTTCAAAGTTACTAGGAGAAGTAGATTATCCTAATGCCATTACGCTTCGTACCTCTATAATAGGTCATGAACTATCGGGTAACAGAAGCCTAATTAGCTGGTTTTTATCTCAAGAAAACAAAACTAATGGTTTTACGAAAGCTATTTATTCTGGTTTTCCAACAGTCGAATTAGCTAAAATTATAGATAAATATGTGATACCAAGACCCCAAATGCATGGTCTTTATCACGTATCATCTGACCCTATAAATAAATATGAACTGTTGAAATTAGTTCGAGATACTTATAAAAAAGACATTGAGATTGAACCTTTTGACAAATTGGTGATTGACCGTTCTCTGAATTCTGAGCGTTTTAAAAGAGAAACTGGATATATACCTCCAACATGGCCAGAATTAGTTAAAAAAATGTATGAATTTAAATAATGAGCCCAAATATGTTTGTAGATAAAACTCTTATGATTACAGGGGGTACTGGTTCCTTTGGTAATGCTGTTATGAAACGGTTGTTAAAAACCGACATCAAAGAAATAAGAATCTTTAGTCGCGATGAAAAAAAGCAAGAAGATATGAGAAACTTCTATAAGGATTCAAGGCTAAAGTTCTTTATAGGGGACACAAGGAACTACAATAGTATTAATGAGGCCATGAAGGGAGTGAATTTCGTATTTCATGCAGCTGCTCTTAAGCAAGTGCCTTCTTGTGAATTTTATCCTATGGAAGCAGTACGAACTAATATTTTAGGTTCAGAGAATGTAATTAATGCGGCGATTAATAACCACGTGGAAAGGCTCATAGCTCTGAGTACTGACAAAGCTGTATATCCTATTAATGCTATGGGATTGTCAAAAGCTATGATGGAAAAAGTATTGATTGCTAAAGCAAGAATGCGATCAGATGGTGAAACTATCTTATGTGTTACACGCTATGGTAACGTAATGGCGTCAAGGGGCTCGGTGATACCTCTTTTTATCGACCAGATTAAAAAAAATAAGCCCATAACGATTACCGAGCCAACTATGACTAGGTTCTTGATGTCTTTAGAAGACTCTGTGGATTTAGTTCTGTATGCATTTTTACATGGTAAACAAGGTGATACTTTTGTGCAAAAAGCACCTGCTACAACAATTGAGTTATTGGCTCAGGCGCTTCAGGAAATATTCAATAACAAAACTAACATTCACTTCATTGGTACGCGCCATGGAGAAAAACAATATGAATCACTAGTCTCCTCAGAAGAAATGGCTAAGGCTGAAGATTTAAATGAGTATTACAGAATTCCTATGGATAACAGAACTCTTGATTACAGCAAATTTGTAACAGAAGGCCAAGAAGAGATAGTTTCGGTTAGTGATTATACTTCAAGCAATACAAAGCAGCTAGAAGTAGCGGACGTGAAAAAACTACTATTAACTTTGGATTTCATAAAGGAGCAGCTAAATGCGTAAAGTAATGACTATTGTTGGTACTCGTCCTGAACTAATCAAGATGTCGCGAGTTATTGCTGAATTCGATAAAAATACTAATCATATTCTTGTTCATACTGGTCAAAATTCAGATTATGAATTAAATCAAATATTCTTTGATGATCTAAACATCCGCAAACCTGATTATTTTCTTGATGTCGCAGGAACTAGCGTTGCAAAATCCATCGCTAATATAATTGAAAGGTCTGATGAGGTGCTAGAAAAGGAAAAACCGGAGGCATTAATGCTTTACGGAGATACCAATTCTTGTTTATCTGTGATTCCAGCAAAAAGGAGGAAGATTCCTGTATTTCATATGGAGGCAGGAAATAGGTGTTTTGATCAAAGGGTACCTGAAGAGTTAAATCGAAAAGTAATCGATCATTTAAGCGACATCAATATAGTTTTAACTGAGCATGCAAGACGTTATTTAATACAAGAAGGTCTTCCTCCAGAGAGAATTATTAAATCGGGTTCTCATATGCAAGAAGTACTGGATTATTTTATGCCAGATATAGAAAAGTCTGATATTTTAAATAAACTAAACCTTGAAGAAGCTAAATATTTTTTAGTCAGTGCTCATCGTGAGGAGAATGTTGATGTTGAGGTACAGTTGCTGGGTATGCTTGATGCATTAAAAGAGCTTGTAAAGAAATACAATATGCCTATAATTATCTCGACCCATCCTAGGACTAGAAAAAGACTAGAGGCTCTTGGAATTGAGAGCTTAGGTAATATGATTCAGTTTTTAAAACCATTTGGGTTTTTAGATTATCTAAAGCTCCAAATGTCAGCGTTCTGTATTTTGTCTGACAGCGGTACGATTGCTGAAGAGGCCTCTCTTCTAAACCTTCCTGCCATTACTCTGAGGAACGCTCATGAGCGACCAGAGGGCATGGATGAGGGAACTCTTATAATGAGCAGTTTGAATGTTGATAGCATTTTAGATGCAGTAGATGTGATAACGAGAGGTTATACCAGAGGCAGACCTAGAAGACAGAAAATTGTACCAGACTATGAAGCTGGTGAGGTTTCAAAAAAGATATTACATATAGTGCTGAGTTATATAGATTATGTTAATAGAGTTGTATGGTTTAGGGAATAGAAAATGAAAATTCTTCAAGTTAACTCGTATGAAACTCCTGGACGTAGATTTAATGGCTTGGCTGTTACTCCATTACTAAAAAAATATGATGTTCATTCTAAGCATTTAGTATGGGATAAAGATACAGATAATCCAGATGTTTTGACTTTTGGAGGCCAAGTAGTTAGAAAGGTCAATAGAGCAATTAATATAGTTGAGCGCGGCGCTTCCATGCAAGCTATGCTTCATTTGAATGCTTTGATAATGACTAAAATGAATGCTTTTAAAGAAGCTGATCTCATACATTTACATAATATACATTCTAATAAATTTTTTAGTCTGGCTCATTTGCATAAAGTAGCAAAATTGAAACCTACTGTATGGACTTTACATGATCCCTGGGCAATGACTGGACATTGTGTTTATCCCATTGATTGTAAAAGATGGGTGACAGGCTGTGGAAATTGTCCCGATCTTAAAAGATACCTACCGTTATTATTTGACACTACAGATTTATTGTTCAAATATAAAAAAAACTGTTATAAAAATGCAAATTTTGACATAATAGTAGCATCGAAATGGATGAAGGATATGGTGGAACAATCACCTATCTTTGATAAGCCAAGAGTCCATCACATTCCCTTTGGTTTAGATCTAGATTTTTTTTCGCCTTCGCATGCAAAAGCGGCTAGAAAGAGGTTTAACATCACCGATAATACGATAGTAATATCTTTTAGAGCTGTAGTAGGTAATCAATTTAAAGGACTTCCATATATTATGGAAGCGTTAGAACTTATTAGTACTGAAAAGGATATTTGTATAATTACTACAAATAGCTGGGCTCACCCTGTATATCTTAGATTTAAAGATCGATTTAGAGTTATTGAATTCGAATGGTTAGATGATGAGATATTAACCAGAGATATTATGGCCGCTTCGGATATTTTTCTTATGCCGTCAATTGCTGAAGCTTTTGGTTTAATGGCTATAGAAGCTCTTGCTTGTGGCAAACCTATTATTGTTTTTGAAGGAACAGCATTACCGAGCGTTACTTTTGCTCCAGATGTAGGGATAGCTGTTCCTGCGCATGATTCGATAGCTCTGTATAAGGCGCTGCAGAATTTGATTGATAATGATGAGGAAAGAAACATAAGGAGTAAGCAAGGTAGAATCATTGCAGAAACCCATTATGATCAAGAAGGTCATGTAAGAAACTTGATAGAAGTGTATAAAATGGTTGAGGAAAGATGGAAAAAGTCTTAATATTGACTGATATACCTCCTTGTACGAACTTTACGGCAGGGCTACCATTAAACCAATGGATACGTTTTTTACCGCAAGATCAAGTTGCATTTTGTGCGGTTATAGATCCTAGTTTAACTCCTCTCATTCCTGAAGATTTGGCGTCAATACCTAAGCTATTACTAAAAAAACCCGTTGAAGCGTCTATTAGAATTCCCACTAGACTAGGTTTAATAATTAGAAAATTATTTAGATTATATGGTTTTGGTCAAGAAATAATAAGATCTATTTATGTTAAGTATCGCCTGTTACCTAAAATAATAAGCTTTATAAAACAACAGCAAGTTACTAAAATATGGGTAATATTGCAGGGTCAAACTATGGTGAGGCTTGCTTTTCATCTTTCAAAAGAATTAGAAGAAATACCTCTCATTAGCCAGATATGGGATCCGTTTGAGTTATGGCTTCGCGAGCATAGGATTGATAAATTTACTGGTGACAGGCTTCTAAAAAAATTTGATTATGTTATCAGTCGTTCTGCATTTTGTGCTACCGCGTCTTGGTCAATGTCCGAAAATTATTCGAAACGTTATGGTGTCAAGAATATTCCTATCTTTGCAAGTCTTCCAAGCACTTGGGCAAGAGAACCCGCCAAAGCACCTCATGACAGGAATGAATTTATAATATCTATAGCTGGTCAGTTTTATGCTAAAAAAGAATGGCTAGCTTTTATTAATGCATTAAATCAAGTAAATTGGTGTATAAATGGTAAAACTATAAAAATAAGAATAATGGGTAGCAATTTTGAGTTTTACACTCAACTACCAGTAAATTTTCAATATCTTGGTTGGCGAAATCAAGAAGACACTATTGGGTTGTTTGTAGAGTCGGATCTATTGTATCTGCCATATTGGTTTTCAAAAGAATTTTATCTTGAATCAACAGAATGTTTTCCTTCCAAATTAGCGGGTTATTTAGCTTCTGGTAGACCTGTATTTTGTCATGCTCCTAATTACTCGTCTCCTGCGAAATATATAGCTCAAAAAAATGCTGGCTATGTTTGTAGTTCCTTGAAACCAGAAATAATACTTAAGCATTTGGAATATGTAATATCGGATACCACTTTCTATGCCAAAGTTGCAAAGAATGGAACTAAATGTTTTTTACAAGATTTAACATTAGAAACAATGAAAAAATCTATTTCTACAATTCTCAAATTTTAACCCAAATTTAAATATTATATATATATGAATTCTATTACCCCAAAAGTCTCAATAATAATTCCAGTTTACAATGGCAGTAACTTCTTGCGTGAGGCAATAGATAGTGCTTTAGCACAAACTTATGAAAATAAAGAAATTCTTGTGATAAATGATGGCTCAAAAGATAATGGCAAAACAGAAGAGATAGCATTATCATACGGAGAGAAGATTCGTTATTTTTCTAAAGAGAATGGTGGAGTTTCCTCTGCATTAAACATGGCAATTAAGGAAATGACAGGCGAGTATTTTTCCTGGCTTAGTCATGATGACCTGTATTACGAAGATAAGGTCAAAAGACAAATAGAGACTCTATTAAATTTAGGGGAAGAAAAATTTGTAATATATAGTGATTGTGCAGTTTTCACAACCGATAGTTCCTCAGTCCGACCTATAAAAATGGAAGGTGTGTCTCCTAAAAACTTTCGTTATTGGCTTACAGTTAAAAATTGTCTAAATGGCTGTACTCTACTAATACCAAAATCGGCTTTTGAAGAATGTGGGATTTTTGATGAAACACTCGTGATCACACAAGACTATGATTTATGGTTTAGAATTGCTAGTAAGTACAGATTTGTACATATAGCAGAAGTATTGGTTAAAGCTCGTGAGCATCCTAAGCAGGTAGCGGTACGAATGTCTGGACTTGCGACACGTGAAGGTAATGATTTGATGATAAAGTTTATTAAAAATTTGACCATTGAAGAGTGTACTGCTGCAACTAAAAAGACAGCTGTATTAACTTTTAACTACATTGCTCAGAGTATGGCTCTTAGAGGGTTTAAAGGAGCTCAGCTTCTTGCGCAGGATATAGCTAAAAAGGATGCATTATCGCTAGATGATAAAAACCCAACTTCTTTAAATAAAAAGCCTTGTGTGAGAAATTTTACACGAAATATTTTGAAAATGATATTACCGAATTTCCTTTTTTTCGCTTTGAAAAATTTTCTTGGTAAAATAGGTTTTATACCAACTAAATTTGATTATACTGATCACACTTTAAAAAACAAATTTACTGATATTTATGATAAGCATATTTTTAGTGGCAGTGAATCGCGTTCTGGAGCGGGTTCAGATTTAGTTCAGACGCGTATTGTTATGGGCGAACTACCAAAAATTATAAAAGATTTTAAAATAAAAACTTTTTTTGATGCCCCATGTGGCGATTGGTATTGGATGAGGCATCTAAATCTTGATCTAGAGCGGTATATTGGGTGTGATATTGTTGAATCTTTAATAGCTCAAAATAGACGAAATTTTGCTAATGATAAAATTCATTTTGAATTAATAGATTTATCACGAGACAGTTTACCAAAAACAGACCTAATATTCTCGCGTGATCTATTAGTGCACTTAAACTTCGAAGATGCCTTTAAAGTTATCGCTAGTTTTAAAAAATCAGGAGCTAAATATCTTTTAACAACAACCTATCCGACTAGAGAACAAAATCTTAACCTAATATTACCTGAATCTTTGTGGTATCCAATAAATTTAGAAACTGCTCCTTTTAATTTTCCAAAACCTATTCTGTTGGTCAATGAAGGTTGCACGGAAGGTGATGGAAATTTTACAGACAAGTCCCTAGGGTTATGGCTTCTAAAAGATATTAAGTTACCACCAGAGTGGTATTGAGAAACTAATCATATTCCTCAGAAGCAAGAAAAAAGATTTATGAACTCTATTTGTGTACGGATTATACCACCTCCCCCTCAATCTCCTTCAACAACTGCTTGGCAAGAGTTTCGTTTTTACTTTCGATCATTAATCTTATTATCGGTTCGGTGCCAGATGGCCTTATTATGATTCTAGCATTATCTTTGTAGCGATCCTGATAAGATTTTGCAAGATTCTTGATTTTTTCATTACCACCAGCTGCAAATTGACTAAAATGATTGTGATCATATTTAATATTGCGAGTGTATTGCGGGACTGGCGTAAATTTATTAAGCAAATGGCTGATAGGAATATTTTTCGCCTCCTTGTACATTGCAAGAACACCAAGAGCTGCTTTTATACCATCGCCCGTGGCTTGGTTTGGTCCAGTAATGATATGACCAGATGGCTCTCCACCTAAATTGCAACCGAGTTCAGTCATTTTTTCTACGACATACTTATCACCAACATTCGTACGGATTAAATCTATGCCAATAGTTTTCAAATACAACTCTAGACCCATATTTGATAGGATAGTTGTAACCACAAAATTATTTTTTAGAGCGCCTGATTGCAATGAATAATCCGCTAATGCCGCTATAACCTGATCTCCATTTATAACCTTACCATTTTCATCAACAATAAGCACTCTATCGGCATCGCCATCTAAGGCAATTCCTAAATCTGCTTTGTGTTTTAGAACTTCGCTGGCTAAAACTTGCGGATCCATAACGCCGCATTCTTGATTGATGTTAAAACCATTTGGACTTATACCACACGAAATAACCTCTGCTCCTAGTTCGTGAAAGACTTTTGGCGCAATATCCCAAGCCGCACCATTAGCACAATCAACTACGATTTTTATACCATCTAATTTAAGCTTTCCAGGAAATGAATATTTTACATGTTCGATATAGCGTCCACGTGCATCCTCCAGCTTAACAGCTTTGCCTAAGTCATCATAGCCTGCAACATATTCTGATAATTCAGTTTTCATTAATTGCTCAATTTTATCTTCAAGTTCAGAGGAGATTTTATGACCTGAGGAAGTGAAAAACTTAACTCCATTATCGTAATATAGATTATGGGAAGCTGAAATCATCATACCTAAATCCGCTCTTAAACTTTGAACAAGCATTGAGATTGCAGGCGTTGGTATTGGACCAACCAATACTATGTTAGCTCCCATTGAAATGAACCCAGAAGTTAGAGCAAATTCAAGCATATAACCAGATAGACGAGTATCTTTTCCGATAACAATAGTTGGTTTTTTTCCCTAAAAAATCGCAGGCTAGGGAAGTTGCTCTCGCCAATTTTATCATAATTTCAGGTGTGATGGTGCCTGTATTGCTCCTACCTCTTATTCCATCTGTACCGAAATATTTCCTTTGCATAATATACAAACCTTGTCTAAAATACCGTATTTCTACATCTTTTCTGGTAAACAATACAGTTGTTTTTATGAATAACAGAATCTTTTTTGTAGATTCCGAGCATGGGAATCACCTTGTTGCGTCAAGACCGATAAAAGAATTTGCTCTTGACGCTATAAAGTCATTAATAATTTCTGAAGATATTATGGTAGTGGTTAGATCTGACTTAACAGGATTGACCATCAAAATGATTGACAAGTTTATAAATAAAAAAGCGCAAAAGAATATTTTAGTGGGTTTGCTAGGGTCAAAACCATGCATAGTAGCTGTTAACACTAACTTACTCGATAAATTCTTTCCTGATATCCATTTATTTTACAACAATATAAGGCAAGAATGGCCGTGTTTGGACCTAGTGCATAGTGAACTTAAATTATTGGACAATGCAGCTGATATTAATGCTTTTAACCAAGAAGTACAAAATACATTGCGCCAAAATGCCATTGATATGGAGGTGTATTTACAAGACCCATCTACCACTTATTTATCTTATGACACTAAATTTGGTCGTGGAGTCATAATTGAACCCAATGTTTATTTTGGAGCAAATGTTAAGCTGCATGATAATGTTCGTATTAGAGCATTTTCTTATTTGGAAGGAGCGGAAATAGAAAGTGGCGCAGAAATAGGTCCTTTTGCCAGAATAAGAGGTAATAATAGTAAGATTGGAACAAAAGCAAAGATAGGAAATTTCGTTGAGATCAAGAGTAGCGAACTTGGTTCCGGTACCAAGGTATCTCATCTTTCATATATAGGAGATGCCAAAATTGGTAAGAGTGTTAATGTTGGTGCCGGTGTTATTACTTGTAATTATGATGGTTTTAAAAAGCACGTCACAGTGGTCGGAGATAATAGTTTCATTGGATCGAACAGTTCTTTAATTGCACCTGTAACTATTGGAACTAATTCGCTTATAGGCGCAGGTTCTTTTATAAACAAAGATGTTCCCGACTACACTTTTGCTAAAGGCAGAGCTGAGCAAATTATGAAACCAAATAAGAGGAAATAAATATGTGTGGTATTATCGCTGGAATTACTACAAGTAATATATTACCAATCTTAGTTGGTGGGCTAGAGCAATTAGAATATAGAGGGTACGATAGCGCAGGACTAGCGCTCATCCTGAGCGGGAATATACATGTAGTTAAAGCCGCTGGCAAAGTTGCTGTGCTAAAAAACCTATTAGCCAAAGAGGAGTTTAATAGCCAAATAGGAATCGGTCATACAAGATGGGCAACTCATGGTATGCCAAATGCAATTAATGCTCATCCACATGCTACTGATAGAGTTGCTGTAGTTCATAATGGGATTATTGAGAATTACAAAGAGTTAAAGCAAGAGCTGCAAAATATTGGTTATCAATTTAAATCAGAGACAGATACAGAAATAATTACAAACTTGCTGGATTATTATCTTTCATTAAATAACGATCCAAAAGAAGCATCCATGCAGACTATAGGTAGATTGGAAGGATCTTTCTCAGTAGTTTTCATGTTCAAGAGTGATAAATTTCTGTTTGCCACTTCACGAAAAACTTCGCTAATATTAGGGCTAGCCGAAAATGCTATTTACATTGCTTCAGACGTCGTGGCCTTTGGTAATAAAGTTAACAACGTAATTTATTTGGAAGATGGTGATAAAGCTGTGGTTAGTTTAGATTCGTATCAGATCTTTGATAAGAATAACAATCCCGCTAAGCGACCTTTGAGAAAATCCTCGATATTAGAAGAAGTAACCAAGAACGATTTTCCACATTTCATGCTCAAAGAAATATACCAGCAGCCAGTGGTTTTGGAGCAAACTATCACAAGGTATTTAACAGGAAATGAATTAGGCAAAGTAAAAATTGACTGGAATAAGATTGATAGTATCAAGATTTTAGCTTGCGGTACTGCTTATTACTCAGGATTAGTTGCCAAATATTGGCTTGAAGAATTGACAAACATATTTGTTGACCTAGAAGTAGCTTCTGAATTCAGATATCGCACGATTGCTGCGAAAAAGAATGAAATCACAATCGTCACTTGATTAGAGAAGTTTTATCTCAGTCGGAAGATATCAAGAATATAGCTAGCCAGATTAAGGATTTTAACAGCATATTATTTATTGGCAGAGGGAATTTATATCCAATTGCTATGGAAGGCTCATTAAAGTTAAAAGAATTATCCTATATCCATGCAGAAGGCTATCCCGGAGGGGAGTTAAAACATGGCCCGATCTCCTTAATTGACAGCAATATGCCCATTGTTGCTTTGATGCCCAGTGGCCATTTATTTGAAAAAATGTTTTCCAATTTACAAGAGCTTGGCGCTAGAGGAGGAAAACTACTAACTATTGTTGGCCTTGGTCACGCAAGTAAAGTGTCTGACTCATCTTCTTGGGTAATATCAATACCAGATTGCGACGAATTTATTGCTCCTATAATCTATTCTATTCCAATGCAATTATTAGCCTATTACACGGCTCTTCTAAAAGGAAATGATATTGATCAACCGCGTAATCTAGCCAAAAGCGTGACAGTAGAGTAAATTAAGTGTGCTCCCACATGTTCTACAAAGGAAGCACTTTGACAATAGTTGATTAAGATATGTTGATCGCAGCTTTTAAGCCAGATGAAGTTAGCAGCTGAGCCAGCCAT
>CAMCMD010000025.1 GCA_945875975.1 Rickettsia typhi
TTTGACGTTTTGTATGATCCTGATGGATGTGACATAAAACCTTTCACGAAGAGTGCTTTTATTGAAGAAAAAGAGTTTCTTATTGATAACAAAGGCCAAAAGGATAATGGTTGGAGGGTTCCAAGAAGCGAGATACACATAAGTAAAAATGCAGTTAGTTTTCTTTATGCAAACAGAAGTGATAGCCTCATTAATCACCATCTTCTCGAGAGCGGATTTTTAAAACAGCTCGAAGATATCTATCAAGCAATAATCAGAAAAGGCTACATTGTCACTCCCCAAACAACAGTTAAAGAATTTTACAGGGAAATTGTAAAATCACTTTATCCAGAGATGAGTGAACATTACAAAACAATTTTTTGTAAAATTTTTAAAGGAGAAAGTTAATGGGTGCAATAAACAATAAAAACCACCATTAGGAGATTGAGTTATGGCAATATTTTCTTGCTTAAGTCGCCAACAAAAAGAGGCCGTTGGACTTCTCCAAATTGGCACGTTTCTCGAATATTTTGATTTGATGCTTTATGTACATATGGCAGTCCTGCTTAATGAATTGTTTTTTCCTAAGACAGACCCTCATACTGCATCTTTACTTGCTGCGTTTGCCTTTTGCTCAACCTATATATTAAGACCTTTTACAGCCTTAATATTTGGCTGGATTGGCGATAACATTGGGAGAAAAGCAACCGTAATCATAACTTCTGCAATGATGTCGCTTTCATGCATATTCATGGCGACTCTGCCAACGTATGCGCAAATAGGCATATCAGCTTCGTGGGTAATAACCATTTGTCGTATGGTTCAAGGTATGTCATCTATGGGAGAGATTATTGGGGCAGAAATTTATTTAACAGAAATTACCAAACCACCCGCCCAATATCCAGTTGTTTCTTTAATTGCTGTGTGTTCTGTTTTCGGCGGTATGTGTGCACTGCTTGTAGCCTACTACGTTTTAATGACCAACGCAAATTGGCGCATCGCTTTTTGGATAGGCGCATCTATTGCTATTTTTGGTTCTGTGGCTAGAACCAAATTACGCGAGACAAAAGAGTTTTTAGATGCCAAAGAAGCCAAACTAAAAAAAAACAATCAAGTTTATGTTGAAAAAAAATCAGCAGAAACAAAAAAAACATTGGTTGCTTATTTTTTGATTTTTTGCCCTTGGCCATTATTTTTTTACCTGTCATATATTTATTGTGGCAGTTTATTAAAAGACCAATTTGGTTTTACTTCAGAACAAGTAATAAAACAAAATCTCTTAGTTACTTTGGTTGATTTTATTACAGTTATTACAATTGCATTTTTAAGTTACAAAATCTTTCCCCTTAAACTTCTTAAAATTAGAAGTGCCGCTAATTTAGTTTTTGCGGCATTGTTGCCTTATGCCTTAGTCTCTGCGCAATCACCTCATTTGATTTTTGCCATTCAGGTTTTAGCCCTTGTTTGCGGTTTAAGCCCCATGCCTGGTTTTGCCATTTTTTATACCCACCTTCCCATTCTGAAACGTTTTACCTATGGTACATTTTTGTTTGCCATAAATAGAGCCATTATGTATGTGGTCACCTCATTCGGACTGATTTATATCACCAAATATTTAGGGTATTACGGGCTTTGGTTGCTTATGCTACCACTTGCTGTGGGTTTTGCATGGGGAGTTCGCCATTTTGAAAAACTAGAAAACCAAAAGTATAGCTTACTAATTATAAATTGAGTACGTTGCGCTGGATTGCCGTGCAAGCAAATCTTGCTCGCAAAGACGCAGAAAACCGTACGAGACCCGTAGGGGCGTAGTGATGCAGTGAAAATTTTTATCATTTTATTGGTGGTAAGCTATAGCATCAATTCCAATACACCCACCAACAAACCAAACCTGGCTGGCTGAAGTCCAATTGATGCTATAGCTTACTAGTATTAAAATAATCATAATAGAGAATGGATCCTGCACCTGGCTTGTCCTGGTGGATGACATCTTCAGAAGCCACTTGCCGTCCCTGCCGAGGACAGAATGTCCGAGTTGCTGTGGATCCATTTTGGCATGCTCAAATTATATCTGGTAAGCTATATCATAAAGAGTAAAAAATTTGTCATAAACTTCATTGACAGTGATTGTTGAAAGTTTTAGATTAACTTCAGGTGTTATTCTATGAACATCGGGGAGTCACGGTTAAAAAATGAAAATGTTTATATACTTAATTAGCTTCATGCATTTTAGCTTAGTAGCAATGGAAGAAGTAAAAGAAAATTCTTTAAAAACTACTTTTAAGGACATCAATCAATTACCTTTCAATTATTCAGATGTTTCTTCTCAAGGAGATTGGTTATATGGTCAGAACATTGTTGAAAAGTTTTTGCTGCCTTCTATCGATTCTATTATAATTCCTATTCATTATCTATTTCCTTTAAAAGAGGATGTTAACCTCGAAAAGCTAGTTAAGGAAGCATATGCGACTCAGAAAGTATTTGCGGTTAAATATAGTCTAGCTGGTAACGATTTTTTAGGAAGTGGTATTAGAGGAGGAAATAGTTCAAGAGGTAGAAAAATTGATATGCAAAAGCTGTCTAGAGAAGAGGCTTTGTCTAATATTAAGGGATTTATTGCATGTGCTCCTTCTAATTGCTCCGTGCTTGTTCTACAGGAGCTTATTAACCAAACTGGAGGCTGTTTATTTCATGTGGAAATATCTAAAAATAATGTTATGGTAGATATGCTTTGGGAAGCTAATATTTCAACAGGCAGAGCTTATTTTCAAAAAACCAACAAAAAGACAACTTATGAGGAATTGCTAGGGATAGGTCATGGTTGGCCTCAAGAACGAGAAGAAGGTTGTAAAAAAATAGCTAATAAATGTTTGTCTATTCTTAGTACACTCGAGTTTTTTGGAGATATCTCTTGGCACTTAGAAGGTTTTTGGAAAGTTTCTGATGAACTACTAACTGTTTTTCAATTGCGCCCAACCCCTCCTGATAGATTAATTTCTCCGATACAGGACACGAAGGAAGATATTTATTCAACAAACTTTACATGGGGATGTTATGATGTAGGCCCCTTGAAGTTACAATTGGAAAATATAAAAGAAAACCCTGAAATTTTTATTAGGAGGGGTCTGCCTGAAGAATTAGAAAGTTCTATTGTTGAGAGAATTTCTTTAGGAAAACAAATACTTTTAGTAGACACAAATAGGGGATTTGTGCTAAGCCACGAGAAGTATTTTTTACCGCAGTCTAATTTAAGAAAATTTTTTGGGTTTATTTATATTCCAGAGGAAGTTTTAGCTAAATATAACGGTTGTATGGTAAAAATTATATCTTCTGAGGGAAAAGGATATATTGTACTTAACTAAAAGAAAGTAGGGTAGAAAAATGAAGTTACAATTTATACGTTTTAGCTTTTTAATTATGATTACGGTTTGTTCTGTTGAAGCAAGTTGGTTTAGTAGATCTGCCAACATTTTTGAAAAAAAAGCTTATAGGTTATTAAATTCTTACAAAGGCTTAGATTGCATGAATATTGACTCAAGATTAAGCGCAAAAACTTTAAATATGAAGGGTGGTAAAAAAGAATTTTCAACAATAAATAAACCTTTAATGGACGTGTTAGATGAAGATGGACTACGTACAGGGGAAGCATTGCCAAGAGAAGCAATTCATAGATTAGGAAAAATTCATCGAGCTGTTCATCTTTATTTGTTTGATACACAAGGTAATATACTTTTACAAAAACGTTCAAATAATGTAGATCACTATCCAAATATGTTTAGCATTTCATTAACTGGACATGTGGACGCAGGAGAAAGTAGTAGTTTTGCTTTATATAGAGAAATTAAAGAAGAATTAACTCTTGACCCTAACAAGATGAATCCTTGTTTTTTATTTTCATACCGAAGAGATGCAGTTCTTAGTCCTACTTACATTGATAAACAATTTAATGATGTTTATGCGTGTTTTTATGATTTTAAATTGGAGCATGTTGTGTTTGACAAGCAGGATATTACAGAGGTTCAATTAATTCCATTTTCTCAATTTCAGACTATGGTGAAAGATAAAAATACTCTTCTAGAAAATATATACGGAAAAGCATACTTAGATCTTAGTTATTTTCTCCAACATGAGTCTAAAAGTCGAAATATTTTAAGAATCAAGAGCTAGCTTTAGAAAATTAAAAAGTAAATTTAAAAGGAGATTAAGATGAAAAAATTTGTACTTATAATTTATTTTTTATCTACTATTATGGCAATGAATAAAGGATTAGAAGAAGGTAGTGATTTATTTCTCAATAAAATCTTAGTACTTGGAATTGGTGGTCAACACGGTGCAGAGTATAAAATTAGTGTTTTTGAGGAGTTACGCCCTCATGCTAAAAATATTTACGCTTGTGACACGGAGTTTAATTATATTGCTAAAGAACTATTACGAAAAAAATATATAGATAATTTTTTTCTATTAAAACCCGATTCACCAGATATAAATTCGGAAGTAATAATAGAGAAACTTACCAAAGAACAAGTTATTTTAGATGCTGTTGTAACAGTTCGAGAAGAATGGCTGCAAACGGCTAGTTATGTTGCAAAAGCCTTAGGATTACCCCATCAAAACTTGAAAGCATATCAAACTTCTCAAGACAAGTATTCTGCGAGAGAATATCTTAAATTACAAGGTATAGAAAATTTTCTTCATGAAACTTCTAATGCTTCTGAACTTCAGCTAACCGCAAGTAATTTTGGCTATCCATTATTTATTAAACCAAAGCTAGGTATTAGGTCTGAGTGGGCACGTTTAATAGCGAATGAAAAAGCGTTAGAGCAATATATAGAAGATATTAAATCTACATCTTCTAAAAGTCTATCTGATGAATATTTTGTTTTAGAAGAGCTATTAATAGGTCATGAAGTAGACGCAGATATTGTACTTAATGAAGGCAAGCTTTTGTATGGAAACGTTAGCGATAATTTTCCTGTATTTCAACCTTTTGCTCTGGAAACAGGGCAGTTATCTCCTTCCATACTACCAAAAATTTTTCAAGAAGCTATCATTGACCACGCTTTTAAAGTAGTAAAAACGTTAGGTTACGATCGGGGAGTATTACACGTTGAGTTAATGTTAAAGAATGATGGAAAAATAGCTCTTATTGAAGTCAATGGTCGCCCTGGAGGAATGTACATTGCTGATTGGCATAAACAAATATGGGGGGTTTATTTAATTAAAGCACAGCTTGCTATTGCAGCCGGCAAAGATCCTAAACCATATCTCGAAGCAAAAGAACCGTCTTTTGCCCTTGCTCAATTGTGTGTTACAACCAAGTCCGATAAATATCAAAACTCTCTAAAAACAATGCTTGTTAAAGAATGGGTTAATTTTAACTACTTCAAAGATCACCCTTTAACATTTAAGGCTGCAATTTGGGATCCCTTACCATTTTTAAGCACAACAGATTGGATATCAGGTCACTCAAATATAGGAGAAATTACAATACAAGGACAAGATCCTCTTACTGCTTTTCAAAATCTTATGAAAATTTGCCATAAAACTCCCCCTGTTCTTACCACAAATTTAGGTAAAATTGAATCATCTACGAGTGCTATTAATAAATTCCTTTTAAATGCTCCTGAAGGGATAGCCCGATTTTTTATTAGAGAAGCTAAAAAAACTGATTTACCAGTCTTGCAATCACTTTTATTACATTTGACAAAGCGAAGTGATGGTAATTTTCCTGTCTATATTCCATCTTCGTTAGAAATATTATTAGCTTGCGATTCTTTAGCGCCCAAGGAAAAGTCTATTATAGGAACACTTTCTCTTTATAGTTGGGAAGCTTTACGACCTACAGGGAATGCAAAAAATACTCATTTACAAGATCTTGTTGTTCTTCCTGGTTATCGAGAACTTGGTATTGGAGAGAAACTCATGCGTACTGCTCTTATAAATATGCAAAAGAAAAGCGTATCCAAAGCTTCTGTTGCATGCGAAGAAAGTCTCGTGAAATATTACGAAAAATTTGGTTTTAAACCTACCGCTTTCTACATGGTACAGTATTTAGAGCCAAAACTTTAGCGATAAACAACTCGGCAAGCCCCAGAGATTTACGCTACGCGGTTAAAATAGGAAAGTTTGTTACTATATGCTCTTATGTCGATCTGAAATAGGTACTTTAAAATCAGTTGCTATTTGTTCCCCTGCAACCACAATTATAAAAAACCAAAATGATTTGTTTTTACATGGTTTTTCTGAGTTTATTCAGTATAATATTTTGTATGATTCTTATTTAAAGCTTCAAAACATATTTAATCAGAATGAAGTAAAAGTTTTAAACCTTTCAAACTATGTACCTATAGAAAAAGAACAAATTTTTAGTTCGTGTATAAATAGAATGTTTGTTCGTGATGTTGGTGCAGTTGTTGGTAATAAGCTGTTAATTGGTAAAGCTTCTTTACCCTCGAGAAAAAAAGAATTTGGTATTTCAGAAAAAATTTTGAGCAATCTCTTCAAAAATTGTGTCCAAGTGATAGAAAACGTTGTTGAATTTGGCGATTTATTAATTATTAACAATAATTGCATAATTGTTAATTTTGGTGTCAGGAGTAAAATTGAAGCCCTACAAGATATATTAAAATTTTCTCTATCTCAAGGATTTTATAACTTGATTATTTTAAGGATTCCATCTTCTTATAACAGGATTCATTTAGATCTGACTATGAATATTGTTACAGAAAAAGCTTGTATCGCTGATCATAAGTTAGCTCTTTTAAGAGCAACTTTGTATAAAGATGGTAAAAAAAGTTTTTGTGACGCTCTTGTTAATATTTTCAAATATTTGGGGATAAAAACTTACTGGATAGCTAATGCAGAGTCTTTTATATTTAACTTTTTAAGTATAAACCCAGAAACTATATTGATTAATTCTAAATATCACAATATTTTTAGAAAAATATTACACGAGAGCAAAATAAAAACTATAAGTATAGATTTAAATGAATTTGAGAAAGCTGGAGGTAGTGTAAGGTGTGCAACGCTACCCTTGCTTCGCATCTGTTGATGGCTAATGATTTTTTCTAAGAGCCTGTTAAGAAAGTATTTAGCATAACCTGTTCAGCATAATTTTAATCATAGCAATTCTGATAAAATTCTCACTCGAACAAGTTAAAATTTCAAAATCTTTTGACAAACGTCTACAGTTATTTATCCATGATAGAGTACGCTCAACAACCCATCTCTTGGCCAAAACAGCACTGGCATCCTTAATTTTCTTTGATATCTCTATGGTCAGCTCCATCTCTTTTTCCACATGTTCCACGGTTGTGCCGCGATAGCCTTCATCTGCTGAAAATCCCTCAATAGATGGCTCTTTTTCTTTAACTTCATCCAAAACTTGTGGTGCAGCTTTGGTATCATGAATATTGGCTGCATGAACCTTAATATGAAGCAAGTGTCCTTCAATGTCAGTTACAATATGGCGTTTGCGACCCTTCACCTTTTTCCCCCCATCAATACCGCGCTCATCGCTGCTATACTGAGTTTTGACACTTTGCGAGTCGATAATGCCGAAACTCAGATTGGGGTTTCTGCCTTGCGTTACGCGTCCTTGCTTATTCAGCAAGTCCAAGACTTTCTCCCACACACCTTCGATATTCCACTTTTTGAAATAATAATAAACCGTAAACCATGCTGGAAAATCATTGGGTAACATACGCCACTGACAACCTGTTTTAGTGACATAAAATATAGCATTCACCATATTGCGTCTATCATCACTTAGTGGCCTACCAAATTTCTTTTTTTGTTCAAAAAATTCCTTGAGTTGCGCCCATTCCTTATCACTCAAGTCTGTTGGATATAACAATTTTTATTACCTTAAATCAGTTACATTTTACCTTTCATTTATCATAATTTTTACTATTCTTAACAGGCTCTAAAGGAAGGCAAAGCCCTAGACATACTAAGCCGCCATCAGGCTAACAAAGATTTCGTTGCCATTTTTTCATAATATGGCCACCCATACACCATAAATTCGTCTTGCATGTGATTTAAGATAAGCATTCCAAAGAATAGCCATATTACGTTTTGGAAAAATTGATAATCCTGTTAGCTCAGCAATCATTTCAATCGATGTGCCGATTAATAACAATTTAACCACTATTTCTAGTTGCTTTTCTTTTTCTCCCTCAACCTTACCTTTTTTCTTAGCCGTATAAATTGCATCAATATCATCAAATTTAGCCATTTTAGCCTTGGTGTAGGCTCCACGCTCATTATTATTCTAAGCATGCTCTCAAAGGATGGTTTAGGGCATCTCTAACCCCTGTGGGGATCGAGATGGAATTTTAGCATATGCTGTAATTGTTTGAGCATGTAATCCTCATCACTGACAAGATCATTTAGCTGTTTAGTAAAAAACTTTAGGCATCTCGATAAATGCATACACCATATCGCTTAAATACGAGCGTTTGGTGGCTTTCTTTACGTAATGGTTTGGAGTAACTAATATCATCAGGGAATAGCGTATGATTTAAAATGCTCAATAGAATTACTGGCTTTAGCTCTAGGTAGCTATCAGCTGCCCTGAGTTGGCTCACATAAGTGTTAGAGACGTAATATTGAATACGTTGTGGATAAGATTGCATCAGCTTGTTTTGCACTTCAATAATGTATTGAAAGCCTGGATGATCAGTGCATCTAACATCTAAAATTGACTTTTTGGATTTGACGTTGTTATGCAAGATTTAAAGCTGTTAATGTGAGGAAAAGTCTATGACTTCAAACACAACATTAACAACATAAGCCAACTTAATTACTTGACTTCAAAATTTAATATCTACTTTGAACTTAAACAAATTATTTGCTTTTCGCTGTAAATGCGCTAATGTTTTTCAGATTGTATTTTTTAAATGGTCATTAAAAGATGAAAAAACTTTTATTTTTTTATGTTATTTTTGCTTGTGTTTCTTGTTCATATGCTATGGAAAATAAGGAGTGCACTCTTGATAATCTGTATTCTTGTACAAGAAAAATGGAAAACCCCTTGTTATATAAAGATGTTATAACGAGCGAGGAAGATAAAAAGAATTTTTTCAAATATGCTCTGAATCACTATGATCAAGATACAAGTATGGATTGGCAAGAAGCTGAAAAATTATTTGCTGACAATATGAATCAAGGAAATAACCTATATGAGTCAATCGCCGAAAATTTAATCCAAGAAATGTATAAAAAACACAGAAAAGAAATTTCTATTCCTCTACCTGTTGGAATTATTCAAAATCAACCAATAATTCAGGGTGAAGCTTCTGAAGTAATGTATTCGATTGGCACAGGTATTTTATACAACAATTCTTTTGTAATAACAGCCACGCATGTTTTAGAAAACGACTGGTTTGAGGTAATAAAAAATAACAATATAGTTAGCTCTGGCGAAATTCCCAAACACATTATTGACAAACAACTGCAGGAAAAATCTATTGCTTCTTTAAAAAAGGTATTAACATACGTCCCTTTTAAAAATGAGGGAGGGCTAAGCACTATTGAAGTCTGTTCATTTATTGAAGATAATATAAAATATAAAGGCGTTGATAAAATCACATATGAAATCACTGAAATAATCGAAAATGGGGTGGATATAGGCATAGCCAAAATAAAAAATCCTATTAATTCCAAATTTCAAGTAATATTTTCAGCAGACGATCCGCTGCCTGAACAAAAATTATGTGCTATTTCTATAGAAAAAGAAGAAAAAGAAGAAAGACTTTTTTTAATTGATCATCCTAAAGTATTACGTTTTGACGATATTAAAGCTTTAAAAAGTCAAGAAAAATATCAAAAGATGTTTTTTCTTGAAAATGCAATGATTCCTGGAACCTCTGGGTCTCCCATTTTAGCTTCTATATCAGAATCAGATAAAACTCTATTGATTTTTGGAGTTTTTAATAAGAAAATAGAGGTGGAAGATGAGGGGAGAGTGAAGCTTTTTTTTGCTTTTTCCCCAATTAAAAATTATGTCGAAACATTAGTAAAAAAGATTGAGGAGTTATCATTATGAAAAAATGTGCAACTAATGACGTATTTAAAAATATGAATATGAAATGGTTTTATTTTTTATTAATTTTTTTGTTAGCCAGTGAGAACTTTGCTATGAACATCAGTAATGAGGATTTTTCTCAAAAAATTAAACCTCTTTCTACGATGCCGCCAAAAGGTATGTTTTGGACTCAGGGAGAAGAAGGATGTGCTGTTTTAAAGAAAAAACCCTCCATTAATCATGTTTTATTGCTAAACGTACAGTCAGTAAAAAAAAGTAGCATAGGTAGTCTCATAAGCCAAACCAGCACTTTAGATTCTTCATTTGAAAAGGAAGAAGATGAGATGCTCAATAAATTCTTAGTGATGCCTAAATCTCAGCAAAAAGAAACCTGGAGAGAGGTTGTTTCTCAGGAAGCTTATAAAAAATACCACCTAAAAATAGAAGAAATAGAGAAGAATGCTCTAAATGAAAAAATAGAAGCTATTAAAAGCCTTTTATCTAAAGGTGTTGATTCTTTTATAATTCAAAGTTCTTACAAGGTGTCTGAAGAATTTGTAAATTCATTGAAAGAATAAAAGATATTCAAGGGAGTTCAATTAGTACACTATTTGAGCTTCCTCAATCAAAGCCAGTGATCAGCCTCATTATCATCTTTCGAGATGAGTGTAGATTTACTCATCGTCCTAATACAAAATATCTGGTTGGGTTCCTTTTCATGCATTCTTTGTAAATTTCTGGATATTGAGTTTTTAGCTTCACTACATCCAGCTGGCCCAAGCTCTTGCTTTTCCAGGTAGCTAGTACCTTCTTCCCGCACTTCAGAGTATCATGTTCTCCCATGTAGTGCATAACAAAAGCTTGTATAACTTCTCTGTCTTTTTTTGCTTTTTTCTCAAGCTTATAAAAATCTACTATTTTTTTCATGTATTCTTCAATTTCTAAGACAGCATTAATGCTCTTGCGTTTAGGTGCTGGGTATAAGGCTCGCATGTCCTTGCACGTTAAGGTAGGCTTTTCTTCTTGGGAGATGTCATTAGAAATTACGATTAGTTTGTCATTTTTTTTCATTTTGAGTATCCTTTTAATGTTAAAATATTACTTATTGCTAGAAAAGTGTTAGGAAACATCCCCTGCATACACCCAGACTTCAGGATTCTCGACCGGTAGAATTGCTCCTGTCTGACTTTCTTTAAAATGAGTTGGTAATAAATACTTCATGATCACTTTCCCCGTTTCAGGGTCTTCCCCGGCTGGGATCTCCATGTCCTCTACACACATCACCCCGTATTTACTGTTGGTGCTTGTGGTAAAGTTTTTGTCCATATTGAACTTGATAAAACCTTTGGTCATCAACACTCCCAAGCGATTGTGAATAGTTCGCCATCCGCCAAGTCCTGCTTGATCAGCGGAGATCTGACTGAATTGAGTTGGAGTGTATAAATTGCCCTTAGCAGCCTCATCAAAAATCAACTGTAGGATAACGTCATGACAGCGCTTACGTTCCGCATCCTGTTTCTCGCCATAGTCTTTGCGGACAATCCGCTCTGAGGGCGGCTCCATTTCCTGCCAGCGACCATCAAGTTTATCGACTAATTTTGTAGGAATACTCTTGCCATTGCGTAGTTCAAACATGATTTGGCGCAGAGCTTGCTTTTCATCCGGACGAAACAACAACATTCCCGTGGTATAAAAACTGCGCAGACTCGCTGCACCGCTTAAAGCCTGAAAGGGGTCTTCTTCGACCATCTTCTTGGTAATTTTCTTGGTGTGATGGGTTAAAATCAGCCCGGCTTGAGGATTAACCAGGTAGCGCAGTTTCTCAACCCGATCCTGCAAAAACGCTAGCATTGCCGTGTTGTCGTTTTCATTGCCGGATTTGCCAGGGTCATAGACATTGCGTAAGGGATCAATCACCAGAACATCGACTTGGTTTGGCTCAAAAAAGCGTGTCACTGCCTCATAAACCTTGTGTATCCCGCCTTCATCTAACAAAAAGCGTACCTGAGGGGTCATGACCAAATTCTTTCGCACCAGGGGCAAAAAATTAGGATCAAAAACCTCCGCGTTGTTCAGGATGCTCAAGCGCTCCCGTAAATAGTCGTACATAATTTCCGTTTGCAGATAAAAAATCTTCAAAGGTCTAGGCGTTGTCATGCCCAGAAATGGTAGTCCCGCAGCTAGATGGGCTAGCCAACTTAATAACAGGTCAGTCTTGCCAACCTTGGGAGCACCGCCAAACACCAACAGTCCACCTGGGGTGAGAATCCGTGGTGCCACCCAATCTTGCGGGAAAGGGCTGGAGTCATCAAGTAATTGACCAACTGTGTAAGCGGGTAGTTCGCAATCGTGGGTGGTGGGGATAACCTCAGCGGGTAACTCAATTTCTTGGGCACAGGTCCCTAGAAAAGCTTTTATGTCAACGCCCTCAGCTACAGCATCAGCCGCATCCCAGCCTTGGACTTTGTCTTCGGGAATATTCATAATCGCTAGGGATGCTAACCCTAAACTCTTGAGTTTAATGATAGCCCTGGCCGCATAGTCTTTACCTGGCAGATCATGATCCGGCCAAACCAGAACATGCTTACCGCGCAACGGTAACCAATCGGTTTTATCGACTGGAGCATTAGCGCCGTTCATGGCTGTGGTCGCACAAATTCCTTGATCAATCAGGGCTTGTGCACACTTTTCGCCCTCAACCAGGATGACGCTATCGGATTGGCTCATGCCCGGTTGGTTATATAAGGGACGCGGCTCTGGAGCCTTGTGCTGTTTCGTCTTCACATCCCAGGGACGATACTGCTTACCACTAGGGGGGTCATAGCGATAAACGCAAGCAATCAGATTACCCTGGGCATCTTGGTAATTCCAGCTGCCAGTTGGCGCCCCTAAATCTTCAGCTTCTGATTTGCTGTCCTTTTGCGGTAAGGGCCGTTGGGGCGTGCCTAACCACTCATGGATCGAGCTGACAATTTTGGGAAATTGATTATGGGTATCCCAACCGTAGACAGCGCCCCACAGGGAAAGAATATCGCCACCATCGCCGGTGGCAAAATCATGCCAGAGGGCTGTCTTACTCCCGGACAGCTCAATCTTTAAACTGTCGCCTTGCTCCCCATGAACATTACCGATCACAAAGTTGTTTTGGACAATTTTACCGGCCGGAAACAAATAGTAGAGCGCCTCTTTGAGTCTACAGTTAAGCTGCTGTTTTAATTCCTCCGAAGTCAGTCTTTGCTCTGGCTTGGCCGTGAATAAATATTGTGATGCTGCATTATTAAAATCAAGCCAGTCACACTGCTTAGGGGGAAATTTAGATGCAGACATTATACGGTCTCTTTCCAGCAGTGATCTTTCCAATCACAAAACCGACACTCAAAATGTTCCGGATCAGCTGTCATCCGCGGCAAGGTTTCACCGGCCTGGGTGGCCCGCAAAATATTCACCGCCTTATCGCTAGCCGCTTGTGCTAAGCCGGCATCAAAAGGCACAAGCTCATGGTAGAGTTCTGAAGTGTCCTTGTTGACGGCAGTAAATAACGCAGGATTTTTCGAGACGCCGGGAATAATCTCTTCCATATAGGCTTGGTAGATGGCGATTTGCACCGCGTAGATAGGTTTGGCTACCTTCATGCCTTTGTCCACCGTTTGTTTCCAAGCTTTAGCGTTCATCGATTTACATTCCCAAATGGCTGGATAGGTCATCGCAACGGCAAAGACGTCTTTAAAAAGACCACCGCGCATAATCCCATCCACATGGCCTTGAATCTTTCCGTCTGCTGTGGCAAAGCCGAAAGGCTCACCATTCTCCTGGTGAGTTAAGATTTCAAAACCAGCCATCCTTAACCAATTCAACGCCATCTTTTCTAGGGCATGGCCCATCTCAAAGATGCGTAAGGTTCGACCTGACAACCCTTTGTCTCGTGGAGTGTCAGTGTATTCATATTGCAGAGCCCGGCTACAGTTGACCCCAAGTCTTGATGCGCCCAAATAAGCTCTTTGTGGCAGGTCAGCATGTTGGGATTGCAGAAAACCATCAACGAGAAGATTAAGTTTCTCGCTAAAGGTCGGTTGATGGTTAAAATCAAGCATAGTTACTGGCATTGAGGGGTGCTCCTTTTGGTTGAGGTTGAGTGATTGGAGTTTGGACAGGTGAGTTTTCAAATTTGTATTTTTGATAAGCACTAACCACTACTTCAATCAGGGTTAGGGCTTCTTCTCGAGTGTATTCAGCTAAGGGTTTTTCCATACCGATTTCTGTGGCAATTTCTCCTAAGAAAGGCAAAGCAGCGGCTAAGGCCAACTCTTCTAAATGCGTCTTATCAATCACAAAGCACCTCCGGCCCGTAAAGCGCTGCTAATGCCTTCGGCATTAAACTTAAAGCTTAGCAGTGCTGATGCTTTATAGCGGGTCATATCACCCCGATGTTCTGGTAAATAGCTCAGCTGTTTAGAGGTTGCTGGAAGATTGAGCCAACCCTTA
>CAMCMD010000026.1 GCA_945875975.1 Rickettsia typhi
TTAAAAAATAAAAAAATAATTTCTGCAGTAGTTATATAGCCCTTATATTGTTTATTACAATACTAGTTTATACTACTAATTATCTTCTTCATCCCAAAGTGTTGAAAGTAACTAGTGTCGATCCTTTACCAAATAATTTTTATCTAGAACGCAGCTCTATTTTAAATAAAATGGATGAGTTACTTGGCATTCCTAATTCAATTAATGCTGTAGCACTAGTTGGTATAGGGGGGGCCGGTAAAACTACTTTAGCCCAGCAATATGCTACCAAGCACAGTGTTTCTATAGTATGGAAAATTAATGCAGAAACACCTGAAAGCACACTTACCTCTCTAGAATGTCTAGCATACGATTTGTGCGAAACCGAAACAGACACAGCAGATTTTTATGAGATTCAAAAAATAACTAATCTTTTTAAAAAGGAATACATGATATTTTCTTTTTTAAAACACAGAGCCCTAAAACACAAAGATTGGATTTTAATTTATGATAATGTTACAAATTTTAGCGATATTCAGAAGTATTTGCCTCGTAATTTAGAAGATTGGGGCCAGGGGAAAGTAATTATCACGACTACAAATAGCAATATTATAAATAATAATTATTTTGCTAAGGAGAATATAATTTACATATTGCAACTGGATGATCAGGAATCATTGGAGTTGTTTAATACAATTTTAGATAAAAATAATACTAATGCAGCAACTCAAAACAAGACTAAATTGTTTCTAAAAAACATTCCACCATTTCCACTAGACATTAGCCAAGCAGCATACTATATAAAAAATACTGGTACTGAATATGCTAAATATCTTCAATATATTACCAGTGAAGATCAAAATTTTACTAATGCACAAAAATCTATTTTAGCTGCTATCACTAATTATACAAAAACTAGAGGCTATATAATCGAATTATCTTTAAAAACCATAATTGATTCACATAAAGACTTAGATAAATTATTATTATTGTCTAGTATACTAAATGCAGCAAATATTCCAAAAGATCTATTTATCGCCTGTCATGGTGATATTGCTACATATAATTTTATAAATGAAATGCAAAAATTTTCTTTAATAACGGAAAATAACGATAACCTGGTGAATGTAATTTCTATCCACCCTTCTATTCAATCTATTATGTTTCACTATGTACATAAAATGATACCAATGGAATATTATGATAATATAATTTTTGCCTTAGAGAATTATATGGAAAATGAACTAGTATTAAATAAGGATCCCCAGAAAATACAAGCTCTATCAGTACATCTTGAATCGTTATTAGCACATGACCATCTTTTCTCAAAAGAATCAGTTTTCACTATTCAAAATATACTCGGTAACTACTATTACAAAGCATTTAAGGATATAGAAAAAGCTAAGAGTTTGTTAGAACATGCTCGAATGGTTGCTCTGCAATACGATAAATCACCGAGAATAAATTTAGCTAAAAACTCCTTATATTTAGGAGAGATTTATAAAGAACTTGGCTCTTTTCAAGAAGCAGAGAAATTAAAGAGCTATAGCCAATAGAAGCTCTGTTACTGTCTTAACCGTCAAGTAAGTTTGGATATCAAAAAAATTTTACTCGCTTCTCGCGCAACCTGCCACTCTTCTTGCATTAATTGTGGACTACGTATTAATAAGAATTTTGTCTTTGAAGAAGGTGAAGCAGCTTCTACTGAAGAGGCAGCAACAATTTCCAAGCGTTAGTGTTGACCAATTAAACCTGGCTCCATTAGGTAAAGGGCTGAATAACTCTTCTTCATCAAAGGGTAAACCAACTTTAAGACTTCTTACACTTGCTTTCATGATATCTCCAAATTACTATAATATACTCATTTAAAATTCTGGGGATTATGCAAAAAGACCTTAGAGTTAAAGGTTCATGCCACTGCCTTTACTAGGTGGCTTAAAAGGTACTACTGATTTCGGTACTGGAGTTGATTTTTTCTGATTTTGTTTCGCTACTAAATCATCATGAATCTTAGAAACTTGCTTCTTCATAAGGGGATTTGAAATTACTTGCACTACTTTTTTCTGGAGTTTATTCATTATTTGAGCCTTTATAGAAGGCTTTGGAACGGATGGTTTTGGAACAGATGGTTTTGGACCTTCTTGTTTTATTTTTTCTGCAAGTTTTTGAGTGTTTTCTTCTACACCCTTACTCGTTAGAGGACCTATATTCTCCTTAACAGCATTCTTGATCCCCTGAACGCTAATAGAATTTTTTATCTTCTGGCCAATTTCTGCACGTTTTTCTGGATCTTTAAGTGATTTAATATTTTGTCCAGCTTCTTTATACTTATCTTGCACAGCTTCAAAAGTAGTTTTTGGTACCCCAGCCCTTTTTGATGCCTCAACAGTTTGCTCCACCTGTTCACCAATATTCGTTGCTACATAAGCAGTCATAATTGCTGGCCCAACTCCTGGCGCCGCTGCAGCTGCTCCAGCAATAGCACCTTTTACCAGTGATTTGATTACTGATCTCACTCCTAATTCTTCATTCCGCATAGATTGTTTAAAAGCGTAAACAGCCGTAACAATTGACCCAAATACCGGTATAGCACTAGCTACTATCAATGCCGTCTTAGCGCCCATATCCAAAGGATTGGTAGCAAAATGAGCAGGAAGGGATATTATTCCAACACCCAAATTTTTAACGTCTCTTGCTACTCTACTGAAAAAACCTTTCTTCTCTACTTTTTTTGGGGAGTCGGTTTCAGGTTTAGTTTTATTTGAATCACTTTTTGACATAGAATTCCTTATTTTTTTTGTAAACTATAATTTTAATTTTAACATATAAAACTTAAATTATAGTAAATTTGTTATTTAATGCTTATCTAATAATCTAATTAAAAATGATAATGTTGTTTAGGCTACAAAAATATATAAATTGAATCTTTAAATAATATATAAGGTAAAACATAAGTTTTAAGACGAATTCATTATTACCTCCTCTTTGAAATATAGAATGATGCAGAAACAAGTAATTTTTTAAAAGGATAAGTAATTTATACCAGTAACTTGTCTATCATTTATTTCAATCATCTTAAGATATTTTAGTAGGAAGCGTCATAAATCAACTGAGCCAATCATTAACCTGTAGAGGTTATTCCTTTTATTATTGACAGTATGTACTATGTATTGCTACAACTAATTATAGAATAAACTAAGTGAGCTGTACAAAACAGGAGAGTATTATGGCTAATAAACCGTTAATAGAGGAACTCAAAAACGTACTAGCCGATAATTATGCCCTATATCTTAAAACTCAAAATTATCACTGGAATGTTGAAGGTCCAAATTTTAATGGGCTACACTTGTTGTTTGAGGAGCAATATGTCGCCCTTGCAGAAGCAATTGATACAGCAGCCGAACTTATCAGGGCTTTAGGAGAAAAAGCTCCTGGCACGTTCGATAGTTACATCAAAAGAACTTCAATCAAATCTGGAAATGAAAATGCTTCTGCAGAAGAAATGGTTAAGGAACTAGCCGAAGATCAGGCATTGATTCAAAAGACCTTGCAAGAATGCCTTGAACTAGCACAAAAAGTGGGCGACGAAGTAGTAGCTGGCTTTACAATTGAACGTTTAACATTTCATCGTAAAGCATCGTGGATGCTCAAAAGCAGTTTATAGATCCGGAGTATCTGGTGTTTGAATTTGATCCGATTTTACTAGCGCGAATTCAATTTGCATTCACGATTAGTTTCCACATTATATTCCCAGCCTTTACAATAGGGCTAGCAAGCTTTTTAGCAGTACTTGAATGGCGTTGGTTAGCAACCGGTAACAATCATTTCCGTGATATCTATAAATTCTGGATAAAGATTTTTGCAGTTGCATTCGGTATGGGCGTTGTGTCTGGCGTAGTTATGTCTTACCAATTTGGCACTAACTGGTCACTATTTTCTGACCGTGTAGCCAATGTTCTTGGGCCGTTGCTTGGTTTTGAGGTACTAACAGCCTTTTTTCTTGAAGCATCTTTCCTTGGTATAATGCTGTTTGGTTGGGATAAAGTAAGCAAAAAAATGCACTTCACCGCAACATGTATAGTAGCAGTCGGCACGCTAATTTCTGCATTTTGGATTTTAGCTGCCAATAGCTGGATGCAAACCCCTCAGGGTTTTACTATAGAACCTGACGGTCGTTTAATGCCAACTAATTGGCTAGAAATTATTTTTAACCCCTCTTTTCCCTATCGTTTTGCACATATGATAACAGCCGCTTATCTAACTACAGCATTTGTCGTTGGTGGAGTGGGGTCGTTCTATTTATGGAATAAACGCCATTTACAACATGCACGGATAATGCTGTGCATGGCTACTATGATGGCTGCATTAGTAGCACCGATGCAACTTATTATCGGCCATATGCACGGTGAGAATACTAGGGAATACCAACCAGTAAAAGTTGCTGCAATGGAAGGTAATTGGGAGCATACAACTAATGCACCTTTATATTTATTTGGTTGGCCAAATCAGCAAAAAGAAACAACAGAATTTGGCATTACTATTCCAAATGGTGCAAGTTTGGTGTTAACTGGCAAGGCAGATGGCGAAATTCCAAATCTTAAATCTTTTGCGCCGGAAGACCGCCCGCCTGTAGTGTGGGTTTTTTGGAGTTTTCGTGTTATGGTTGGGATAGGGATGTTAATGATATTAGTTGGTGCGTTAAGCGCCACCCAGTATTTTCGTAAAAAATTATTTGACAGCAGGTGGTTACATGGCCTTTGGATGCTTATGATGCCTTCTGGATTTATTGCCTTGCTAGCAGGCTGGTTTGTTACTGAAATTGGTCGCCAACCTTGGACTGCTTATGGCGTTATTCGTACTATACATTCAGTTTCCCCAGCTATCCTAGGGCCACAAGTAGCATGGTCTCTGCTCGCTTTTGTAGGGATGTATATATTCGTGTTTGGCGCAGGTAGCTACTATATTCTGACACTAATTGGTAAGGGCATTAGTATATCTGAAGAAAAAGAGCAATTCTACAAACACGGTCTCGAGGCTTCTGTCATCGAAGCTAGGGAGTCCAAAAATGGAGGAAATAGTGTTTGATTTCTCATCTTTTTTCGATTTACCATTAATTTGGGGGCTGCTTATTGCTAGTGCAATCTTTCTTTACGTATTATTAGATGGCTTTGATCTTGGAGTTGGCATCATATTTCCATTTGCCCCATCAGATAAGTGTCGTGACCGAATGATGAATTCTATTGCACCATTTTGGGATGGTAACGAAACATGGTTAGTGCTTGGTGGAGGCGGACTTTTTGCAGCTTTTCCTCTTGCTTATGCAATTCTTATGCCAGCATTTTATATTCCAATTATTGTTATGCTGCTTGGTTTAATTATGCGGGGTGTAGCCTTCGAATTCCGCTTTAAGGCTGAAGGAAAGTCACGTAATATATGGGATTATGCATTTCATTTTGGCTCCCTTGGCGCAGCTTTTTGTCAGGGCATGATTCTAGGCGCTTTTGTGCAAGGAGTTGAAGTAAGTGGACGCAATTTTTCTGGAGGACCATTTGATTGGGCGACTGGGTTCTCTGTTATGACTGGTATTGCAGTAGTCTTTGGTTATGCACTTTTAGGATCGACATGGCTAGTTATGAAAACCGAAGATATAACACAAGATTGGGCACGTAAAGTAGCCTCTTATGTACTATTTTTTGTTGGTTTATTTATGATGTTAGTAAGCATAGCAATGCCTTTTCTCAACGTATGTATACAAAAATTGTGGTTTAGTAGTCCAAATATTTACTATTTATTACCAATTCCTTTGCTTACCGCAGCCTTATTTCTTATAGTTTGGTATGATCTACACCGCCAAAAGCATGAATATCGGCCATTTATTGCTAGTGTAGGGATTTTCTTGTTTGGTTACTTAGGATTAGGTGTTAGCTTATTCCCTTGGATTATTCCATATCAATATGATATTTGGCAAGCAGCTGCATCTGGACCAGGGCTGTCCTTAATGCTAGTAGGCGTTATCCCTTTACTACCATTAATTCTTGGGTATACAGGTTATTGTTACTATGTCTTTCGAGGGAAATCTGGTCATGATCCTATGTATTAAACAATCAATAATATCATACCTGAAAACATCACCTACGTTAAGACAATGGTTATGGTTTATTATTCTTTGGTCTGGGGGGTTAGGCTCCGTATTATTGCTGACCTATCCAATAAAATTATTAATTAAATTTTCTCAGTAAATCTAACTAATTACTACAAATATTAAGGAACACCTCTCCCCAAGTTAAACTCAGTTAGTTATATATATAGCAATTTAAATCATGCGCAAAGGGGTGCTGATGAAGGATGCACAAACGTTTTGTAACGATATAAAAAATGGTTTATCCGTTAGCTATAACGCATTGAACGACTATGGACTAGCTGGGCTTGTTAAAGATGGAACTGTTTGTCCTATTGAAAAATTAGGTGGAATTGAAACCATGGATGCACTTTTTGGGTTAGATCTTGCAACACATTTTAAAGCAGATCTTGCAAAACCAGTAAAATTAAGTAAAGCTAAAGCAAGTGAAGCAGATGAACTTGCACAGGCTATTAAGCTAAGCAAACTTAGCGCTCTAGAACAACAAGAAAAAAATAACTTAGAGGAAGCCTTTAAATTAGGTAAAATTGAGGCTGATAATAAAAAGCAAGCTCAACAAGAACAATTTAAATTGACAAAAGATCAACTTCTTTCAATAGTACATAATAAAGAAATTGATGACGCAGAGGCTAAAGGGCATGAATTAAATTCTGCCGAATTATCTACAATGCTTGGTGTGTCCACTCGTAATGTAGAGCATTTTTTAACTCAACATTTAGACTTATTAGGAGTAGATTCTGCTGCTTTATATGAAATGTATAGTGCAGAATAGATTATATTGATTCTCTCTAATAGTAAATAAAAAAGCTGATAGCATGTTGTTATCAGCTTCTTTACATAATGACAAACAAATAATATATACCTAAACTCATCCTTAGCCCTTAATAGATGTAAAATTATACTAAGAACTAGTAAACTTGTAAGGTCTATTCTTATTTTCTAAGTACTCTATTACCTTATGATTATCAGAAGCAACTTGTATATAGTGGATATAATGCTCTGGCTTAAAATGGCCATTTATCTCTCTTTTCTCTATTCTTGCTTGCTCAATCTCTGCCTCGGAAATAGCCGTCGCTTCTGCAAGTGCATAAATTACCTCTAAAACATCAGCGAGTTCTGTTATCAACTCTTCTCGTGATTCTGCTTCAGAAACTTCTTTCGCTTCTTCTATAATCTTCTGCTTTAACTGAATTATATATTCTTGCACCTCAAGCTTTTGAGTGTTGACAACTACGCCTTCCTCTATCATCCTGGCTGGTAGTTTGCTACGAATTAACTTGTTAAATGGATATTTTCTCATCTTACTTAAATCTTACTTTCAATCAATTTAATAGTCTCTTTGACACCATAAAGTTTGAAGAATGAACCAAGCCTTGGGCCTTGAGTTTGACCAAGCAAAATTTGATAAAGCTCCTTGAAAAAATCGCGTAAATTCTCATACCCAGCTTCCGTGCCAATAGCATAGATTTTATTTTGAATTTCCTCCCCTGATTCCGATCCATTTAAATCTGATAACATCACGGTAATCTGCCCAAGCAAAACCTTTTGCTTATTATCAGGCTTATGGTATTCTTTTGTACTTTTGACAAAGTCGTTGTAGTAAGTAACTGCAAAACCTGTCATATGATCAAGATACGGTGCACTTTCTGGAGTGGCTTTAGGCGCGTATTTAGAAATAAATCCCCACAACACTTTCTTATCGTCAGGATTGCAAACTGAAGCTAAATTAAGCAGCAAACTAAAATTTATGCCATATGTTTCAATCTTTGGAACATTAGCGTTATGAATATGAAACACTGGATTAGTTAACCTTTGCTTTATATCTTTTTCTTCATGATATTTTTTGTTAAAGATTAAATACTCATCAACACATTTTGGTATCACATCAAAATATAAACGCTTTGCTCTACCAGGGGTTTGGTACATAAATAAACTTATGCTCTCAAGTGGGGCGTAGTGCATCCACTCATCCACACTGATGCTATTACCTTTTGATTTAGAGATTTTACTCCCATCTTCATCCAAGAACAGCTCATAAAAAAACTGAATAGGTACCCTGCCACCTAAAATATGACAAATTTCACTATATAGCTTAGCATTTGGCATGTGGTCTTTGCCATACATTTCATAATCAACATCAAGAGCTGCCCAACGCATACCAAAATCTGGTTTCCATTGTAATTTGCAATGACCGCCAGTAACGAGTACCTCAACAAGATCTCCTGATTCGTTCCTATAGTATACAGTTTTTCTTTCTCTATCTACTTTCTCAATTGGAACTTGCAGTATTGTCCCAGTCTTTGGACAAACAGGCATAAAAGGCGAATAAGTTTTTTGCCTCTCCTCTCTAAAAGTGGGCAACATTAATCTCATGATCTCATCATACTTATCTATAGTTTTGAGCATCATATGATCAAACATTCCATCTTTATAGCAATCAGTTGCGCTATAGAAAATATAATCAAAACCAAAACGATCTAAAAACGATCTCAGCTTTGCATTCATATAGTGCCCGAAGCTCTCCTTCTCACCAAATGGATCTGGAATTGCAGTTAATGGTTTTCCTAAATATTGAGCTACCATTTCCCCATTGGGGATATTCCCAGGCACTTTGCGAAGTCCATCCATATCATCAGAGAAACATATAAGCTTGGTTGGGATATCACATATTTGCTTAAAAGCCTCTCTAACCATCGTAGTTCTAGTTACTTCCGCAAATGTTCCAATATGGGGAAGGCCAGATGGCCCATAACCAGTTTCAAAAAGAACATATCCTTTTTTAGGGATTTTACCACCTATATGGTCATAAATTCTTTTGGCTTCTATAAATGGCCAAGCACTTGAATTTAATAAATCATCGAAATTTATTGTCATAATTATATTGTGAGTTTAGGATGAAAGATTGTTATCCAGGTACAATATTATTATAATCGGTTTATGTCAATAAATCTTAAAAACATTCACATCATCATGATCGCTGTCGCGGTCATAAGCTTGCTCACAGCTTACTTAGCAGAATATATCTTTTTACTTGCGCCATGTCCTTTATGCCTTTACCAAAGATTTCCATATTTAATTTTTATTATGCTGGGATTAATAGGCAGTGCAGGCCAATATAGCTGTCGGACGTACTATATTACTGTAACAATTATCGCCATAATTATAGCGTTCTATCATACTGGTATTGAGCGAGGAATATTTGAACTCTCTAGTTTTTGTAAGCCTTTGGTCTCTGTTAGCAAAAATATTTCAGTAGCAGACTTTAAGGAACTGCTATATAGCAAAGAGATTGCATTGTGTAATAAACCAGCTTTAGTAATTTTTGGCTTATCTATGACTGAATGGAATTTGCTTTTAAATATAGTTTTACTTACAATACTATCTATGTTTAAAAATCAATCAAAAGATAGCTAATGCCTAAACCATACTTTAATCAGGAAAATAAAATCAAAGAAATCTTAATGGTAAATCATGCAGGTGAATTTGGTGCCCAGCGTATTTATCAAGGGCAAATTGCTTTTACTAAAAAGTCTGATAATAGAAGCATTATCCAGCATATGCTTCAGCAGGAATTAGAACACTTAAATTATTTTGAGAATGAAATTAAGAATGGCAAATCAAAACCAAGTTTATTGCTTCCCCTGTGGAGCGTCCTTGGTTATGGAATTGGAGCTTTAAGTGCTATAGCTGGAGTAAAAACTTCTATGCTTGTGACAGAGTCTGTTGAAGAGGTAATAGTAAAGCATTATCAAGAGCAAATTGAGCATCTAGAAACTAACGGGACTCATAACAACTTACTTATGAAAATTAGACAATTTAAGCAAGAAGAAGCAGAACACATCGAAATTGCTCTCGAGAATAATAGTCAGAAAGCAGCTCTACATAATACTTTATCAAAGCTGGTAAAAACAATGTGCACTCTGGCAATTTATCTATCCAAGAAGATATAATTATGAAGCTATTTCTAATGCGCCATGCTCATACCCAGCAATCAACAATAAACTCAGACTTTGAGAGAATACTTACAGAACAAGGGCATATACAAGCTATGGAAGCTGGCAATTTTTTACATACCGAACATATTGATAAAATGTTTGTTTCATATGTAAAAAGAACCATGCAAACAGCAGATCTTATTCAAGAAAAAGTTATAATATCGGAGATTGAAGTAATCACTGAGCTCTACGATGGCAATCAAGAAGATGTACTTCAGCTACTTTATAATCAAGAGGATAGATACAAAAACATTTTAGTAATAGGTCACAATCCATTAATATACAATATAGCCCTTCAACTGGCTAATAATGAGTCCCCGGAATTTGAATTCTTAAGTCATTCCTCCATGCCGCCCGCAAGGATTGTGGTGATTAATTTTCCGTCCATAAATGGCTGGAAAGATCTCAAAAATCATAAGGGAAACATTATCAAAATATTCACACCATCGCCTTAAAATATAATCCTTAGCTTAAGCACTCCTTGATGAGCAGTATATTTTTCAGC
This sequence comes from Rickettsia typhi, assembly GCA_945875975.1. Taxonomy (GTDB): domain Bacteria; phylum Pseudomonadota; class Alphaproteobacteria; order Rickettsiales; family Rickettsiaceae; genus Megaera_A. Next base: position 10,619 of record CAMCMD010000026.1, read on the forward strand.
AATACGAACATCATAGGCCAAACCATATTCGAATGTAGATTTTTTAATGTCAAATCCGGCACCAACAAGATATGTGGTCCTTGTCTGTACAGCTGTCCTTGGGACGAGAGCTATTGGCGTTCCGCTCTGCCCTGGTAGTGAAACAGCCAACTTTATTCCCTTGTTCATTGTATTATATCTAACAAACCCATGAACTTCAGGAATAAAGGTAAAATCATCTATTACTATTGAATGATTAAATTTTGCTCCTGCAATTAATTCAGCTTTATTAAACACCTTTCTATTTATTGTCAAATTCTGAGCTCCAGCTCCTGTCTCTGTATACTCTATTTTATTAAGTCGTGTGTATTCTATTCCAAATAATGGTGTAAGAATAGTATTAGACGACAAAAAGTGGGAATAGCCTCCTATGATTTCAGTAGTATAACTTATTGAGTTATAATCTGCACTTGCTGTAGAAGTATTTGGAAAAGTAAATCTTATTTCTTTACCATCAATTTTACTTGAACCAATTGATGCGACACCTTGAATGAACCAATTGTCAGTAAGGTTCTTTAATCCGTATAGAGATAAAACGGAAGTTTGAATAACAGTTTTGTCACCATTATTCGAGTCTTTGTGATTAACAAGGTTTTTTATAAAAGTTAACGCAATTCCAAGCGTTGAATCATCCTTAAGCAAAGTATCGAAGCCTAAAATAGTACCAAAATATTTGGCACTATACCCAGGAGAAGTTCCTCGTTGTTTTTGCATTATATCACCGAAAAAAGGCGTAACCCAAGCTCCATGAGTTTGAGCACCAGAATCACCAGCAGCAACACCAGATGAACCAATATCTGCCGTCTGAACGCTATTGATACGTGTATCAATTCCACGCGTCGTACCAGAAATCATTTGAGAAGCATTTTCTGCAGCCTGGTTAGCTGGCTCACTTCCAAGTGCAATAGCATTTGGTTGCAATGCCTCAAGCAACTGAATTGCATCACCAGATTGATTGACAACATTAAGCAAATCTTCTCGGGCAGAAGAATTTAAAACAGGAACAATATTTGGATTAGCAGACACTATATTGGTTACAACTTCATCCGGATTATCAATCAATCTCTGGTATAAAATACCATCCTCATATGTCCATTTCACAAGTGGATTTGGCGGTGAATTAAGCGTGACTATTTCATTATCAGGAAATAGTCACTGTCCCTGGTATTATCACTCCTCCCTTATTAGCCTTGTCTCTTAATTCAGCAAAAATAATATATTGCCTTCCTGCTGGTCCTGGAATAGGAGAAGTATCTGTAAGGTTTATGGTTACTGTCTCCGCCCCACTCATGTTAAGATATAAACCTTCAGCTACAAGATGACCACCTTTTGTTCCGTTAAAAGTTGTATTAAATTTAGTAGCACCAGTAACTACCGCAGAAGTATCCATAAACGCAGAGCTCCTACTAAAGCAAAGCGTATTTAAACCAAGATCAAAATTTGTATTATTAGCGCTAGTATTGCCAAAAAGCCCTAATTCTTCAGCATCAATACCAATTGTTGAACCTTTAGTTTCAATAATATCAGCAAATATATTTTTTGTTAAGAATGATCTATAAGCTGGATTATTTGAAGAAAAAATAACTTTAGAACCAAGATCACCACTACGCATATCTATTTCTTTTAAGATATTGGAAGCACCTTGAAACTCAATTATATTAGCTGCAGTATAAATACGCATTTCTCCATTTATATTATTTACACGTGTTACTTCTGCATTCAAAGTTGTGTTATGACCGAATAGCATGGTAGATGGAGCATCAGAATAAAATCCTACGTAAGTTGCATTAATGCCAAATCCAGGATTAACAGTAATGGTGGTATTTGATTGAAGTGTGACAGTATCTGATAAATTAAGGTTAGTATCCAACACTAATGAATTATTTTCGGTAACGACTAAAGAAGCTACTCTTGTTCCAGCAGCGGCACTAAATGTTCCTGATAAAGTAGAGTTCTGTAGAATTTCTATTGTTCCATTATCTCCCCCTGTACTTTGGAAGTTAGTTGCATAATTTAGGTTTACAGGAACAAATTTCATAATACGATTATGATCTAGCTTAAGAATACCCGCATTATTATTAACCCCAACTGTGTTTAAGGATTCAATTTTAGTAACTGATCTAATAAGGGTTTATCAGTACGGATTTGGTAACTAATAAGTCCTGCAAACAAGTGAGTAAATGCATTAACTGGAGACCTGTGCCTATGATGTACTAACGTACCTAAAAGCTTTATAGACGAGAATATAGTTTCAATAAAAGATCTTTTCATTAGC
>CAMCMD010000027.1 GCA_945875975.1 Rickettsia typhi
CTAGATTCACTAAATGATTTAATTAAAGGATACCGCCAGCGGGTTCTGAATTCTGGTATATTTCTATATAAAACACGTTGGCGCTCTAGTAATGTATTTTTATCTATAGAGTCTACCCAGTACAGATCTCCTCGGTTTGCAACGGAATATGTCATCATGTGCCCATTATTTGTAATGACATTATTCATTAACTCTAAATCTAGGGAAGTTCTTGCTAATGCTAGGTTTTTTGGCTCTTGGTAAGCAATAGTATCACTTTTAACATTGAGCAATATAGTTTCATCGTCATTAAAACTGTAGACTTTCTTAGTCTGAACACTGGGGAAAACAAATGGAATTTGTATTTTCTTCTCGTTCACCCTCAAATCCTGAAAATAATAACCCTCTAAAGAAAAATAATCTCTTGTATCAACAGTGTTAGTATAAATTTTAGAAGTAAGGTATGAGTCAAATATTTCATGATAATTAGTAAGATAAGCTTTGTCTGATGCCCTTTTAATATTGAAGCCAAAATTCATTCTGTTCCCTACAAAATTTCCTTTAGCAAAAATATGGTAACGACCCGGCCTTGAATCCTTTTTTCCATCTGATTTACTTAGCGGTGGGTTACCAAAACTTCCACGAATATCATAATAACCATTTTTTAGTTTATGGCGGAATTCTGTCTCAAATATAGTATAATATGTTGATAATCTTGGACTAATTGTTGCATCAATATTAGATTTTGGACGAAAATAAAAAGGAATTAATAAATTATTTTGTTTTATTTGTGGACCAAGAATACCTGATTGTGCTTTAGCGTTTGGAGATGGATGAGAGAAATAAGGCAAATAAATTAATGGTATTCCATAAACTTCAAAAAATAAATTTCTATAAGTAATTGTCTGTTTATCATAATCAATGTCAGTTTTACCAGAACTTATCTGCCAAATTGGTGTTTTGCTACAGTTGAATTCACAAGGAGTAAAAACTGATTTTTCTAAAATAACTCTGTTTTTTTCTACCCTTTTTGCAGTCCTTGAAACAATGACAACATTATCGGCAAGTTTTGCCATAAATTCTTCGATGATACCTTTTTTTAGTTTATCTTTAAAAACCGCCTTTTCTCCGTAAATTGTCCTGCCCTTTTCATCGATTATTCTTACATTACCCTCGGCATAAACCACATCTTTGTCCACATCATAATGCATAACATCCGCATGGAGCATGTATTCGTCTATTTGGATAAACACATCACCTGTGGCGGTAATAGTATTATTATTAGCATCATAATGGGCTTCTTTTGCCTTCATATTTGCACCCTCTTGGCGCGAAGCGTAAGCAAAATTAGTTATGAAACTAAGTAATAAAATTGCAATTAATAATTTGCAAAAAAACTTCATTTAAATTAGTCTATTTAAAGTAAAATATTCTCGATCATACATGATGTTAGACGATTATTTAACAAATAACGTAAGCAAAATTGATTTTTCTGTCTCTGAAATTTCTAGCAAGATTAAATGGCTGCTAGAAAACAATTTAGGAACTGTTAGAATCAAAGGCGAAATTTCCGGATTAAAAATTGCCGCCTCAGGCCATGGCTATTTTTCTTTAAAGGATGAAAATGCGATTCTGGCAGCAACTTGCTGGAAACCTATTTTAGCTAGGGTTAACTTCAAACTAGACGATGGTTTAGAGGTTATAGTAACCGGTAAGATTACTGCTTATGCTGGCCAGTCGAAATATCAAATATCAGTTGAATTGATAGAGCCTTCTGGTGTTGGCGCTTTCATGAAAATACTTAGAGAACGCCGCCAAAAGCTAGAAAAGGAAGGCCTCTTTGTTCATGAACATAAACAAAAAATCCCTTTTCTTCCTAGAAAAATTGGTATCATCACTTCAATCACCGGCGCGGTAATAAAGGATATAATTCACCGTATTTCAGACCGATGCCCCACGCATTTAATTATTTGGCCAGTCAGTGTTCAAGGAGAAACATCCGCTGGAGAAATATCAAGTGCTATAGATGGCTTTAATAAACTACCTCTTACTTTACAACCAGATTTACTAATTATAGCAAGAGGTGGTGGTTCTATTGAAGATTTATGGTCCTTTAACGAAGAAATTGTAGTAAGAGCTGTTTTTAACTCTACCATACCAACAATTTCAGCAGTGGGTCACGAGACAGATTACACATTAATTGATCTTGTCTCTGACGTCAGAGCTCCAACACCAACTGCGGCAGCTGAATTTGCTGTCCCCGTTATTGCAGATTTGAAATATACATTAAGTCTCTTTACTGAGCGTATTTCTAATCGTTTTGCAGATTTAATAAAATATTATATGCAGAGACTAAATAGTAATGAACGTATTTTACAACAAATTCAAAGTACTATAAATAATAATATTCAGCGGCTAGATGATCTCTCATTTAGGCTGGTAGGGGCATTACCAAACTTGCTAAAACAGAAGCAATTATATCTTGTGCAATTCTCAATTGAGCGGCTTAGGCCTACTAAAATACTTACCTATAAATATTTGCAATATAAAAATATGAGTAGAAATCTCTTAGGTAAGAAAGACTCCTTGTTTTTTCCTATTGAACACAAGCTAGCTTTGAATTCATCTCTATTATCAAGCCTAGACTACAATAATGTTTTAAATCGTGGATTTGCGATGTTAAAAAATAGCGAAGGTAAGATCATTTCGTCTTTGTCTGATGCTCAAAAAAGTTCATCTCTGCAACTCAAAATGAAAGATGGAGAGATGAACGTTGTTAAACTCATCACACCCCATCTTTAATAAATCACCATAAATAACTACCTATAAATTAACCTACTATAGGTTAGAAATTACAGCCTGTTGACAATAGAAAAATACTGTGTTAACACTTAGATAAGTAAATACTTAAGTTGACATATTTACTTATTATTTTTAAACCACTGATTAATAATTTAATATGGAGGGCTTATGGGTGTCATGAATGACATAAAAGAAACTACCAGAAAAGTGACAAACACTGTTGTAGATAAAACTGAGGATGTAGTAGGTATTACAAAATCTCCTAAAGAATTAGCGAAAAGAGTCGTCGAACATCTTAACCATCGCGAATATAAAGAAGTTGGTAGTATGTTAAGCTCTGAGGCAAGAAAATATCTTGATAAAATGGGATTAAAGGATAATGAGTTAGCTAAGGAGAAATTGGATGATTTTGACATAGCTGTTAAAGATTTAGCATTTGATTTAAAAGATCGTAATTATCAAGAAATAACAACGAAATTTGAAAAATTGGAAAAAATGTTATCTAAAGAATCTATAAAATCCTCTCCTTTATTGGGTTCTGTAAAAAATATATTAACGGATATAATAGATACTTTTAAAAAGCATATAAAAAAAGCTACAGAACCTGAGTTTGACGATATGCTAAAAACTTTAGAAAAGTCATTTGGTAATTTTACAAATAAAAAAAAATAGTAGATTTTTAAATAAAAAAGGAGCGTCATTATGAAGAAATTTCAAACCCTATTGGCAACAGCTTTATGTTTAAACTTAATAAGTTGTGGATATTCTGGCGGGCAGACAGGAAGAGAAGGTTATAAAAATCAAGGCGAACAAATGGAAGATACTAAAATAGTAAATTTTATTAGAAATAAATTTCGCAATGATCCTCTAATTCCAACTAGCTTAATTCACATAGCAGTAGATAGAGGAATAGTCCAATTAAGTGGTTTCATACGGACATATGAAGAAGCTAATCTAGCTGTTTCAAGTGTTAAAGGGACTCCAGGGGTAAAAGATGTAATCAACAACTTAGTTGTGTTATCAGGTGGAGAATATGCTGCTAGAAGAGCTACTGTAGAGAGATATAATACCGCAAGATAATTTGCATTACTAAATCGAGTTTATATGTTTTTTGTGGTTTGCAACAATGCTATCACTTAAGAAAAGCAGCAAAGTTGGAACTGTTTGTATTTAAATTAAAAAGGAGATAAAGTTATGTTGTTAAAAAAATTAGTTATGTTTTTTATTTCATTAGTCATTGCAAGTGTAACCATATTCAATTGCTCTAAAATTCTTGCCAATCCGGCAGAAGATGAAGATATAACAGTTAGTATAAAAGCCCTGTTAATAAGCGAGAATGATATTCCTAGTAATAGCATAAGTATATCAACAAAAGATGGTGTTGTAAGCCTTAAAGGTACGCTAGATACCGCTTTGCAAGCGCATAAAGCGGTGGAGATTGCTGCTAGTGTTCACGGTGTAATTGATGTAGTTGACACTCAGCTGAAAATAAAAGGGAGTCAATCATTACTTGCTGATGCTTTAATTACAGCGAAGGTTAAAGGGAAAATAAGGCATCTATATACAAATGGTAAAATAGCCAACGGATACGACTTGCATGTAGAAACTACTGACAAGGTAGTACACATATTTGGCAAAGTTACAAGAGAGGCAGATATCGATACGGTAGTAGCCGCAGCTAAAGAAGTTAAAAAAGTAAAATCTGTTAAAACCAATATGAAAGTATAATAAGCTGCTATAAAAGTATAACCCACCCGGCGTGGTCAAGTTTAAGTAAACAAGATTTATTATTTTATATCTGTTTACTTAACTTGACCCTGGTCTGATAATCTCCATAACTATAAGTTCCTATTTACGTTTGTTGTTACTAAAATTTAAAACAATTACTTGACTATTTTAGTGGGGTAAGTTAACATCTATAACTAATCACACAATATTCTTGGATAACCATATGATGTTAACAACTAAGAGTCGTTATGCAGTAATGGCAGTAATAGAGGTCGCGGCAAATACAACCGGCCTTCCTATGAAATTAGCTGATATCTCAGCGAATCAAGATATTCCCCTAAATTATTTAGAGCAAATATTTCTCAAACTTAAAAAAGCAGATCTTGTAAAATCTGTTAAGGGGCCAGGTGGTGGCTATCAACTTAACATAACTTCTGATCAGATTACCATTGAAAATATCATTGATGCGGTAGATGAGAATTTAAAAATGACCAGGTGTTCAAAAGACAAGAATTGTAGAAAAAATGGTATAAATTGCCAAACTCATGACCTATGGAAAGGGCTTAGCAAAAGGATTCGTAGCTATTTTGCAAACATCTCTATAGCCGATGTAATGAATGGAGAACTTTAAGGTATAGTACAAATGAAACCGTTTTCGGGTTTAAATCAGACAATATATCTGGATCATAATGCAACAACACCTTTACACCCAGCTGTAAAAAGCCGGATGGATGAATACGCGTTATTACCTTTAAATCCTTCCTCAATTCATTCAAGCGGCAGAGCTGCGAAATCAATTCTTGAAAATTCTCGCAAATTTGTAGCAAAACTTATGGGATTTGAAAGTAATTTCAGAAATTATCAGATCACTTTTACATCTGGAGGGACTGAGGCTAATAACATTATTATGTCCAATTACAAAGATGGTGAAATATTTATCTCTGCTACGGAACATCTGTCAATTTTAGCTTACAGCAAGCTTTTTTCTAATTTTACAGTAATTCAAGTTGACAGAAATGGTATCTTAGACCTGGACGATTTACAGCAAAAATTAGCAAGTTCTACAAAACAAAAGAAATTAGTTTCGGTTATGCTAGCAAATAATGAAACTGGTGTCATCTCACCTATAAAAAAAATAGCTAAAATTGCTCATGAGTATGGTGCAGAAATTCATAGCGATTGTGCTCAAGCTGTTGGCAAGATAGCTGTTGATATAATAGATATGGATCTAGATTTTGTAAGCATTTCTGGTCACAAATTTGGTGCACCCATTGGATCAGGGGCCTTAATCAATAAAGCTTCATTTCATCTTCAACCAATATTTATTGGTGGTGGACAAGAGAGGGCTTTGCGTCCTGGAACCGAGAATGTATGTGCCATTGCAGGCCTTGGAGAAGCGGCTTTGATTGCGTTTGATGAATTAGACAAACGCAGTGAGGGAATGAAGAAATTGCGTGATAGGCTTGAGTCTAATTTATTAAATAAGTTTCCAGATATATCTATTGCTGGTATAGATACTGAGCGCTTACCTAATACTAGCTTAATAATTAATCCAAAAGTTACGGCGCAAATAATGTTAATTGCTCTTGATCTAAAGAGTATTGAAGTAAGCTCGGGTTCTGCTTGTTCTTCTGGTAAAGTTGGGAAATCTCACGTTTTATCGGCAATGAGTTACTCTGAGGATGAAATTAAGTCTGCGATACGGATATCATTAGGCTATACAACTAGCGATAAAGATATTAATAATTTTCTTGAGATATATAGCGAATTAAATAAGTAAACAATATGAACAACCTAGCCAAACTAAAGCAAAAAGTGATTGATGAAGGGGGAAGAATTCCAATTTATCTGGATAGTCAGGCAACAACACCAACTGATCCAAAAGTAGTTGAAGAGATGATCCCTTATTTTACTCACAATTTTGGAAATCCTCATTCAAGAAGCCATCAATATGCTTGGGAGGCAGAAGAAGCGTGCGAGCTTGCAAGATCCCAAGTAGCAAATTTAATCGGTGCTGTATCAAAGGAAATAATATTTACTTCTGGAGCAACGGAGTCAAATAATATGGCCCTCAAGGGGATAGCAAAATTCTATGGTAGCAAGAGAAATCACGTTGTAACCCTTGTAACAGAACATAAGTGCATTCTAGATACTTGTCGTCATTTAGAACAAGAGGGTATTAAAGTAACATATTTACCTGTGCAGCCAAATGGACTAGTAGATTTAAAGCAACTTGAAGAAGCTGTTACTGAGAATACTATGCTTGTCTCGATAATGGCAGTTAATAATGAAATAGGAGTTATTCAGCCACTTAAAGAAATTGGAAAGATTTGCCGCCAGAAAGGCGCGTTTTTTCACACCGATATAGCTCAGGCATTTGGTAAAATTCCAATTGATGTTAATGAGTGTAATATTGACCTTGCAAGTATTTCAGGTCATAAAATACACGGGCCAAAAGGTATTGGAGCACTTTACATTAGGCGCAAACCAAGAATACGACTTACTCCTATTATAAATGGCGGTGGACAAGAGAGAGGCTTGCGTTCTGGAACGCTTGCTACTCCTTTAGTGGTTGGACTTGGCAAAGCAGCATTGATTGCTTCACAAGAAATGGATGCTAATTATAAGCATGTAAAGAAACTGTTTGATAGATTTGTTAGAACAATCCAAACTAGTGCTGAAGAAATCTATCTTAATGGCGATAGAGAGAAACGTTATCCTGGTAATGTAAATTTGAGCTTTGCTTATATTGAAGGGGAATCGATGATCTTAGCTATTAAGGATCTTGCCGTATCCTCTGGTTCAGCTTGTACGTCTTCATCTCTAGAGCCTTCTTACGTGCTTAGAGCACTTGGAGTAGGAGAAGCTATGGCTCACACTTCGATCAGATTTGGCTTTAGTAAGTTCACAACTGAAGCAGAAGTTGATTATGCAGCCGAATTAGTACTGTCAAAAATAAATACCTTAAGAGAACTAAGTCCCTTGTGGGAAATGGTGCAAGAAGGGATAGATATTAATGAAATAAAATGGGCAACTCATTAGAAAATTAAAGAGAGATTAATATGGCATATAGTAACGAAGTAATTGACCATTATGAAAATCCACGTAACGTGGGAACACTGGATAAAAAAGATGACTCAGTTGGTACTGGACTCGTCGGAGCACCAGCTTGCGGCGACGTATTAAAGCTACAGATTAAGGTTGATGATAATGGTGTTATTGTTGATGCCAAATTTAAAGCATTTGGCTGTGGCTCGGCCATTGCTTCTAGCTCTCTTGTCAGTGAATGGGTCAAGGGCAAAAATGTTGACGAAGCTCTTGCTATTAAAAATACAGAAATAGCTAAGCATTTATCGCTTCCACCAGTAAAGCTTCATTGCTCAATGCTTGCAGAAGATGCAATTAGAGCCGCCGTAACTGACTATAAAAACAAACGTAAAAATGACTAACACTAAGCAGATCATGGCCCTCACAGGAGCCGCCGCAACTCAAGTTAAAGTTCTTTTAGCTCAGCGAGGCAAAGACTCACTGGGTATTAGAATTGGGATAAAGTCTGGAGGCTGCTCTGGATTAAAATATTTTGTAGAATATGCAGACGAAAAGGGGCATTTCGATGAAATAATAAGTGATAAAGGCGTAAATGTTCTTATTGATCCAAAAGCCTTGATGTATCTTCTTGGCACAGAAATGGATTATATGGAAGAGAAGTTCAAGTCAGGATTTACCTTCACTAATCCAAACGAAAAAGGCAAATGTGGCTGTGGCAGTTCATTTAATGTATGATATATTAGTTGTTGAACTCGAGTCCACCATCTTAAGTTAGGATAACTTTATTATAGTTATTGAATAAATCAATAGCATCATTGCTATTATACAGAACATTAAAGTGTAATTCTTTTGTTGTCTTTTTGAAGGTTTCTTCATATTTAATCTTGCTTATGGGTCAATAATTCTCTCCGTGATATAGTCAATCACATTGAATATGGTGATTCACTATAATACCCTAATTTGGTGCTCAAAAGGTATGTTTTTTTTCAAATTGATATTTAAGAAAAAATACTGTATGATCACAAATCCTAAATTTTAAGAAAAAAGAAAGAATAGTTAATGGCATTATCAATAAGAAACATTGCAATCATTGCCCACGTTGATCACGGCAAAACAACACTGATCGATAAAATGCTATCCCAAAGTGGCTTATTCCGAGCTAATCAATCGGTAAGTGAAAGAGCTATGGATTCTAATGATCTTGAAAGAGAGCGTGGAATTACAATTTTGGCAAAATGCACAGGCGTTGATTGGAAAGATACTAAAATTAATATTATTGACACGCCTGGGCACGCAGATTTCGGTGGTGAAGTAGAGCGTATCTTAAGTATGGTTGATGGAGTCGTGCTTCTTGTCGATGCAGCAGAAGGGCCAATGCCACAGACTAAATTTGTACTTGGAAAAGCGCTAAAGCTTGGTCTAAAGCCAATTGTTGTTATCAATAAAATTGATCGTAGTGATGAAAGAGCGAATGAAGTGCTTGACGAGATATTCGATCTTTTTATGGCTCTGGAGGCAACTAACGAGCAGTTAGATTTCCCTGTAATTTATGCTTCAGGCCGTAATGGTTGGGCAGTAAAAGAGTTAGAACATCCAAGAGAAAATCTAGATGCATTATTTGATACTATAATATCTTATGTTAAACAACCGGTATCTGATATTAATTCTCCATTCTCAATGATTGTTACAACAAAGGAATATGATGCTTATTTAGGTAGAATTTTAACTGGTAGAATAGAGTCTGGTATTGCTAAAATTAATATGCCTATAAAGGTCATTAATTGTGATGGGATGCTAGTGGAAAGCGGCCGAATTACTAAAATGCTAACCTTCAAAGGTCTTGAAAGATTACCAATAACCACAGCGGAAGCGGGAGATATTATCGCTATTGCTGGTCTTGAAAAAGCTAACGTTGCAGATACGATTGCAGCACCGGAGGTTGAAAAAGCTCTCGCAGCTCAACCAATTGATCCACCGACACTTTCGATGTTATTTTCAATCAATGATTCCCCGCTTGCCGGACGAGAAGGTGATAAACTTACTTCGAGAGTACTTAGAGCTAGGTTGATGCGTGAAGTTGAGGGGAATGTTGCGATTAAAATTTCTGAAACAGAACAATCGGACGCATTTGATGTTGCTGGACGTGGAGAGTTGCAGCTTGGTGTATTGATTGAAACAATGCGCAGAGAAGGTTTTGAGCTTTCAATTAGCAGGCCAAGAGTATTGTTTAAAGAAGACCCAGAAACAGGCGAGAGATTAGAGCCAATGGAAGAAGTTCAGATTGACATTGATTCTGAATTTGTTGGTAGTGTTGTGGAGTCAATGAATTTACGCAAAGCGCAAATCAAAGATATGCGCGAAACTGGTGCGGGAAAAAGTCGTTTAATATTTATTGCTCCATCTAGAGGCCTTATTGGTTACCATGGCCCGTTTCTTACAGAAACCAGAGGCACCGGCGTTATGAGCAGAATATTTCACGGATATAGCCCTTATTGTGGAAAAATTGAAGGACGTAGAAATGGTGTGCTAATATCCATGGAAGATGGTAATGCTGTTGCTTATGCACTTTGGAATCTTGAAGATAGAGGCAGTATGCTCATTGGCACAGGAGTACCTGTATATAAAGGAATGATTATTGGAGAGCATAATAGAGATAATGATCTAGAGGTAAATCCAATCAAATCTAAACAATTATCAAATGTTAGAGCAAGTGGTAAGGATGAAGCGATAAGACTTTCTCCACCGAAATTGATGTCGCTTGAACAAGCAATTGCCTACATTCAGGATGATGAATTAGTTGAAGTTACACCAAAATCTATTCGTTTGCGTAAACGCTACCTTGATCAGAATGAACGTAAGAGAATGTCGAGAAAAGATTGACATCCTTAGTTTAAATGCTTTAACCTAAAGTATTGGGGTTACTATATTATTATTTAGTAACCCCTTATTTAATTAATATGGTTAATAGGTAATGTCAAAGCAATCTGAAAATCCACTCGTTCTGAGTCTACCTGAGATGTATAAGCAGCTACGAGCTAAGATCATTGATGGGTCTATTTCACCTGAAGAAACCAAGCAATTATACAGTGAATTTGCTAAGATTACGCCAGCTGAGGCAAGAGCTAAAGGAATTAAAGCAATGAATAAAGATCTTCATACAGAAATTTCTAGCGAGAAATTTCATAGCTTTGCTTCCAAGTTAGTAGAAGTAGAAAAGCAAATCGTAACAGAAGCGAACCCAATAAAAGATACAGATTTGCCTGAACAAAGGAAAGCTGTGATGCAAAAAAGATGTGCTGAGTATATGAGAAATACATCTCTTGCCAAAAATGTTGTGCTATATGAATGTACTAAAAATGGATTTGCAAAAAATATATCTGAATCTTTGCTAAAGGGCGATGAAAAGGGAACGAAGAAGCATCTTGCTAATCTAAAAATCCCAGATTACTTGCAAGAACACTACTCATCAATAACACAGTTTTATAAAGAAAATGGTAATGAAAAAGGTGCAATGACTAATTTGGTTTTTCATGTAATAAATACATCGGTTACTCAGTATGGTAAAGCAACTATTCAGCCTGGCCCTGAATATAATAACTTTGTTAAATCTTTAAACGCTGTAAGTAAAAAAGTGTATTCTACTAAAATTCCAGGGTCGTACAACAAATTAGGATCTCAAATTCCAGGATATACACCGGAAACTGTTCCAACCTTTATGGAGAGAGTAGGAAGTGCTATAAGTTCTTTCGTTGATAAAATTAAGGGACTTGTTGGTGTTAAAGAAAAATCTGCCACACCAGGGGCTCAAAATATATAAACTTCTGTAATTACCCCTATTGTACCAAAAGATCCGAAACAACAAAGTGTAGTGCCAGAAAAAATAGTAACAACAGTAATAGATGGGCCGGCTTCAAGACCTAGATCGAATGCTGTATCTGAAGCAGCTTCTTTAAGAAAGGGATTAAAACCAACTCTTTCTGCAGAGAGTACTACTACCTATCCGCCTAACAAAGCTAAAGGCAAGGCTAGTGATATAGGTAGTAGAGTAAGATAGAAATTATAAATGAATAATATACATACTGTTAACGTTAATACTCTGCATTCTTGGCTTAACGAAACCAAGGTAATCATCTTGGATGTAAGGGAGCCTTATGAATATAATGAGGGTCACATCAAGGAAGCTATAAACATTCCTTTGTCGACTATCCTAGTAGGAATTGATCAATTAAAAAACATTCAAGGCAAGAAAATTGTTCTTCAATGCAGAGTTGGTGGGCGTTCAATGCGCGCTTGCCAATTGTTACAGGCAGAAGGGTTAGAGCATGATGTATGGAATCTTGAAGGAGGTATAGATGCTTGGAAAGAAGCGGGATATAAAGTTCATACATGATCAAATTATAACATCAATAGTTATAGCAATCCCAAATTATTATTGACTGGTCAGTTTAATATTGTTATAAGATCTATAGTCATATTGGGATGTAGCTCAGTTGGTAGAGCAACGGTTTTTGGTATCGTAGGTCGAAGGTTCGAGTCCTTCCGTCCCAGCCATTCTTATTTTTAGTGCATTTCACAAACATACCAAAGGTTTACACAAGATGTAGACTAGTCTGTGACGTTTATTCAAGTTCAAGCCATATGTGTCCTAAGGCACAGCATAGTTCTCATAATGGACTAAATAATCGAGCTAAGAATGTGCGCCAACCGACACGAAGAAAGGATAAATCATTAATTAAACTCAAATCTCCGCAAAGGGTACAAAATACATGAGCTGCTTTTGCTAAATCCATCTGGAATGACGCTACTCAAAAACTTCTTCACGCCTAAAATTCAAGGAATTAGCCTTTTTACGGTCTTAATTCAACAACTTGACAGTGCCCCATTATAGGATACTATGAGGCTTCTTTCATTTGACCCTTAATATATAACTAACTCAATAGTTTGCACAATATTTATTGGACAAGTGATACTATCATATGATAGTATCACTACATGAAGTATAAGCCACCGTTTACTATTACAAATAATATTCTTACTCTTTGTCAGAGTATTGGTAAAGAACTAGGTTTTTTGGAAGGAACAAAAATTCTTACTCCTTCAGTACAATTGCGAAAAGATAATCAAATTAAAACTATT
>CAMCMD010000028.1 GCA_945875975.1 Rickettsia typhi
TGGGGAGAAAATTCACCGCTAGTTATACATGAAGCTGAGCATTTGAGAATACCTGTAATTACTGCTGATTATGGTGGTATGGCAGAGTATGTTAGAGATGGAGTAAACGGGTTGCTATTTAAGCATAGAGATGTGGAAAGTTTATCAGAAAAAATGGAAAACTTAGCTGTAGATAAAAAGCTATACATCAAACTTAGCCAAAATGGCTATCTTTACTCTAATGATGGTAATATTCCTTCTATAAATGAGCATACAAGACAACTTGAAAAAGTTTATTTTGATATCGCTACAAGTAAAAACAAATTGGTTTCCGCAAAACCTGGTCCCTGGAGAATTACTTTTGATACTAATCCAGATTATTGTAATTACGCCTGTGTTATGTGCGAGTGTTTTTCACCTTATAGTAAAGTTAAAGAAGATAAAAAAGCTAAAGGAATTAAGCCTAAAATAATGCCAATTGAGACTATCAGAAAAGTAATAAAAGAAGCTACAGGAACACCTCTAAGAGAAATCATTCCTTCTACTATGGGTGAGCCTTTAATGTATAAGAATTTTGATGAAATAATAACTATATGTCATGAGTACGGATTAAAACTTAATCTAACAACAAATGGTTCTTTTCCTATCAAAGGAGCCAAAAAATGGTCTGAGTTATTAGTACCAATTTTATCTGATATTAAGATTTCTTGGAATGGTGCAACCAAAGAAACTCATGAAAAGATTATGATAGGTTCAAAATGGGAAGTTGTAACAAAAAATTTGAAAACATTTCTTGAAGAACGAGATAAATATTTTTATACAACAAACAAAAGGTGCAGTGTCACTCTACAATTAACGTTTTTGGAAAGTAATATACTTGAGTTACACGATATAGTTAAAATGGCTATAGAGCTGGGAGTAGATAGAGTTAAAGGGCATCACCTTTGGGCTCATTTTGAAGAAATTAAAGATTTATCAATGAGAAGAGATGAAGCCGCAATTAATAGATGGAACAGTGAAGTAGAAAAAGTATATTCATTAAGAGACAAGATGTTACTAACAAACGGTGAGAAGATAATATTAGAAAATTTTACTATTCTTGCTAAAGAAGGAGTAGAAGATTTAGCTCCAGGTGGCTCATGTCCGTTTTTAGGAAAAGAAGCATGGGTTGATCCTGAAGGGAAATTTAGCCCTTGCTGCGCACCTGATGATTTAAGAAAGAAGCTAGGAAAATTTGGGAACGTAAATGAAGTAAAATTATCAGATATATGGCAAAGTAGCGAGTATAAAAGTTTACAAAAAAATTATTTTAATCATGAGTTATGCAAAACATGCAATATGAGAAAACCACTAGTCAATTAACAGGAAATAATCACTTGAAGCTTATTAAAATTTCTCCTTGTCGGAAATTTCATACTCTTTTTGAGAAACCATTGTATGAGGAGAGGTTTCTTTATGTGGAGAAATTTCATGAACCAGGTTTTGCACCTGTTTGTGATACAACGGGTGCTTATCACATAAGTTTAAAAGGAAAGATACTTTATACTAAAAGATTCAATAAAACTCATGGGTTTTATTGTGGAAGAGCAGCAGTAGAAGATGATACTGGGTGCTATCATATAAACTCTCATGGTGGCAGATTATACAAACAATCATACCAATGGGTTGGGAACTATCAAGAAAATATTTGTACAGTAAGAAGATCTAATAAATTTTATCATATTGATTTATATGGTAATAGACTTTATCAAGAGGAATATGATTATGTTGGAGATTTTAAGGATGATATTGCTGTAGTGCATAAAGAGAGTAAAGCTACTCATATTAATTCTGAAGGAAACTTAATACATAATAAGTGGTATAAACAGCTAGATATTTTTCATAAAGGATTTGCTGTAGCAGAAGATAATGATGGTTGGTTTCATGTAGATATAGAAGGTAATGCAATTTACTTACAAAGGTATAAAACAGTGAACCCATTTTATAATGGAGTTGCTGTAGTTAAAGTTTACTGTGGTACTTTAGGACAAATTGATATTACAGGAAATATAAAATTTATTATTTCTCCACCAGAGCCAGAAGCTCAAATACATAAAATTTCTTCTGAGCTTGCTGGCTTTTGGAAAACTTACTTAACAAATGCCGCTATTGAACTTGACTTATTAAATATTTTACCAGCAACAACAAAACTGTTATCTAAGCAACTAAATATGATTGAAGCAAATTTACAAAGATTGCTTAGAGCCTTATGGGAAGTAGAATTAATAGACTATAATCAAAATAAAGATTTATGGCAAATTTCAACAAAAGGAGAATTTTTAAAAAATAATGCATTTTTGCCTCAAGCAGCGGAAATGTGGGCAAGAGTTGCTGCTGAAAAAAATTGGCTAAATATAGTAAATTTATTAAAGCAAAAAACAATATCTTCATTTCCATCTTTTAAAGAAAAAGAAACTTCTGAAGAGATGAGAACTAAATTCTATAAAGCTTTGATAGGCTATACTACGCTCGATACTAGAGAATTTAGTAATAAAATAGAAGGAAATGAGAGTATATTATTATTTGGAGTACATTCTTTAGCTTTAATAAATGTCTTAAGAAGTAAAGATATTAACACTATAAATTTGGATTATTGTAATGATCATAGAATTCCAGAAGAGTTAATAAGAGACTATAATGCTCGCCTAATTACTCCAGATAAGTTAAGCGAAAATTATGACTTGAGCATATTTTGTCGGTTCTTACAAAATCAAGATGATGAGAAAGTATTATCTTATTTTAGGCTTATTAAAGATAAGAAAATATCACGTATTTTATTAATTGAAACTATTTTAACTAATAATTCCCCAATTGGGGGAGCTGTAGATATCAATATAATGGTTGAAACAGGAGGTAAATTAAGAAAATTAGAAGATTGGGAAGTAATATTAAAGCAAGTAGGTAATCTAAAAATATTTGATGTTTTATCTTTGACAGAGTATTTGTCGGTTATTGATATCAGAAGCTGCTGATATGGACAAATTGGAAAACAATGGTTTTTTTATTATAAAGAATCTTATTCCTTTGGATTTACTTACTTGGCACCTAAGTAATATCAGAAGCGAAATAACAAACTCCGCTTGGCAGCTAGGCGTGTCAGTTCCAGATTACTTAAATTGTACCGGTAGATGGGCTACTCCATCACAGATTACTCACACTATATCAAATTTATTAAATGATACTATAAAGGACAAACTGACAAAATTATTGCAATGTCAAATACGACACAAAAAATCTAATGTTATATGTAAAACTGCTGATTTGATAGATGCAGTGCCTTTTCATCAAGATATTTCTTATAGTTCTGATGATCCTTATCACTTTTCTGTATGGCTTGCCTTAAATGACGTTAATGAAGCTTCAGGAGCTTTACAAATTATAAAAAATAGTCATGTATGGAAGATAAAACCAGCTGTTGATTTTTGGTCTCCATATTTTGTTGATAAATATTCAGGCAAATTAACTAATCAGAAAATTGTAACCCTACCTATTTCAGCTGGTGATGCCATAGTTTTTGATTCTAAGTTATGGCATGGTAGTGGAAAAAATTTAGATGCTAAAGATAGGTTTGCTTATGTTACAAGATGGATTATAAAAGACAAGATATTTCCTATTATACCAAAACCTAAACCACTAATTTTTGGTATGTTTAATTGTGGTTTGTTAACAGAGTATATACTTAAAAAATATTTATTATCCTTTAATAAGCAATATAATATAGAGGAAAAAAACAAAGAAGAACTTATAAGAATTTGGTTATTTTATCTAGAAAATAATTCTGATAATCTTGAAATTGATACTACACAAGCTAGCAAAGATCTATCTAAATTGCTTATTCTTAATCAGGCTTCGATGCTTCATAATGCGGGTGATATTTCTGGAAAAATATATAAAAATTTATGGTTTTCCTTGCTTAAGTTTCTCAATACAAAAGTCGAAGTAGTAAAAAATTAGCGTTGTAGACCATTAGTAGCCCAATGAATAAAAATACTTTTCATAACTTTAGGAATGTTTTCTCATTCATCTTAAGTATATTGCCTAAATTTAGGTTTAGTATAGCAATAATGTTTTTAGTAGCCTTAATGTGGGCTATTGATTTGTCTTTTAGAAAATATGTAATAAAGAATATTCTAGATACAGCTGTAAAATATCAAGGAAATAATGTTGCTGAACATCTTTTTCTGCCTGTAAGTGTTTATATTTTTATGACATTATTTATTACTACTATTTTTAGGCTTTATGGCTATTTTGTTGATATTAGAATGGTTCCTTTAGTGCGTCAAAAAATAGCTGACAGAGCTTTTTATGCCTTACTAAAACAAAGTCATTCCTATTTTCTAAATAATTTTTCTGGAGATTTAACGCATAAAATAAATAATCTAATTGATAGTACAATAGAATTAATTAAATTATTTATAGATCGTTTTTTTGGATGTGGTTTAGCGCTGATTTTTGCTATTTATACTTTATCATTAGTAAATATAAAATTTACTATAGCTACCCTAATTTGGGTGAGTATTTTTATATTAGTTTCAATTTTATGTTTTCAGAAACTAAGTAACTTAGCTAATCACTATTCCAAATCTAGTACTAAAACTACTGCCAGTATAGCTGATACCCTAACAAATATAGTGTCAGTACGTTTATTTGCTAAACAAATGTATCAGAGGCTTAAATTTTTTCAAATATATAAGAAAAGGATAGCTGCAGAAAAAGAAATGCAATGGGCCTATTTTGGGATGTGGTTTGTGTATGGTTATTCATTTGATTTGTTACAAGCTGTAAGCTTATATTTCTTAATTTATGACTATCAATCAGGTATTATATTGTTAGGTGATATAGCACTTGTAATTGGTATTAATATAGCAATATTGGAGTTCTTAAATCAACTTACCAGAGATCTAACTCAATTTTCTACTCATTTTGGTAAGGTTTCAGATGCTTTATCCTCTATAAATACTGTATTAGAAATCAAAGATAAGGAAAATGCAAGAAAACTTGCAGTAACCAGAGGGCAAATTACATTTTATAACGTCTTGTTTGCTTATGATAAAAAACCTCCTATATTTAATAATCTTTCTATCACTATAAATTCTAACGAAAAGGTAGGTTTAGTTGGTTATTCTGGAGCTGGAAAATCTACTTTTATCAATTTAATATTAAGATTATTTGAGGTCAAAGAGGGAAAAATACAAATTGATAATCAATGTATAACAGATGTTACTCAAAACTCTTTGAGACAAAAAATAGCTGTAGTGCCACAAGATTTGATATTGTTTCATGATACTATTTTAGAGAATATTCGTTATGGTAATAGCGAAGCTACTGATCAAGAAATAGTTCAAGCGGCTAAACTTGCCGGTATTCATGGTTTTATTACTAGCTTGTCTAAAGGCTATTATACTACAGTAGGTGAGAAGGGGTTAAAGCTATCAGGTGGAGAACGGCAAAGAATAATAATAGCTAGAGCTTTTCTTAAAAATGCTCCAATATTGCTCTTTGATGAGGCAACAAACCAGTTAGATTCAGTAACAGAAAAAGAAATCCAAATAAGTCTATTTAAATTAATGGAGAATAAAACTACTGTTGTAATAGCACATCGTCTTTCTACGCTCCTTCATATGGATCGTATTTTAGTATTTGATAATGGTAAAATAGTACAAGATGGTAGTCATTCTGAATTACTATCGAAAGGTGGACTTTATCAAATTCTTTGGAATTCTCAAATTGATAATATATTACGATATTAAGTTATATGAAAAAGAATAATCAAATTCATTTTGCTTTTTTAGGGATACCATCACGTGGTCATACAATTCCGACTCTTTGCTTAGTAAAAAGCCTAATAGCTTCTGGGTGTAAAATTACTTATTTTAATACAGGGGCTTTTAAGAGTTTAATAGAAGAAGCGGGAGCAAAATTTGTAGATTACAGCAGTGAAAGTCTTAGTAATATATCACTACCTATATCTTTGATGGAACCGCACGAGGTTACTATAGAGTTACAGAAAATTTTTTTCGTAAGTACTTTAGAAATATTGCCTATACTTTCAAAATATCATGAAAATAAAGCTTTTGATGTGGTAATATACGATCAAATGGCCTTATGGGGACAAATATTTGCTGATAAGTTTAATTTATTATCGTTTTGTTCCAATACAATGTTTTTGTTTAGTACTGAAGATATTATTAATCTACTACCTAAATTTATCTCTAACCTTGATACAGACTATAATGACAAGTTTAATTTATTAAAATGTACTACCAATAAAGTAGAATCATATAAAGATGTACTAGATATACAAACTGCTACAAAATCAAATTATATTATTACTTATTATTCACCTGCCTTACTGACGCCATCACATTATTTTGATAATAACAAAATTATATATTTAGGAAATAGATTTGATTCAAATTATACTATTAGTACAGTTGAATTAACTGCAGAATCAATGATTTACATTTCCCTTGGCACGGTGTTCAATGAGAAAATTGATTTATTTAAAGCATTTATAAACATATTTGCTATTACAAAACATCAAGTGATAATTTCTACGGGAGATAATGAAGCTATTTATAAATTATTAAAAAATACAAATACTAATTCAAATATTCATATTTATAAATTTGTAGACCAGTTAGAAGTTTTAAGTAAAGCGTCTTTATTTATAACTCATGCTGGTTTTAATAGTATCTACGAAGGATTATATTTTACAGTTCCAATGTTAATGATACCACACATACCAGAACAATATTTTAATGCATCCAGAATTAAAGAATTAAATGCAGGATATTTATTGGATCAGGAAGAAGTCTACTCAAATGGCATGTCTAGGGCAATGGCAGACATCGAAAAAGATTGGAAAATCTACAAAACTTCTTCAATTAAAATCAGACAAAGCTTCTTAGATTCACATGACACTGCAGCGGTAACATCAAAAATAAAGAATATAGTGAAAAGCCATAAGGATAGATATTGTTAGTAGGGGGTCTACATAAAGATACCGTCTTGAAGTTCAATAACTTTTTTCAAAATTTTTCATATTCATCCTTATATCGTTTGAATATTTGTATTAAAAATGGTTTGAGTTTTTAGAACGCCGTAGATGATATGGAGCAATTTACGCATAGCAGCAATGATTGCAACCATTAGAAATAGTTCAGTGGAATAAACTCGCTTTAATAAAAGATCGAATTCGCCCGCTAAAGCAAGCTAGTTAAAGATATAGTAGGTGAAAAACAGAGAGCAATTTGGAGCAGATTTTTGTGTGCCATAATAAGCGTTATGGAAAGTAAAGCATGAATATCAATAGATTAGCTCTACTTTTTTTTAAAATCTTCTTGTAATTGGTTAAGTGCGGTTATTGTAAATTTTCTTATGCCAAAACTATATCATGATTTGGGGCTCATAAGTGAAATAGTTAAAGCTAAATTAGCAGATTTTGAAAACAATGATTATAGGCAAATAGCCATTGGTCTTGAGAAACTTGAAAAATCAATTCCCGATGAATTATCTAATTCTTTTCCTATACTTAAGACAGCAAAAAATGTTTTAAGTAATATTATTGCTACTCTTAAAAAACATATAGAAAATGGCACCACCCCAGAATTTGGTAATCTTACGACAATAATAGAGAGTTTATATACTCAAAATAAGTTACAACTAACGCAGTAATAATTTTGCTAAAAAAAACAGGTAAGAGTAATCTTTTACCTGTTCTATATTGTAATTTATCTCCTGATGTCGTCTGATATTTTTATATGTGCCTATCCGTGGTTATGGCTTATATACCTATTAAGGTGCTAAACGGGCTGAAAGAATACTAGTTTTGCTAATATTGTAGTATGGATACTTATAAATTATAAAACAAATATAGAAAGAACTCGATGATAAAATACATAATTATATTTTTTCTACTTGCAATTCTAGCCTCTTTTTTTGGTTTCAGTGGGCTTGCTGGTACTTTTTCTCAAATCTCTAAAATAATAGCTGTGGGTTTTATAGTATTATTTTTAGTTAGTTCGATTAAGCAACTGTTTTACAAATAAGGAGACTTTAGCCTTTTTGGCCCAGACAGTCGAAAATGGCTCTTTTCCTTGGTTAAAGAATGCTATTTCTAACTAAACCTAACATTCATTAGAAATAAAAATACCACAATTTTTTAATTTTAAGTTAAAATTAAGTAAAAAAATCAAACTTAAGGTAAAGGTTTATCACTAAACATGATATTCTACATATGCGATCAATAAATTTTAGTGAGTAATATTATGAAAAATAAAATTATAAGAAACACTACTACTACTGCATTAGTTGCGTCGCTTAGTGCATTAATAACGTTTAGTGCAAATATATCCCATGCTGAAAACGCATATTTTAATTCGGAAGTATTACCGTATTTCCGTGTAGATTCAGGTTGGGCACATTTTGAAAGAGTTTCAGCACCTAACGGAATCAATAAAAGCACTAATTTAAAGTCTGTTTCAAATACTGTAGTTGGTGCCGGTATAGGTTTAGGAATTAATTTTGGTGACAAATTTCGTTCAGATTTAACATGGTCAAGGCATTTAACACCACAATTAAAAGCCGACAATGCTCTTAATAGCGTAACACGTAGTCCTGTAATTGATGCATATTTTTTGAATACTTATTACGAAATTGGTAGCGTAGTAACAATATTTAATCCTTATATAGGTATCGGGGTTGGTGTAGCGACTGTAAAAGATACATTATTTTATTCCTCGCTTGATAGCAATGGTAGACTTTCTAGAGGCTCAGAAATTATAAAGAGAAAGAATAATTTTGCCTACAAATTTACGGGAGGAAGCGCCTTTGATTTAAATGAAAGAATAAAATTTGATATATCCTACAATTACCATAATTATGGGAAAAGCAAATCGAAATCAGCGTTTATTAACAGTATTGGTACCCAAATGGGCAAAACTCATTATAAAGCCCATATTATTAGTGCTGGTATAAGATTTGGGATATAAAGTCAAACAACAAAAAATAGATAAATATTTTTTAAATAAAAAAGGAGAAGTAAGATGAGAAAATTTCAAACTTTATTAGCAACAGTTCTATGTTTAAACTTAATAAGCTGCGGTCACCCCGGCGGGCAGACAGGAAGAGAAGGTTATAAAAATCAAGGCGAACAAATGGAAGATACTAAAATAGTAAATTTTATAAGAAGTAAATTTCGTAATGATCCTCTAATTCCAACTAGCTTAATTCACATAGCAGTAGATAGAGGAATAGTCCAATTAAGTGGTTTTGTACGAACATATGAAGAAGCTAATCTAGCTATTTCAAGTGTCAAAGGGACCTCAGGGGTAAAAGATGTAATCAACAGCTTAGTTGTGTTATCAGGTGGAGAATATGCTGCTAGAAGAGCTTCTGTAGAGAGGTATAATACTGCAAGATAATTGTATTATAGTTTTGCTGTTTGCAACAAAGAACTTACAGCAAAATTAGGACGCTAGGATGGTTTTGGCTAAGATTCATTGATTGTAAATAAAATTAAGGCTCTAAACCAAAATCATTGCTTGCTTGTTTTACTTGCCCTATCTCTTTGCCTATATTGGACTTTGGATCTATATATTACATTATATTTTTATTGCCATTAATGACCCTAAATAGGCCCAGATGGTCCTCATAAGCTTCAAGCCTCTATTGGGCTGAAGTTCATTACTTCTAAGACGGGTATTTTCCAACAAAAGGAGATATAGCCATCTCTCCGCGCTACTTTATCTCCTTTTGTTGGAAAATACCCACTAATCTGTAACCTACAGACCTTAGTTTTATTTTGTACAAGTTAGAACAACCACTTAAGGTATCCTTTGGTACATGCGGGTTTTTTAACCTTTCAGCTAGTTTCTTTTTGAATTGATGTTTTATAACCTCTCCTAACTTATCCCATTCTTTCTTAGCTAGAGGGATAAACTCTAGTTCATAACTCATCCAAATTAACCTTTATAGACTTCTGTTTGTCCTTCAATCTGAGCTGTGCAGTTTGAAGTAGCTCTTTGTCATCTATATAATCTAAGATTTGTTCGTAGAGCTTAGCAGGTACTAAATATGCCGTGGGTTTATTATGATTCAATAAGGCTATAGTTTCGCCACTAGACTTATCTAGTAATGCGGAAGGACTTCTTTTGAATTCCGAAATACTAGCGGTAAGATTTGCGTATCTATGTTCCATAATAGCCCTAAATTAAATACTATATTAATACCTAATATAGTACTAACTTCATTGATTGTAAATAAAATTAACGCTCTAATCCGAAATCATTGCTTACTTGCTTTTGTTGTTCCATCTCTTTGCCTATATCGGATTTTGGATCAATTTATTGCAATTCAATGAGCCTAAATATTCTGACTTATCTCTATAGTTCTTTTCATCAAAGCCTTCAGCTACTCCTCCTTTACGGATGGTTTGGATATCATGCTCAATTTTGCCTATCACTGCCTTCCTGCATATATTTTCTGATATTGTTGCAAAGTCATTCATGCCTTTGTCTTTGAATATTTCGAGCGCACCTTTTAAATTTTCGTTATTAGAGTATTTTAGTATATCTTCAACCTTGCTTTTAAATCTATCTATAGCTCGCAGCTCTTTCATCGTGCTAATAATATTGTTCACATTTCTCTGATTTGCATAAGCTAATAAATTATTATCTTGTGGCTGTGTTTTTTCAAACCTTTTACCTTCAGTCAAAGACTTGTCAACGTATCTCATTATTTCACTATCTTTGGCCACCGCCTCTATATATTCTTTGCCGTGCAGTGACTTTTCAGATCTTAATATATTGACCCTGTTTGCCAATCTAGAAATAACATATTGACTATTTTTCTCCTCGGCAAATGTCGTAGCTTCAACTATGCCTTTTTCCTGATAACGATCAAGACCTTGTTGCAAGATATAGCTGGTAGAGAATCTACTTAAGGACTACATTTCTTCTTTGAACTTTTTGGATTGCTCAGGATGCTTATGACTATGCTCCTCGGCAATTTCATAAACTTTTAGGCGATTGGTATGCTCCTTTAATGTATCCTTTGCTTCCTGATCAAAATACTGATTAAGATGCTTAGTAGATTCTTGTATATTCTTCATATGTTGCAACGACTCTTCTTCTCTACCTAGCTCATCATTTCTTTTTACCGCCGTCACATTCCTTTTGAGCTGCGCCTGGGCAAATGACTGACACTCCTTAAACATATCCTGGGCTGTTGTGGCAATGTCAGGAGATTTTCGCATTGTTTCAAACAAGTTCTTTTCCGGTACGATATTGTTTTTAATGAGGAAACTTCTCTCTCTAACCAATGATTCTATAATTTGAGGATCAGTATTTAGTTTATGATCAGCTAGTTTTTCAAAGATTGCCGGTGATTCCTTAGCTAGTTTATGAGCTAGTTGTTGCTCCTTGACTAAAATCGGCAACAATTCCTCAAATGTCTTGGCATGGGTTTTCTCCTTATCTAGCTCGGCAAACTCCATATCACTTTTTGCCAAGTGTAACGTTGTTTCCGTTATTCTGGCCATTGAACCTTTAAATGCATTTTGTATTTCTTTTTCTCCCTTATTATCCTGCTGCAATATGTCATTAAAGTCGCCTACTCTGTCTGGACGGACAATTTCTACAAACGCTCCTTTGCTTTGTAGTTCGCCTTTAGCCGTATCAATGGTTTTAGACGTGACTGCATGCTCACCATCATTGTCAGCCGCGATAATGATTTTCTCACCAGCTGCTGGCTTATAATTCTTGATATTGCTAATACCAAGTGAACAAAGCACTTTGACTTGTATGTCTTTATTATTTAGATCATTCGCTAGAGACTGTTTTACTGATAAAGCCGTTTCTAATCCTTCGGCAATGATAGTAATATTAACCTTGCCCTTCAGAGTATTTTCAGCCTTGCCTACTTCTACGAATGAACCAGCTATTTTGCCAAACGATTTCTTGGCTATATCAATATCAGCCTTACCTCCAGTGCGCTTATCAAGTAATATCTGCTGACCTCCCGTGATCACGCCTTGTTCGTTCCTAGCAAAGGCAACTATTGCCGGCAGATACTGATTTTGGTTTTTAATACCAGTCGTCTTGATATCAATTCCAACCTCACAAGTAATGCCTCTTCTTTGAGTAAGGTAACGATGGGCTATAGATCTATCACCGATATCCTTAGCTCGATCATATAAGTTAGTCACTAACACTTGCTTTGCTTTGGCCGCCCTCTCTTCGGCTTGCCTTTCTTTGATATATTTTTAGGCACCGTCAAGTTAAAATTGAGGGAGACAAGCTAGTGTTGAAAAAAGCATAAAATTATAATAACTTAGCCAAAGTTAGTACACCTTCAGATAGGTAATTTTATGCATCTTCATCAACCCACCTAAATATCATAGGTTTCCATTATCGATAATCAG
>CAMCMD010000029.1 GCA_945875975.1 Rickettsia typhi
GGACGATATACGAAAAATGCCGAAGACCAAAGATCTGCATTTGCAGTCGCTAAATCAATCTGGGATGAAGCTACTAGGAGACTTCTTGCTGCCTAGAATTCAAGCATTAGGGCTTTTTACGACCATAATCCATTAACTTGACGCTGCCGTATTACAACCTAAACTGAAAGCTTGCTGTTAGCTCATTACCGCCAAAATAGAAATTGGTGGATCTATAATCGTTGCTCCAATCAAGTTTACTGTTGATATAAGTCACAAGCTCAGCAAGAGCAGCTCCTACTACTACCTGACTGGTTGTGTGCTCTTTGGCCTTTACCCGGCTGTAACCCGTAACTACAGCTGTTATATATAAAGGAATGGAGAGATATTTATAGTCCTCGGAAAAAGTTCTGATATACGCTGCTGCCGCCCAAGCCGAAGCCGTGTGGCCAGATGGCATACCATCAAAGCGATCTTTTTTACCATCAATACCAGGTCTCTTGCCCGGTTGCCACTTACCCTTACTTGCCATTATTTTCACACTATGCATAGTTACCCATGTTTGACCATAGATCAAAGCAAAATGTCCAAATCCTTTTTCTTGAGAAGCAAGTCCGCTTGCAAAAATTGGATTTATTATCTGCATGTAGTCACCAAAACTTCTCAACGGCCCTTTTCTTGACTTTGCAGCAAAAGCTGGAGTTATGTTAAGAATTATAGAGCTTGCTATAAGTAGGGGCAGAATAATTCTTTTTAGGATTTTCATACATTTGCTCTAGAAAAAGATTTAAGTAAAAAAATAATAGACATGTTAGCACAAAACCCTCGCCTATAATTAGATGGGCGAGGGTTTTGTAGGTAATAGGTTAACAAACAACGATGGTAAAACTTATTAGAATCCCATACCGCCCATGCCACCCATTCCCATACCACTAGGCATGCCGCCACCTGCATTCGACTCTTCTTTTACAGTTGGATCTGCAATAATTATTGCTTCTGTTGTGATAATTAAAGACGCAACTGAAGCAGCATCAATTAACGCAGTTCTTACCACTTTAGTTGGATCAATAATTCCAGCTTTAAACATATCTACATACTCCATACTCTGAGCATCAAAACCCATAGTATTTGACTTGGACTCTTCAAGCTTACCGACTACAATAGCTCCATCGACTCCAGCATTTTCTGCTATCTGACGGATAGGTGATTGCATTGCTTTCTTCACAATATTCACTCCAGCTTGCTGATCTTCATTTAAAGCTTTTAGATTTTCTAAGACTCTAGCTGCATAGAACAGAGTTGCTCCACCACCAGCTACTACGCCTTCTTCGACAGCAGCTCTTGTTGCATGAAGCGCATCTTCTACGCGGTCTTTTCTTTCTTTCACTTCAACTTCTGTTGCACCGCCAACTTTTAAAACAGCCACACCACCGACTAGTTTAGCCAGCCTTTCTTGTAACTTCTCTTTATCATAATCAGAAGTTGTCTCGCTGACTTGCTGACGAATTTGTGAGCATCTTGCTTCTATATCGGCTTTTGCACCAGCTCCGTCAACAATTACAGTATCTTCTTTTGAGATCTTAATTTTTTTTGCACTACCTAGCATTGAAAGACTTACATTGTCAAGTTTCATGCCTAAATCTTCACTGATTAACTGACTACCAGTCAATATAGCTAAATCCTCTAGCATTGCTTTTCTTCTATCGCCGAATCCAGGAGCTTTAACCGCAGCTACCTTCAGGCCACCTCTTAGTTTATTGACAACTAAAGTAGCAAGAGCTTCTCCTTCAACATCTTCGGCTATTATTAAAAGTGGTCTTGATGACTGAACTACAGCTTCAAGCACTGGAAGCATCGGTTGCAGACTTGAAAGCTTTTTTTCGAAAATTAAAATGTATGGGCTATCAAGTTCAGCTATCATTTTTTCAGAATTAGTCACAAAATATGGAGAAATATACCCCCTATCGAACATTATTCCTTCTACCACTTCAACCTCAAAGCCAAAATTTTTGGCTTCTTCAACAGTAATAACACCTTCTTTGCCAACTTTTTCCATCGCTAAAGCAATTTGCTCACCAATTTCTTTATCACCATTTGCAGATATTGTACCAACTTGCGCTATTTCTGCCTTAGAACTAATAGGCTTGCTTGCTTTCTTTATCTCTTCAAGTAAGTGAGTTACTGCAAAATCAATACCCCTTTTTAAATCCATAGGGTTAAAACCAGCTGCAACAGCCTTATTACCACCTTGAACAATTGCCTGAGTTAGTATAGTAGCAGTTGTAGTGCCATCACCAGCCACATCTGCAGTCTTGCTTGCAACGGACTTAACAAGCTGCGCTCCAAGATTCTGCATCGCATCTTTTAATTCTACTGCTTTTGCAACAGTTACTCCGTCTTTTGTTACTCTAGGAGCGCCAAAAGATTGCTCTATAGCGACATTACGCCCTTTAGGACCAAGAGTTATCTTGACCGTATCTGCTAAAATATTAACACCTTTGATCATTTCTTCGCGTGCTTTTGTGCCGTATCTAATTTGTTTAGCCATAATTTCTTCTCCTGAATGTATGTACGTTTAATTTTGGACTTGGATATTATTTTATAACAATTCCCATAACATCACTTTCTTTCATGATAACAATATCTTTGCCATCTATTTTTACTTCTGTACCGCCCCATTTGCCATACATTACTATATCCCCAACTTTTACTTCCAACGGAACTAGTTTTCCGTCTTTGTCTCTAAGACCGTTTCCCACCGCAACAACTTTACCTTGCATTGGCTTTTCCTTAGCAGTATCAGGAATGATAATTCCTCCAGTAGTTTTTTCTTCGCCTGGAACTGGTAAAACAGCGATTCGATCATGTAGTGGTTTAAAATTCATCTTGAACCTCATAAATTTAATTAAATTACGCTAGCAGTTGTTATATATGATCGCTTAGAATTACTTCAAGGGCAAATAACAATTTTTTTATAATTAAACTACAGAGAGGAATTTGATTTGTTACGGTCAATGAATTCTTTGATAAAGCAAAAAGGGGTTCTATAAATATAGAATTGAAGTTTGGTATAAAATTTAAAATAGTTTCTCAAGCTCAAGTTTATATAACGTAAGTACGCCATCTAGGGAAGTAGACTTGACATATTTTCCTACCAAAGACTTCATTGCATAATTTATTTTATCAAGTCTCTTTACTGATTCGGCGCTAAGAGCTGCCAATAATTCCGCTGTAAGATTTGAAAATATTTCTGGATTTTCTTTCGAAAAATTATATATAGATTTTAAATTATTATAAGATCTAAACTTCCTATCAAAGTCATTTTGACGATCAACGGCAGTCGTGACATAATCCTCTAGTAATACAAATTTACTATATTTCGCACATCTAAGAGAAAGTGACATATTTTGTGTATAAATACTACTATCAGCTTTAGCAATCTTATCTAATAATTTGTTATGGACTACACTCCCAGATCTGCCTACTTCCCGTACCCTATCGATCTTGCCTAGCAGTATCTCGTTAATTGGGTTTTGAACTATTCGCCACACACCAGATGATTTAGAGCTAGCTGATATGGTTTGCGCTACATGTCCAATAGCCACCTCCACCCCTAACTTTAAACACGATTCCATAAGGAGCGACGTGGAGTTTATTTGCAAAACCTCGTCGCCTTCAACAAAATGAATATAGTCGCCAGTGGCCAGACTTATGGCTTTATTGACACTTACGGTTGGCCCTTCCATTTCTTGAGTGATGATTGTAGTTCTTGGAAGGTCATTTACCTTTGTCTTTAGTAAACTAAGCGAGTTATCTGTACTTCCATCATCAACAAAGATAAATTCTTTATAAAAATTACCTGCTATCATTTTTAATGAATCCACTAATTTTGTAATGTTAGACTCATTATTATGAATAAGGACTATATAAGTACATCTTAGCATGTTATATTTACTCAAACTTGGATAACATGAATTATACTTTCACAATTCTTGCTATGCAAGGATATGAGAGTATTTGCTAGTAAATTTAGTTCTTTAGTGTTTGTAGATGATAAAAATAAGTTGTTATAAAACAAAGCAAAATCAGTTATCAAAAGCCTTTTGTCACCTGGTTCAAAAATGTTATTATAGCTCTATCAATACTTGTGTTATTACTAATAATAGTGATTTTACCATAGAATTGGATCGTATATTGTGGACCTACTCCAAAAAACACTTCATTCCTCATGCCACAAAGGAAGATCCACTTGCTCAAGAGCAACCTATTTACATAACACACTCTATAGAAAATCCTAATAATTCAAAAATTATTATTCTTGTAAACCCCACAGAAGACAAATTACTTCAGCTTTTTTCTA
Organism: Rickettsia typhi; assembly: GCA_945875975.1. GTDB lineage: Bacteria > Pseudomonadota > Alphaproteobacteria > Rickettsiales > Rickettsiaceae > Megaera_A. The sequence continues at coordinate 4,340 of CAMCMD010000029.1, forward strand.
AAACAAGCCCTCTGAAGATTGATACTGTAGAAAAAATAATGATAATTTCTGATGAGATTCAACAAATTCAATTATCTGAAATAAAAGTTTTATTACTTAAAACTAATATTAACAACTCCGAGATAAGTCTATTCGAACAGTTAGATAGTGGACTTTGGCAAGCAACATAATAAATTGCGTTAACCCATGGTTTAAATAATGATAAAAATGCAATAAGATTATAAGCCAAGAACTCTACTCATATCCGAACTCGACACATTTATCAAATAAATATTATACCCTCTCTCAGTTATAGTATACACTCAATAATTGTGTATTGGGATTTTGGTTCTTTATAGTCTTAAGCTATAGAAGTTGTTTTAAATTATGGGTAGAGTACTAATCGTTGAAGATAACGAACTGAATTTGAAATTGTTTCATGACCTGCTTACTATTCAGGAGCATGAAGTCGTTATTTCTAGGGATGGCCTCAATCTCGTTGAGCTAATCCAGAATACTAGGCCAGACCTTATTCTCATGGATATTCATCTTAACGGTCTTTCTGGCATCGATCTGATTCAAACCCTGAAAGCAAACCAAGATACTAAATATATACCAATAATAACTATAACAGCATTTGCCTTGAAAGTTGACCAAATAAGAATTTCTAAATCAGGTTGTGATATGTACCTGTCTAAGCCAGTGTCTATTGACAAGTTTTTTAAGGCAATTGAAAAATTTATTCCTTCAGTTACAAAAAAAAATAAATTATGACCGCAACTGTACTAGTAGTAGACGATTTAGAGCCCAATGTGAAATTGTTGGAGGCAAAATTACTTAGTGAATACTATACTGTTTTATCTGCAAATAGCGGGACAAAAGCCCTTGCCTTGCTTAGCCAGAATAATGTCGATATAGTGCTTCTTGATGTTATGATGCCAGAAATGGATGGTTTTGAAACTTGTAAGTATATAAAATCTAATCCAGAAACGACGCATATACCCGTGGTAATGGTTACAGCTCTATCAGATATTGAAGACCGAGTAAAAGGTCTTGAATCTGGTGCAGATGAGTTTCTTACCAAACCAATTAATGATACAGCCCTATTTGCCAGAGTTAAGTCACTAACTCGCATGAAAACTGTTATAGATGAACTTAAACTACGAAATAAAACTAATGAAGAGTTAGGTGGTCAAGTAGTAGATCTTAAAGACAATTTTACTGACAGTAAAATCTTACTCCTCGATGATGACGTGATCCAAGTAAAAAATATAAAAGCAAGCCTGAGCTTGCTTACTACCCAAGTTCAATCTCTTTCTAATCCAGAAGAAATCGATTCTCTTGGATCTTTCATTCCAGATTTAGTGATCATTAGCTGTCAAATGAATGTAGGGGACCCACTAAGAATAGGGGTGATGCTGAGGTCAAAGCCAACATTTAAAAACTCTGTAATAATGCTTTTAGCTGAAGAAGAAAATATTCCAATGGTTATAAAAGGTATGGAACTTGGAATTAATGATTATTTTATTTATCCAGTAGACAAAAGTGAACTTAAAGCAAGGGTAAAAACACAACTTCGAAGAAAACAATATCAAGACGATCTCCGAGCTGAGCTCGAAGAAAGTTTCGACTTATCAACTAAAGATGGACTTACCGGAGTTTTTAACAGAAGATATTTTGATATCCACATAAAACAAATGACAGAAAAAGCTAGAACTTCTGGTCAAAAATTATGCTTGATGATGCTAGATATGGATCACTTTAAGGATGTAAATGATACTTACGGCCACCCTGCCGGCGACGCAGTGCTTAAAACATTAACCAATACACTAAAGTCTTCCTTTAGAGTAACTGATCTCATAGCTAGATATGGCGGCGAAGAATTCATGGTTCTTTTAGGAAATATGAATATTGAACAGGGATTGGTCACCGCAGAAAAAACTAGATCAACCATAGAAGCTATTGACTTCATAATACCAGACTATAGCCAACCCCTAAAGAAAACAACCTCTATCGGGATTGTTGAGTTCAACCCTATTGAATCCGCCCAAGATTTTATCAATCGAGTAGACAAAGCTTTATATGAAGCAAAAGAAACCGGAAGAAATAAAGTCGTGGTTGGTTGACCATTGTAGATCACTTTGAATTATTCTATTTTTTCAATCAAATAAGCTCACTGATCTTTGGCAGCGGTATAATTTCCTTTACAATCGCTTCATTTAATCTGAAGTTTGGAGTTACCAAAGAAGCAATAACTCCTATTCCACTATAGACTGGGAACTCAAGACCATGACAATTTGTTTTCCTTCCATCTTTGCTTCAGATTCAATCTTGGCAATAGGACCCAAATTTTCTATAATTCGATCAAATAACTCTTTGCCTTTATCTCTGTGAACAATTTCACGTCCCTTAAACCATAGAGAGATTTTCACCTTATCTCCATCTTCAAGGAACTGCCTGATTTTCCTCAATTTAACATCTAGATCACCTTGACCTATGTTTACTTTGAATTTCATTTCTTTTAAAGAAACTTTTTTTTGCTTCTTTTTAGACTCTTGTTGCCTTTTCTTGGCATCATATTTAAATCTGCTAAAATCAAGTATCTTACAAACAGGAGGTTCTGCATTTGGAGAAATTTCTACAAGGTCAAGCCCTGCGTCAAATGCCATTTGCATAGCTTTTTGTAGCGTTACAACGCCTATCATTTCACCTTCAGCATCAACCAACCGAACTTCCGCCACTCTAATTTCCTTATTAGCTTTAGGAAACTTACTTTTTTTAATCTCAGTTATAAAAATTTCTCCACAACATTATTTATAAATTACACTCTAAGAAAAATACTTCTTATTATCGTTTAAAACCAGCGCTATAAGCTCCTCTACACTAACCGTTGTTTGCTCCTCGGAGCCCAGATATCTTAGTGTAACGCCTCCAGTCTCTTGCTCTTTTTTACCCACAACAGCAATAATCGGTACTTTTAGATTAGAGAAATTGCGTATTTTATAATTCACTTTTTCCCTTGATATGTCAAGCTCAGATCTAATTCCAGCACCAATAAGTTTAGCATTCAATGAACTTAAGTAATCATCCTGATCATTTGTAATGCCAACCAGAGCAATTTGGATAGGAGCAAGCCAAAGGGGAAATTTCCCTGCATATTCTTCTATTAAAATGCCAATAAACCTCTCAAAGGTACCAATAATTGCTCTGTGGAGCATAACGGGGCGTTTTTTTTCTCCACCTGGAGCAACATACTGGGCATCTAATCTTTCTGGTAAAACAAAATCTACTTGAAAAGTACCGCATTGCCAGTCCCGTCCAACCGCATCAGTTAGAACAAATTCAAGCTTGGGGCCATAGAACGCGCCCTCACCTGGATTCATTTCGTACTCAATACCAGCTTCTTCAACAGCTGCTTTTAGAGCAGATTCAGCTTTATCCCAAACTGAATCTTCGCCAGCTCTAACATCGGGCCTGTCAGAAAATTTAACTTTAATTTTTAAAAAGCCAAAATCCTTATAAATCTCAAGTAAAGATCTACAAAACTCTACTGTTTCTGCGTTTATTTGGTCTTCACTGCAAAAAATATGCCCATCGTCTTGAACAAAGTTTCGCACGCGAAGCAATCCGTGTAAACCACCTGAAGATTCGTTACGATGACAAGAGCCGAATTCAGCCATTCTAATTGGTAGATCTCTATAACTCTTTGTTCCATGGTTAAAGATCTGGACATGGCATGGACAACTCATAGGCTTTAGCACATAAGTTCTATCTTCAGTTTCAACTGTAAACATGTCTTCTCTGAATTTTTCCCAATGCCCCGAATCTTCCCAAAGCTTTCTATCAACCATTATAGGAGTTTTAACCTCTCGATAATTGGCTTTTTGCAACTTCCTTCTTATATAGCTTTCAATTGTACGGTATATATTCCAACCCTTTTCATGCCAGAACGCCATACCTTGAGCTTCTTCTTGAAAATGAAATAAATTAAGCTCTCGCCCAAGTTTTCTATGATCTCTTTTTTCAGCCTCTTCTAGCCTATATAAATGCTCATCAAGCTGCTCTTTTGTTGCCCAAGCGGTGCCATATATACGCTGCAACATCTCGTTATTACTATCACCACGCCAATAAGCTCCCGCGACTTTCATTAGTTTAAAGTGCTTGATTCTTCCAGTTGATGGGCTATGCGGTCCACGACACAAATCGACAAAATTACCCTGGCGATATAGGGTGATTGTTTGTCCCTCTGGTATGGATTCAATGATTTCGGCTTTATAATGCTCCCCCATCTTTTTGAACATCTTAATAGCTTCGTCTCTATCACATTCCTCTCGGTAAAAAATTTCATTTTGTTTTACAATCTCATGCATTTTAGCTTCGATTTTTTTAAGATCATCTGTGGTAAAGGGAACGCTTTTAGCGAAATCGTAATAAAAACCGTCTTTAATAGCTGGCCCAATTGTTACTTGTATATCTGGAAAAAGTTCTTTGGCAGCTTCTGCAATAATATGAGCTGCATCGTGCCTGATAATTTCTAGAGCTTCTGGATCGCTATCCGTAATTATTCTTAATGCACAATCTCCATGTATTTGCAAAGATAAATCTTTAAGTTCTCTATCAATAGACACAACTATCGCCCGTTTTTCTAGTGACTTTGAAATTGAAGAAGCAATTTCAGCTCCCGTGATACCCTTGTGAAATTGTTTCTTAGAACCGTCGGGAAATGTTATGTTAATCATGTTATTGTAATTATGAGTTTTAACTTGATATATTTAGTAGATTTTATATCATTTTGTCAATAAATAACATCTTTTAGACTGCTATGGTTAACATTCCTCATTGGCCTCCAGTTCCTATCTGGAAAATACCAGGTAAATTGGACTTAACAAATAGTTTTCGCTTGCTTGAATCTCTTGGTAATCCTCAAAATTTGCTGCCGCCAACTATTCATGTCGCTGGAACAAATGGAAAAGGTTCTACAGTCGCTATGCTGAAAAGTATTTTTATGCAAGCTGGTTATACAGTTCATACATATACTTCACCACATCTTGTCGAGTTCAATGAGAGAATTAATCTCAATGGCAAACCTATATTAGATGATCAACTAAAATTTTTTCTTGAACGAACCAAGTTGGCTGCAGAAAAAAACAATATCCAACCTACTTTTTTTGAAGGTACTACAGTAGCTGCATTTTTAGCTTTTGCCGAGATAAAAGCAGATATATTGATTTTAGAAACAGGTCTTGGAGGTAGACTTGATTGTACAAATGTAATTTCTTCACCCCTCGCTACAATAATTACTCCTATTTCTATTGATCATACTGAATTTCTAGGTAGCGATATAAGACAAATCGCTGGTGAAAAAGCAGGGATTATAAAAACAAATGTACCTTGCATTATTGGACCTCAAACACTGGAGGTGTACGAAAGACTTCTAGCAGCATGCTCCGAGAGGAATGCCCCTTCGTTTTGCTACGAATATGATTATTGTGCAGAAAAAACAGATACTGGCTTTAAATATTTGTCCCAAAAATATAGTCTTGATCTTCCACGCCCAAATTTACTTGGTGATCATCAAATACAGAATGCCTCAACAGTTATAGCTACGGTTATGCTTGTGAATAAAGAATTTCAAATTACTGCCCCTCAAATCGCCAACGGAATAACCAAGACAATTTGGCCTGGGAGAATAGAGCAGGTATCAGACAAAAAAACAAAGGAACTCACTGGTTGTAAAGATACTAAGATATACCTAGATGGAGCACACAATGACTCTGGCGCGCTAAGCTTAGCTTCTTGGGCTTCAGAAAATTTGCAAGGACCAGTACATTTGATATTAGGCATGACAAGAAAAAGAAATGCTACAACATTTTGTGCTCATTTCAAAAATATCGTACAAAATGGAATTGCAGTAAACGTTGAATCAGAGCCATCAAGCTATAATGCAAGTGTATTAGCAAAAGCCGCAAGCAAAAGTGGAATTGATTTTACCTATGCAGATTCTCTCCAAGAAGCTATAAATAATATTGTAACAAAAAGTAAATCTGTAACAATTATCATTACCGGATCGCTGTTTCTTGTCTCTGATTTCCTCAAGCTGTAATACTAAAAACATAAAAAACACACAATCGATCATTATTCAGCAAATCATATTTTAATTTTTGTGTAAAATGCTTGACCATAAGGGAAATAAATAGATAAACTCAATTTTGTGTTTAATTCTTATTTAATAATTATTTGAGGGTATTTTCGATGAATTTCACAAAATTTCAAATTGAACTTAATGCTGAGCTTGCATGGCGCCTGGTATTATTATTCTCTGCTATCTGCATAATCATTACTTCTGCAGATGCTGCATTTGCAGCTGCTCCCGCTGCCGCGGAAAACGACGTGGTTGGACAAACACTTTGTAGATTGGTTGCTAATCTTTCTGGCGGGATCGCAAGAGGTATTGCAACAATCGCTATATTCTCAGTCGGTGTTGGTTTATTCCTTGGTAAACTTAACTGGGGTATTGCTGCTGCTACT
>CAMCMD010000030.1 GCA_945875975.1 Rickettsia typhi
CGGCTCAAATCCTTTGTAAAAATCATCGACAAAACAGAACAAACTATCGTAATCTATATTCATTAGGGTAATCTTTATTGATTGAAAACTCTAGAATACCCTAATACCTTCAGCTATTCAGCTCCTTTCTTAAACACAGTTGGGGTTATCTTTAATGCTTTTAGTGATAAGAGTGTTCTTGTGCGAGGTATTGACAAAAAGTTAGCACAATTACGTCAAGACGGAGGAGGTACTCTAGAGATAGGTATTCCTGATGATAATGATGAGGCACTTTTAGCAGGCGAGCATCATTACGCTGAAGAGACCTGATACGGTTCTAAACTCACACATATAGAGAGTTAGATGAAATAACTCAAGATGTCTATTGCTTGAGTCCGTATAATCTCCTTTTAGATACAGGGAGGATGTTAAACATCCATTGTTTCAAGTTCCAAAGCCCCTGATTCTGAAATTTCACTCCATGAAAAGCTAGAGTCTGTTGACAATAAACCTGTATCTTGTAAAGTTCTTTCCGACCTTTCATGTATAGAAAAGCAATGTATATGACCTGTGCAATATTCAATTATTATAGAAATAATTTTCTGTTGATTCAAGTTATCTGGCTTTATGCAGATAGCTGACATTATAAAAATACCTGACTCGATTTGATCTATTAGTTCTGTTAGATTAATTTTTTGTTTGTACATAATTGCAGCGTTATAATAATCCTTCATCAATTCATATGCATAACTAAGCTGCACATATATATCAACATAATTTGCATATTCACAAACCATTGCAAAATTTGAGAGAGCCTTATCATATTTACCAAGCTGCAAATTAGATGTTGCTAAATGATAGTGTCGGGCAGCTGCATATTCAGAACTTTCATAGACCATCTTTCCAGGATTCTCTAGAATCTTGGTTGCATTCTTGAGCCACTTAATTCCATTATATGGATCATACTTACTATATAAAATATAACATTCAGACAAATTTTGCTCTACAAGATTATGCAATAGATTCATTATTGGTAAGGAGCTCAGGCAATCATGGTGTACGCTTATAGCAGTACTAATGAGTATTTTTTGCTTTTCCACCTCTGTATATAGTAATTTATTGACTGCCACGATACATAATTTATTAACTTGTGTAACCAGTGGTAATAGAATAACATCTACTTTATAATCATATTTGTGACGCTGTGACATAAGACAAGTTTGTATTAGATCATACACAATAAGAAGATTGTCTGGCTCAATACTATGTACACGTTGTAAAAAATGAATTGCTTTCTCATACTGATTTGTTTTATAGAACACCCATGCTAAATCCCACAAAATATTAGTATTATTTGGTATAAGTAGATGGGTAAGTCCAATCATTTTAATTGCACCTTCATATTGCCCGGCATGATACAAGCTAGTGGCCAACGACCAAGAAATACTCGGATTATAAGGTTCGATATTATGCGCACGTTGTAAAAAATGAATTGCTTTTTCATATTGATTTATTCTACAAAAAATATTACTTAAAGTGCATATAATGTTTAAATCGTTCGGTGAGATATTATATGCACGTTGTAAAACAGGAATTGCCTCCTTATATTGATTCGTTTTGTATAATGATCTACCAAATGAATACAATATATTGAAATCATCTGGTGCGGTATTATGTACAGAATGTAATAAAGGAATTGCTTTCTCGTATTGATTTGTCTTGTATAATGCTATACCCAACGAATATATGATATTGAAATTATCTGGGACGATACTATGTGCACGTTGTAATAAAGGGATTGCATCTTCATGTTGATTTGTTTTGTATAATGCTACACCCAATAAATATATAATATTTAAATCAGCTGAATCAATACTATGTACACGTTGTAATAAAGGAATTGCTTCCTCATACTGCTTTGTTTTATATAATGCTTTAGCTAATGAATATATGATATTAAAATCATTTGGTACAACATCATGTGTACGTTGTAATAAAGGAATTGCTCCCTCATATTGATTCGTTTTATATAATGACTTACCCAATAAATGTATGATATTGAAATCATCTGGAACGATACTATGTGCATGTTGTAAAAAAGTAATTGCTTCCTTATATTGATTTATTTTATATAATGCCCCACCTAATAAATAGTTGGTATTGAAGTCATCTGGAGCAATATTATGTGCATATTGTAAAAAAGGAATTGCTTCTTTATATTGATCTGTTTTGTATAAAGTATGACCTAATAAACATACTATATCGAAATCATTTGGTCTTAATTCATCAGCGCGCACCAGCACATCTTTTGCACTATGATATTGCTGCATGTTAAATAATACTTTACCTGCTTTATATAAAATGTCAGCATTATCTGGTATAATTTTTTTTATATGTCTGAGCATAAAAAATAAGTAATTTATGAGTTTAATATAGAGCTTTTTATCCAATCACGTAAATTTGTTCACAAGCTACAAAATCATAACTCTTTTTACGCAGCAACATCATCACACTTGGTGTAATCGCCTATAATTGAAACAATAGTATCAAAAGCAGTGATCTCAGGTATATTATAATCTTTTAAGAGAAATTCTCGTAGCAATTCTACGATACTAGGTTCAAGTGAACTCAATAGCTTTTTGGGATAATTGACTTTTGGATAATTTCCTTTTGCATAATCGCCTATAATTGAAACAATAGTATCAAAAGCAGGCATATTATAATCTTCTAAGAAAAACTCTTGTAGCAATTCTGGGATACTAGGTTTACAAGTTATTGACGCTAGTGACTCTTCTATGGCAGCTAAGCAAGATAAAATTGCTAGATCTAATACCCCTTCATTGGTTGAGATAAGTGATTTTAGGTAATCATATATTACACATTGCATTATAATAAAAATATTTTTAATATCGATATACGGTGTTGTCTGCAATATATTGACAACATATTGCTCAGTTTTAAGATCGAGTTTAATCTGATCAACGTATTTTGATAGATCACCAAGTACTACTGCCTGTTCTTCAGGAGAGTTCTCATTTGATAAAAATGATACTCTCATAATATATTTTATTCTATCAGCAAAATCTGACGTTTCTATGATTTCAAGAAGGAATGTCTTTAATGCACATTTTTTCTCTTCTAACTGGAATACGTTAAAAGTACCAAGTATTTTTGTATACTCTTTTCTTTCTAGTATACACGCTGCAATAAGAGGACTTACAAAGTATTCCGGGTGATGCTTTAAGATAGACGCAATAAGTGCTGGGTTTTTTTGAGCAAAAAGAATACTACAAAGAGGATTTGGAGTATCTAACAACATTATTCCTACATTGATTGCTTCAAAACATAATTCCATTATAGTTTTTAATATTTTATCTTCTTTGCCTTGGAACTGAGAATTCAATTTTATTAATATTGGCATTAATATTGACACCACTCTTTCATTTAGATAACCTGCATTAGTATAATAATCTACTCCCCCTTCAGCTTTGTTCCATTTTCCAATCTGAGCATATTTTTGTATAGGCATTAATATTCCAGTTTGTTTTATAATTTCAAGTATTTGTATTAATGAAAGTGTAGTCAAACCTACTTTATTTAATAATGGTATAGGAGATTTTCTAAAATGAGCTGTTAATTTATGTTTGTAATGTAATTTTTCATATAAACCATTAGCACAATTCATAACTAAGCACTCCCCCGGTGCTCCAAGTTTTAGGAATTGTGGTAAAAATTTACTTGTTTCAAAAAGGTTCAAAATAAATATTTTGTACTTGACATTTTGACACTTAGTCTCATACGCTACCGACAATAATGAATGAAGTGTCTCTATATCATATTGAGTAAATTGTGGTTTATTCGATTGTATCAAACTTAATTTAATGTGACTTAAATCTTTTAAAATATTAGGAAAAAATTTCTCATTCCTGGATTTAAGAATTGTTGTTAGGTCTCTAACCACCAGTGGTTTTAAAAAGTTTAGTAGTTTTTCCCACTTCACCATTATTTGGTGAAAAAATCCTATATCTAACTGAGATGGGTCATCAAATATTGGTGACACAAAATATTTATGAATTTTAACCTTTTGTGGGTCCTTATACTTACTATATCCAGGCACAATTTCTTTACATAAAGACAGCCCAACAGAAATAGCCAATTCTTTACCGCGTTCTATTGCTATTACATCCACTTCATCATGATGTAAATATTGATTTTGAACCCCTATTATTTTATATATGTTAGGACGCATGCCATCAATTTCTATTCCGTGTTCAATTGCATAATCTAGAGGGTCTATTTCTGATGTACCAAATGCTTCTAACCATGCCCCCTTCTTAAATTTAGGATCACTAAATTTAGTTATTATTTCGATTTTTTCAGCCACATCAGCCAATACACAAATATTTTTGCATATCTCTCTGACATAAGTAGTTTTTAATTCTTCGAAAGTCCGAATTTTAATTTCCCGCTGCTCACCAGGGCCACCTATAATTGTAATAACAAGGTCAGCTGGGTTAAACCACTTTTTTGCAATTCAGCTATACTATGGTCAATACTCTCAACTATTCGCTCTTGGTTTAATTGTGATAATAGCCCTGTTAATGATTTATGATATTTTGTTACATCAAATACTAAGTGGTGCATCCCAGTATTGTGCTTAAAAGTTACAAAATTGATATGTATTGCTTTCATTAATGAAGCAAATGTTTTATGGCATGTTAATACAGAATTATCATGATCAAGTTTAATTACTACAGAATTTTTTACCAGTAAAGCTCCTATACCATAATTAGTTTCACCTAAAATATTACATGCAGCAACGGTTTTTTCAAAATTCTCTAGTGATTCGAACTTTGGTAATTGAAACACAGAATTTGGTATACCGAGGCTAGAACCAAATGAGCTATCTAATCGTATTATGTCTGGAATTTTTGGATCTATAAGCTGCAATGACTGTTCATCTTCTGATTCTCTCAGAATCATTCCTGACCCGTAACCTAATAAGGATTGATATATTTTCTCAGTCAGGAATTCGTGTATCGCATTATTTCTAGCCTCAATATCTTTTGCTTTCGCATTCCAATTGAGTTGTTTTAAAATTGTTGCCTTCAGAAAAAATTTTTGTAACTCTTCTTTTGCAGATAATGGTTGTGCTTTCATAATTTAATACTAGTAAATGGTTTTCAATTTTTTAGGTGATCATATAAACACCAAGCTAAAAATTAAGTATAAAAAATAGAAAACAGCAATATTCGCTTAAAATCCTAGAAAGTTAGCGGTATCAAAGTACCTTGACGTTAACTCTGATTTTATCCAGAATGGTTATGTATTATAAGGCATTTATACTCACGTATTAGAAATACAAAGTCCGATTTATCTTCAGGATGCTGCTCCCAACCAGTACCCTATAGCAGCACTATACAGGTTGCTTACTATGCCACCAGCTGCCTGGGTATCTTCCTTCTCCAATCATCCCTACTTCATCTTGAGATAGAAGGTGCCATTCTAATTCTACGCCTGCCTTAGAGTTTGGCGCTAAAGCATCTAATACCCCCTTCCTCTACATCAAATTCGTCGTCTTCCCAAGGGCGTGCCTCCGCAGCATCTGATCTCTCCTTCTTTACACCATGTAATTCCTCGTTTGCCTTAGGGTTTGGCGCTACAGCGGCTAGTGCTTCAATTTCTAATTTCTCACCTTCCTTAGAATCTGGAGCTACAGCAGCTGAGGCCTCTTCTACCTCATGAATTAATTCTTTGTCTGCATCTGCTTCAGGACTTGGTACTAAAGCAGCTAATTTCTCTTTTTCCACATCCGGGGCTATTTCTTTGCCTGCATCTGCCTCAGGATCTGGCGCTAAAGCAGCTGAGGCTTCTTCTACCTCATGAATTAATTCCTCGTTTGCCTTAGAGTTTCGTGCTAAAGCAGCTAATTTCTCCTTTTCCATATCAGGAGCTATTTCTTTGCCTACATCTGCCTCAGGACTTGGTACTAAAGCAGCTAGTACTTCAATTTCTAATCCATCACCTGCCTTAGGGCTTGGCGCTACAGCGGCTAGTGCTTCAATTTCTAATTCCTCACCTGCCTCAGGGCTTGGTACTAAAGCAGCTAGCGCTTCAGCCTCTACTTCCTCATCTGCCTTAGAGTTTGGGGCTAAAGCAGCTAGTGCCTTCTCTACTCGAGCCATACAATTCCTACTCATAGAATTATTAGACAAACAAATACTTCGAAGAAAAGTGGAAGAGTTACTTTCTAAAAAATCAATAATAACTTGGGTCGACTTATCAGTTATATTATTATAACCCAAATTTAACTCACGAATCTTAGTTTTTTTACTCAAGCTAGCAAAAATAGCACTTACTCCCTCGTCACCTATGTCATTATCATTTAAATTTACAATATCAACAGCAGTATTGCCTTCCAAGCTAGCAAAAATAGCACGTGCTCCATCGTTACCTATCCTATTATTGCTTAAGTCTATCACGTTACTATAGTTATCTTTTTTTAACACGCCAGTAAGTGGGATTACATCATCATCCCGCCAGGATCGGCCAGTAAAACAAACTATTTTCATAAAACCCTCCAATTTTTGTTAATCAAACTTTGTTAACCTTTGCTACTGTTAAACTCAGATAATAAAAGTCGTATACACTTAAAAAGCTACACCAATTTTCAATGTACCTTGATGGCCAATATACTTGTTAGCCAAATAAGCATCATAACCTAATCCATATTCTATAGAATTATATGTGGCACTTAAGCTAACACCAGTATTAAGTAAGGTTTTGGTTGGTTTAGCAGTCCTATTAACCACTTGTCCACCACCTGGTAATCTCATATCTACTTTCGGATTTTTACCTATCATATACTGATTCAAGAAAGCATGAATCTCTGGAGTAATAGATAAGCTATTTAGAGCAAATGCAGCTCTAGCCATCTTTGTACCTAATACTAACTCAGCTTTGTTCACAGTTTTTCTAGAAATAGTCAAGTTTTGGTTAATTGTACCACTTTCTTTATATCCCCCATCATTAACTCTAGTCAATCTAATACCACCCATAGGAGTAATTGACATTTGTTCTGTAATGTAATTATAACCCCCTAATGCTTCGCCGCCTAATGATAGAGAGGTATACTGACCAGATGCTATTTGATAATCATTATCACTAACTCTCCTTTTTTCGTTAGTAGTTATTCTGTTAGAACCAAGCGTAATAAGACCTTGTGCAAACCAAGCATCGGTAATTTGTTGCATACCGTAAACAGAGGCCATTAAAGAATCAGCTTTTGTCTGATCACCAGATTTGAAGTCTTTATGTTTAACTTTAGTATTTAGCAAAGACAGTGCAACACCAACTATCGTGTCATTGTTAGCTTTCGTATCAAAACCAAAGGTTGCACCACCGGTTGAGGCAGTATAACCACTATGACCGTCACTAGGTTTCTGAATTATTTTATTAAAGATCGGGTTTAACCATGCACCATACCTGCTTTCTTCATCACCTGTGGACATACCTGTAGTCTCAGCATAAACAAGCTTGTTTTGTGCTGGCGAATGCTGTAATTCAGTCAAAGTAGCTGTACGAGTTCTTATACCATAATCTACTACAGCTTTTGCGTGCTGAACAAAAACTATATGGTGCGAGTTAGTAGGAGCACGTCTTATCATATCAGCTTGCGCTTCAGGAGTTTCCATATTGCTTAGCTCTTTAAAATTATTAGGTGAGTTAGCAAGCGTCTCCATATTACTTAAATCAGCAACATTAGCATTAGGTCCAAGAGCTGTCGTTAAAACGCTTAATGCGTCATTACGCTGAGTTAACACTATATTACCATTAGTATCAGCTGCAGCATTCCATTTTACTAACGACGATTTATTTGTTACAGAAATACTCTGGAAAGCACCAGTAAGCCCACCAGTTGCATTGTGAAACACAGTAAACTGGTGACCATTAGTTGGAGTACCAATAGTTGAATCATCAATAAAAACTGAAGTAGATTTTAAAGCAGTTAGATTCAAAACGGCGCTATTATCAGCAACTACTTTACCGCTTGACAAAGCTCCAGCAGATTCCGTAACTTGTGTTACAATTCCTACATCACCTACTAATTTCAACGGACCATCAGCAAAAGTCAGAGCTTGACCTGACTTTGCACCAATATATGTCGCCGTTGTTTCACCATGTAGAGTCGAATTACTTGTCGCTGCTAATAAAGTATTACCACTATCAATAGTTGTTGAATAGATATCTTTATTTAATTTAGCTGCTGTAGAAAGATCACCTGAAGCAAGAATAGGAGCAGGACCTGAGAATTTTACACTTTTAACGTTAGCAGCACCAGTACCAATATCTTCCTCAAGAGTTAAGCCACCCTCAAATTCTACTAGACCTTCTCCTGGAGTTTGAGCAACAATTTTTGATGCAAGGGTGGCACCATCAGCAAATTTAACTCCAGAATCAGCATTAGCTAGATTTAAGTTTTCACCTACAACTTTACCAGTAAATTTGACTTTCTTACCTGCATTAACTGTTTTGTCTTTAGAATATATATCACCAACAGTAACCTCGGCATTATTATTAAAAGTTGTAAGTAAGAAACGAGCATCTTTTGACCCTAATTTGCGACCCGAAACAAAAGCATTACCAAGAGTTACTGTAACTGTATCAGCTTTATCAGCAAGAAGATCAGCATTAAAGTTAGGAGTATAGATATCTACAGCTACAGGAATATTCCCCATGACTTTAATGTCAAGCCCAGCTTTATTATCCTTGTTTATTTCTCCAGTTATATTCTGAGCACCTTGAACTTCGATGTGATGAACACCATCTTTATCCAAAGTAACATTTGCACCAGCAAGATTAGCTCCAAGATTTGTTAGGCTAACTTTTGCATCATTAGCAAAATTTAACTCAGTTAAACCAAAACCAGCAGCTGTAAATATACGATCTGCTTTAACAGTTATTTTTGTTATAGCATTAGTACGACCTACAACCCCTGTTACAGTTCCAGCTCCAGTTAAATTTACTGTAGCAACACTTGCAGTATCATTATTTAACGTACCACCTATATTGCCGCGAACGGATAATACACCGTTATTTTTTACAATAGCATTATGACCAATGTTATTAACACTTACACTAGAAGCTAAACCATCAACAGTTATGTCCCCAGTAGCAGCGTCTATTACATCATTCATGGTCAAATGGCCTTGAGTAACTGTAACCGCGCCAACAAGAACATCATGCAAGCTGTTCATATCAGCAGGTGTATTACCCCCACGAGCAGTATGGATTATTACATCACCAGTAACAACATCAGTAGCATCTTTCTGACCATTGAAAAGAGCTGTCCCACCAACATTTAAAGTTCTACCAACAGTACCTTCTTGATTAACTACGGCATCATTAGTCAATATTACGTCCTGACCAACGTTACGTACTGTACTAACACCGCCTTGCGCTAGTAAATCTCCCATATTGATATTACGCATAACTACAATACCATTAATAATACTGACTCTAGGACCTCTAATATCACGTAATTCGTTCGTATTACGATTATTAGTATTCATCACCACAGAGCCGGTAACATTAGCAAACCCCTTGTAAAGGGCAGCTCCGCTGACATCCAAATCATTACCAACAGTACCTGTTTGAGTAACCACAGCACGGCTGTCTAATGTTACGTTACCATCAACGTCATGTACTACTGCATTACCATCAGTAACTCTTAAATCACCTTTAACAGTGCGTACCATTAATGTTCCTTTATTAACATAAGCTGACTCAGCCGTATCTTGTATGGTTATGCTTCCATTATCTTCGACATGAAGCTCCATATCCAAATCATTCGCTACATCATATTGTACCATATGATGTATTGTAAAAGTTTGTCCTCTATGCCCATTAATATCAATACGACTTAAATCAAGAGCTGATCCTGTAGTAAGGTTATGCCCTCCATTTAAGTCAATTATATCTTTGTTGAGCAGAGGTCCTGATAAGTTATTTGCTGAACCAGTCACAAGTATTGCATCTCCCGTAGTTCTTACTACTGCATAAGTATCAAAAATTTGGATAAATAATGTCAGGGCAAAAAGTAGGAAATGCTCTTTTACTTTTAAAATTCTAAAAAACGAACTATGTATATAATATAACATTGTACCACCTCATTTTAGGTTACATATCAAATCCTTCTTACATAAATTTTTATACAAATTAATTAATTCAAGAAGTTTTAACATATATAACTAATTACTAATATAAGAATCATTAATACAGAAATAGTTTATTAGTGTTATTTTAATAAATTAATTATGTATTAATTTAATCACGCTTATTAGCAATATAATATAGTAAATTAAGTTAAATTAGACACAGAAATATACATAGAAATTTGCTGTTTACATCGTGAATATCAATAAATCTAAGTATTAGACTGTTGTGCGCCAAGCATACTAGTCCACTAAAAATGAATCTGCGCCAAGCATACTAGTCCACCCCTGCGCCAGAAGAGAAGTCCACTTTCAAAAGAAAAAAAGAGTGATAATTTAGTTAACACATTGGTTAATTAAATTAGAGTTTAA
>CAMCMD010000031.1 GCA_945875975.1 Rickettsia typhi
TTACAGGGTAGTGTTAGAAGGGGATTCTTATAGAAAAAACTTTATACCTAAATTTAAAATGGAGGATGACAAAGTGCAGCAAAAAAGTTAGTATGAAGTGGACTTCTCTTCTGGCGCAGGGGTGGACTAAAATACCTGGCGCACAACACTGTGGGTTTAGGAACTGTAAATATTTTAAATGAAAACTATGATGATATTGTTCGGAAAACAGGATTTAATATCATCATTAAAAAAGCGGCAGTACATAACTTAGAAAAGCCTAGAACTTGTTTAGCGGAAGGAATATCAATCACAAACAATGCATATGATGTCATCAATGATCCTGAAATAGATATAATTGTTGAATTGATTGGAGGCATAGAACTACCTAAACAATATATATTGGCAGCAATTTCTCAAGGTAAGCATATTATTACAGCGAATAAAGCATTAATTGCTACACATGGAAATGAAATTTTTTCTTATGCTCAAGATAAAAATGTTATAATGGCCTTTGAAGCTGCAGTTGGAGGGGGCATCCCGATAATTAAAATATTACGTGAGAGTTTAGTTGGTAATCAAATTAAAACTGTAATGGGAATATTAAATGGTACTGGAAATTTCATTCTGACTAAAATGTACAATGATGGTATTACTTTTGTTGATGCATTAAATTTAGCACAACAGTTGGGATATGCTGAAGCCGATCCCAGTGCTGATATTGGCGGTATAGATACAGCTCACAAATTAACTATATTATCTTCCATAGCTTTTGGCATGCCACTTCGTTATTCAGATATATATATTGAGGGAATTTCTGAGATAAAACATTTTGATCTTTTGTGTGCAAAAGAAATGGGTTATACCATAAAGCATATAGCATATGCAGAAAAAAATGATATTAATATTGAATTATTTGTATATCCAATGCTTATTAATAATACCCACCCATTAGCTAAAATTGATGGAGTAACTAATGCTGTTGCAATCAATGCGAATGCTATAGGAGATGCAGTTTATTATGGAGCTGGTGCTGGGGGCGCTGCTACAGCCTCATCAGTTATAGCAGATCTTGTAGATGTCATTAGAGGAATGCATATCACTCCACAATATAGGCTCCCTTCGCTCTCTTTTCAGCCAATGTCATTAAAAAATTATGATCTCAATTTGATAGAAAACTCTCAATTCTCATATTATGTAAGCTTTTCAATAAAAGATACTTCATTAGACCTTACTAAAAATATAGAAGATGTTGCTATAAAGCTCTCCATTAAGATATTCAAAATAATAAAAATGCAGGATTTAATTGATATCAAGAACTCTTCATTTGTTATTGTCACTCATAAAACATCAAAAAAAATGATAGAGTCATTAATGTCAGAATTACAAAGTGGATATGCAAATGATAAAATAGTCAAACTACGAATATGGGATGGTAATATCTAAAAAGCTGCTTAGCTTTTAGTAACTTGTATGATTCTTCACAAAGCATTCGCTTCTAAAAGGCTAATAAACATTCATTATGAGGTATTTTGATGAAAGAAAAGTTTAATATTGCTATAATTGGCGCAACAGGAAATGTAGGGCTAAAAGTTTTAGAGATTCTTAACGAGAGAAATTTCCCTGTCAATAATATTTATGCAGTTGCTTCGCAATCTTCTTTAGGTAAGGAAATAAAATTTGGCGAAAACAAAACTCTAAAATCTCAAATGATAGATGAATTAGACTTTAAAAATATTGATATTGCTTTTTTTGCCGCAGGTAGCGATATTTCAGAAAAATATGCTAAAAAAATTGCCTCCCAAGGATGTATTGTAATTGATAAAAGCTCATATTTTCGTATGCACAATACTGTGCCATTGATAGTACCAGAGGTAAATCCTGAAGCAATTAGTAAACACAATAACATAATATGTAGCCCAAATTGTTCCGTTATTCCACTAGTTATTGCTTTAAAACCTTTTCATGAAGAGGCAAGAATTAAAAGGATCATAGTGTCAACATACCAGTCAGTTTCTGGAGCAGGGATAAGAGCTATGAAAGAACTAGCTAGACAATCTCAAGAAAAGTTTTTTGATGATGAGCCTACCTCAAGCGTATTTCCCAAAAGGATTGCATTTAATATTATACCACAAATAGATGAATTTATGGACTCTGGTGCAACTAAAGAGGAAGGGAAAATAGTAGAAGAAACTCAGAAAATTTTGGGGAAACATATTAATATTACTGTAACTTGTGTAAGAGTCCCTGTTATGATAGGACATAGCTCTTCTGTTAACGTAGAGTTTGAGAAGAATATTGCAGTTAATAGGGCACAAGAACTTCTTGAATTAACCAAAGGAGTAGTAATAAGTAGTGCTCCAGGAAGCTATACAACCCCACTTGATGCTGCAGGTATGGATGAAGTGTTTATTTCCCGTCTGCGTAAAGACCTAACAGTTTATTCTGGTCTGAATTTATGGATAGTATCAGATAATCTTCGTAAAGGAGCAGCCCTCAACGCAGTGCAAATTGCAGAATTATTAATTGGCAGATAATTAATCAAGCATCATTAATATCACAATTTAAGTTATTTTCTACATGCATTTCCTAAGAAGAATTTACTAAATTAATAATTAAATTTTTTGTGCTATGATAAACAAGTATTTAGTCTGGGTATCAATACCTAGATTTGGACACTAAAATACTTAAATCTTGGTAAGAATTATGACTAATGAAAAGCTGAAGACACCTTCTACATTTTTTTTTATAAAAGAATCCTTAAAGCCATATAAATGGTATTTTCTTGTTATATTTATATGCTATTTTCTAAGTGGGTTTCATGGAACAATTCAGTCCTTGATTACCAAAATAATTGTAGACAATGTAGCTTTTGCAGGGATAAATGGTGTTGAGTCTAATGTAGTAATTCCATCAGTGCTTTTTATATTAGAGTTTCAATTATTTCTACTATTACGTAGAATAACTAATTATATGACCTGGAAAGTTTATCCAAAACTTAATAATAATATTATAAGCCATGCCTTTGAATATATACATCGTCACCCTGCAGCATATTTTAATAACAAATTATCAGGTACTATTGCTAGCGATATCAACATATTAAATGAAAATATTATTGTTATTCAGGAAAATGTCCTCTCAATAATTAGCGCTCTTGTTCTAATAGTCTCATCCTTAGTATGTATGTATGTTATACACCCTCTTTTTTCACTGGGACTCCTCTGTTTTATGATCTATTTTGTATCTATCAATATATTTTTCTCAAAGAAAATTAATTTCCTCACAGATAGCTATGTACAATGTAAATCTAGTCTACAAGGCAATATTGTAGATAGTATTTCAAATTCTCAAAGCGTGAGATTATTTGCACAAAAACAATATGAGATATCTCATGTGAATATATTACTACATAAACTAGGACATGCCTTTCAGAAACGATGGAAATGTTTGATGAATATGTGGTTTATTCAAATGTTGTTTATCCTCTTCTTTTTTTCTTTCACTCTATATATTTTAAATACTCTTAGTAACCAAGGACTACTTAAAGCTGGAGACTTTGCTCTTATTTTAGGCTTAACTTTATTTATGAATGATAGTTTAGGGGGCTTAACCAGCCAAATTGAGACAATAAACAGCGCTTATGGATCATGCAGCCATAGCCTAAAAAATATCTATGAACCAGTAACACTACTAGATATTCCTAATGCTTCTGAATTAGTGATAGCGAGAGGTAGAATAATTTTTGATAAGGTAAATTTTTGCTATCCAGATTCTAATATCAAATTTGATTATGGTTCCTTAATTATTGAACCAGGTACCAAAGTTGGATTAGTAGGATATTCTGGTTCTGGCAAATCAACTTTTATTAATCTTTTATTACGATTTTACGCTTTGGATCAAGGCAAAATCTTAATTGATAATCATGATATAAGTGCAGTAACTAAATCTTCTCTTTATAATAATTTTGCTTTAATTCCTCAAGATCCTTCTTTATTTCATCGTTCAATTTTTGAAAACATTAAATATGGAAATAGTAATGCAGACAAGCATATGATTATTGAGGCAGCAAAAAAAGCAGGCGCTCATGAATTCATCATGAATCTGCCACAAGAATATGACACTCTTGTAGGTGAACGTGGGATTAAACTATCGGGCGGACAAAGGCAGAGAATTGCAATTGCAAGGGCCCTAGTAAGAAATCCCATGATTATAATAATGGATGAGGCAACTTCTCAACTTGATTCCATTACGGAAACTGACATTCAATATAATCTTAGTAATATTACCAAAAATAAAACTGCTATAATAATCTCACATAGATTATCTACTTTACTTAAAATGGACAGAATTCTAGTATTTGATCAAGGAAAAATTGTTCAAGATGGAAAGCACGAGGAACTTGTAAAAAAACCAGGGTTATATAAAACTCTCTGGAAAACACAAGTAGGCAGTTTTTTTGTTGAGAATTAAAGAATAAAAAAGAATAAAATATTTCTATTATCCTAGCATTTAACCATTAGCTAAATTGCAAATTAGTATTACAACTTAAAACAAACTACTTGACATGGGCCTATCACATAGTTACCATACTTTTTATAACCGTATAGCATTCAAAACTCTTGACCTATAAACTCTTATATTATATCAAAGGATTCTGAAGATTATACAATTGCAAACTTAACTTTTAGTCCAGCGAAAATATTCAGGAGTAAGTAATGCAACTTATAGAAGGCAATATTCAAACAAATTTTGTTATAACCACAGATAATAAAGTTTCTAAAACTCTAATAGTTATTACTCCCGATGAATGTTCAGGATTTCAATATCTTGAATGGCTTCAACATAATAAGGAAGCCATAGAGCATTGTATACATCTTCATGGTGGTATTTTACTAAGAAATTTTGGCATTAACTCAGTTTCTGAATTTAACAAATCAGTATTAAGTTTATACCCAGATCTTTTAGATTATGTTTATCGTTCAACTCCACGCACTAAAATTGGAGGAAAAATTTATACCGCTACTGAATATCCATCCGATAGATCAATTCCTTTCCATAATGAAAATTCATACTCTAGCTCATGGCCTGCAAGAATTTGCTTTTTTTGTGCTGTATCGCCTAAAAATGGTGGGGAAACCCCAATCGCAGATAGTAGAGCAATATATAAAAAAATAGATGAATCAATCAAATTAAAATTTGAAGAAAAGGGCGTTTTATATGTTAGAAATTATACTCCAGGCATAGATTTGAGTTGGCAAGAGGTTTTCCAAACTGAAAATAAAGACGATGTAAATAAGTTTTGTGCAGAAAACGATATTGAAGCCATTTGGAATAAACAAGGCCCAGAGTTAACAACTAAACAAATATGCCAAGCCTCATATATTCACCCTATCACCCTGGAAAAAGTTTGGTTCAATCAGGCGCATTTATTTCATGCTTCAGCTTTATCTAGCAATGATATAGATACTTTACAGAAAGAATTAGGAGAACAATACCTTCCAAGGAACACTTTTTATGGAGATGGTGAACTTATTGAGCTTGAAGTGCTTGAACATATTCGCAATATTTATGAAGAGGAAAAAGTTAAATTTAAATGGCAAAAAGGAGACTTAATGATCCTAGATAATGTACTTACTGCACATAGTAGAGAGCCTTTTGAGGGAGAAAGAAAAATAGTCGTGGCTATGGCATAACCTATACTTAGAAATTTTATAATTGTAGCAAGATTCCGTAATAACTTTGATATTGGAGCTCCATTTTAACCTTTAATCCATGGTATGTGCTAAAAGCTAACCTATAACATACTCAACAAAAATTGTGTTACTGATTTATAGTTTATATTTAGCTATCTCCTGCCTATAATATTTATGAGAATTAAATGCCTCTACGAATAATTTATAAAAATAATTGTTTTAATTTTTGACTTTACTATACTTAAAGACTACAGTTTTCTTACAGTAATTTATAAAATTTAAGAAGAGACAATTTTAGATATAATATGCAAAAGGATATATATATGATTAATGAATTAGTAAAAAGATTAAGTGAGGATAAACATGAAGTAATTATAGGTTATAAGGAGGAAGATGGTGCTGAATTAAAGCAGCGTATTGAAGATGGATATATATTTATTAAATTTACTCAGACAAAAGGGGGTACAGAATTAGGAATAAATGTAGATTTAAAAAAAACTAATTTAGAAGAAATAGATTTTAATAAAGGCAATGGAATATTGCATTTAGAGGGTACTACAAATCTTAATTATAATTCAGTAAGATGTATAGCTGATATTGACATATCATCAAGGCAAGGTTTTGGATACCTCCAAGTATTATCGGAAGAATAGAAGTAGAGTGCAGCATAAATTATAATAAATAAATGAGAAAATAATGAATGACAATGAAGAATACATATGCCTAATTAATGATGAGGAACAATACTCTATTTGGTTTTCATGGAAAGAAATACCATTAGGATGGAAAAGAGTGGGCCCAAAAAGCTGCAAAGAAGAGGTTTTGAAATATATTGAGGAAGTGTGGCAAGACATGCGCCCTAAAAGCTTAAGGGATAAGGCATTGGCTGAAAACTCTTCAGTGTAAATAATGATTAAGCATTATTGTAATATTATTTTTAAAACTATGGAGTTTATATGATAAAAAAATCTTTTATTATTTTATTTTCAGCAGCGATTATATATCTAGTAGTGCCTACTGCTGTCGTACTTTACAATTTTCAGTATTCACCAGATATATGGGAGGCCAAACGTCATGGAAAGCGTATAATAGGCTTTTACAGTGTGCAAAATGGAGGTGGAGAGTATGTTATATATAAGCGTACACTTGAAGCATGTAAAAAAATGGGTATTGCCTATCTTGGTGCTGCTTTTAATGAAAGATATTCAACTTCTCCATTACTAAAATGGCCTATTATTCTTGCTTCAGAAATTTTGTATTATATTTTTAAGCCATCTTTTAATCTTGTTTTGACTCATTTAGGAGAGCTTCTACCCAAGGGATATAATGTATTATATATTAATCTTCCAACCACATATCTGATGTCAGATCCCTACACCTTTTATCCTCAATTTAAACATGTGACTTTATTTAATGCTTATGCCGATATACGTAGCATATCTATGGGAGAAAATCCTGAATTTCTTACGGCTTTGAGGTTAGTTAGAAATGATGAACCTCCATTTATTCCATTATATATAGCAATGAATGATGTTAAGCTCATTCTGAATGATAAACTGAATGTTGCACTTATTACTGGCACATTATGGGGAGGCTGGAGGTCTAGCAATAAATTTAAGCGTGTTTTGGCAAGTTTAGCAGAAGATGGGTTACTTGAAGCGTACGGCGCCAGTGAATATTTTGGTTTTTTGAAAAAGAAATATCATGGGCCTTTCAACGAGGAAACGCCTGAAACTGAACTATTAGATATTGGTAGAAAATATGCTATATCTTTAATTGCTCACACAGCTGAACACATATCTGAAGAAATACCAACTTCACGCATATCAGAGGGTATATGCTCTGGGGCTATCGTTATAAGTGATATGCAACCTTTTATTATGCGCTATTTTGGTGATAGTGTTTTATATTTTGATCAAACTAAATCGGAAGCTTCTATA
The DNA here is from genome assembly GCA_945875975.1 of Rickettsia typhi. GTDB lineage: Bacteria > Pseudomonadota > Alphaproteobacteria > Rickettsiales > Rickettsiaceae > Megaera_A. Next base: position 7,616 of record CAMCMD010000031.1, read on the forward strand.
TATTCCCAAATACGCGAACATATACTTTGGGTTAGAAATAATCCAGCGCTAGCTCATGAAAAAATTCAAAAATCATATGATATATGGCAAAAGAATTTCACGATAGAGAAGCAATTACAAAATTTGATACATAAATTAGATCATATAATTAAGAATTGATCTTAAATTTAGCTGACTTTTTAGTAAAAATTTTATTTTATTTAGCAAAATTAATACCTTATTGAGTCTCTCCGTCAAAACTCTCCACTCCTGAATTAACAAGGGTTTTCATGTTATAAACTCCTTACGAAATCCATAAGAAAATGCTATAATTAGCAGATAAAGCTTATGGATTTTAAAATATATGCCTATAGACAATATTACTTTTTCCCAAAAACAAGAAAGGTTATTTGACGAGAGATTATCTACAAAACTAAATCCTAAAAACAAATTATATAAACTAAGGGATTTAGTAAATTGGTCTGAACTTGAAGCTCTGGCATTGCCTAACATTGAAATCAAGCAATTTGGTAGAAATAAGAAAGATCATAGAGTAATGCTAGCACTAACAATGCTTCAAGCTATGTATAACGGTTCGGATTCATTTACAGAAGAAGAGCTAAAGGAAAATGTTTATTGGCAATATTTTTGTGGTTATGAATATTTGCAAGCCAATCTTGATGTGTCTGAAGCAACTATACGTAGATTTCGTAATGATCTGGGAGAAGAAGGGTATAATGAGATTCTAAAAGAGCTTTTGCGTATAGGTCTCAAAGTTGGTGCACTCAAAAAAAAAGACTTGGGGTTCTTTGCAGGAAGGTACGGATTTTCTCGGCATGGGTGTCTAGCCCTTTAGTTATAAGCCATACAGAGGACGAGTTGATTTTAAAATGATGAGGTGGTGGTGCCTTGAAACCCTTTCAGATTAAGGGGGGCAGCTTTTGGATGTTTTTCATGGCTTTTTGAAAAGTAGATTTGTGCCTATTATTTTGCTAGTCCTGCTGCGATAGCTCGGTAATATACAGAGCGGCTAATCCCGACCATAATACAAATCTTAGTCACAGAAAATTCTTCTGACTGCATTAGTGATTTTAATGTTTTTAGTTTATCTGTCGTAAGAGCTTTAGGTCTTCCGCCTTTCCTTCCTTTACTATGGGCTGCATCTAAACCTGCTTTAACTCGCTCCTTTATTAGTTCTCGTTCCATCTCAGAAAATGCTGCACACATACTAAAGAGCAGCATTTCCATTGGAGTTGTAGTATCGATGTTATTTTCTAAAGAGATAAACTCAATACCTTTAACTTTAAAACCATTTATAAGATCAATAAGCTTTATCATCCTTCGTCCTAAACGGTCAAGACGGACAACACAAATAGTGTCGCCTTTTCTTAGTTTGCCCATTAGAAGATTTAATTGTACCCTATTGTCTTTAGCGCCGGAAATTTTCTCTTGAAAAATTTCGTTACAACCAGCCGCAGTTAATTTTTGTATTTGCACATCTAAGCTTTGATCATTTTTTGAGACCCTTGCATAACCAAATTTCATTTTTATCCTTAGTTTATTAAAATTTCTGTTTCAAAAACCTAAATGATAGGGTATTTTGCTATGAAGTCAATTGGTAGTAGTTTTGAAGCGGATTGTTTTAGTTAATAGTTAGGAAAATAGAATTTTGTTTTGGGATGCCAAAACCCTGCGTTTTTGGAATGGTAAATTATGGCAAGACTAAGAATTTTATCAGATGATGATTTTGATAAATTATATAAAATACCTAAACTTAATAATGAGGAACGTCAATTTGTTTTTGAATTAGATAAGATTGATAAAAACTACTTAAATACAATTAATAGCATTCCTGTAAAAATCAATTATATTTTGAATTTAGGTTATTTTCGTACATCTCAATATTTCTTT
>CAMCMD010000032.1 GCA_945875975.1 Rickettsia typhi
ATAAAGATGATATTGAAATTATTGTTAAGATTACTATATCGAACAAGGTTAAAGTCATAATATCAGTTTTGATTAAATGAAATTATAGTTTTATCGGTAATTATATAGTCCATCTTAGTGTCATGTGATTCCCGTGGCAAGCACTCGTACAAATTTTCATGAAAACATACCCCAACTTTAGTAATCTTGGTGCCTATTTGGGCAAAATATTTGTCATAATATCCAGCCCCAAACCCAAGTCTGTCACCAGATAGGCTAAATGCCAACCCTGGTAAAATAGCAATGTGTGGAACTAGTTTAATATTATTGTCTGGCTGCTTTAATTTACCAGACATAATAGTTTCAAACGGAGAACCTACTTCATATTTTACAAAATCCATTCCTTCTCCTCTGATTTTAGGAATGGCTACAGACCATTTTGAACTCACTGCTAAGTTTAATAAATTAGGCTCACCTAGCATAGGACAATATAAACCCGTTATTAACTTTAATTTTTTTTCTGGAGAATAAGCTTTTTCACTAACTTTAGAATATAAAAAATCGCTGATATTTTTGACAATAATATCATTCTCCTTTAAATGATCTACCTTACTAAACTTTTTGCGATCCAAAAGTATTTTTTTTCTAAGATTATTCTTTAGTTCTATGTAGATTTGCATATCTCCTTAAAATATCTTTTGTGTAAACGCTTTATAAAAAATTTGTTCCTCTTGGGTTGGTCTGATAACTATTTTATTACCCAACACCTCGTCTAATGAATTTTTATCAGAATTATAATTTTTTGCTTCATTTATTATTACAAAACTAGTTTGCCTACCACCAGTAAGTTCGACATATACTTCTGCAAGAAGCTCTGCATCTTTTAAGGCTCCATGATACTGCCTTGACGAGTTATCAACCTTAAATCTTCTACATAAAGCATCCAAATTTACTTTTGCACCAGGAAAAGTTCTTCTGGCTATTACCAGTGTATCAATTGCATTTGCAAGCTCTAATGATGGTAAATTTAACAATGAGAGTTCATGATTTAAAAATTTAATATCAAACGGAGCATTGTGAATAACCATCTGACTATTATCAATAAATTTTAAAAAACTATCCGATATATCTTTAAATAATGGTTTATCTTTTAAGAATTCACTCGAAATCCCATGAATCCTATATGCTTCTTGCGGCATATCTCTTTCTGGGTTGATATAAAAATGAAATTTCTGCCCAGTTAGAACTTTATTTACCATTTCCAAAGCACCAATTTCGACTATTCTATGTCCGTCTCTTGGACTAAGCCCTGTTGTTTCTGTATCAAGTACTATTTCTCTAACTATCATATTATTTTTTTAATTATTTCTATTATCTGTTCTTCTACAGCTACTTCACTATCAATAACAAAATCAGCTTTTGCCATTTTTACTTCTTGAGAGAGTTGGGCTTTTTTTATTTTTTCAAAAGTATCAATATCTTTTATTTTTCTTAGTTTAGCTCTTTCCCACCTAGTTTCTTCTGAACAAAACACACAAATTACTTTACTAAAATATTTATCAAAACCAGTCTCAAATAGTAATGGGACCTCAGTAAAAACTAAATTCTCATTTTGATTATCAGATTCAAATTCTTTTATGCCTTTTCTTACAAGAGGATGAATTATGTTTTCTAGTTTTTTCTTCATAAAAGCATCATTGTAAATTATTTTAGCAAGTTTTGCCTTATCGAATTGTTGAAGCCCTTTTATCTCTTGTTCGATTTGAGATTTAATACTTCTGTCCTGATATAATAATTTTACATAATCATCGCATGAAAAGGTTTTATATCCCAAATGTATTATGCAATTTATAATATGAGTTTTCCCTGTAGCAAAACTCCCTGTAACAGCAATATTTCTCATTTACTTTAATCTTTTTTTATGCTCATAATAAGCTCTCATAATAATTGCTGCTGTTTCTTCAATTGACCTCTGAGAAACATCTATTGTTTTCCAATCATTCTGCATACAAATTCTTTTTATTTGAAGACACTCATCTTGTACTATTTTTATATCAGTATAGTTAGACGTCTCTTTAACCTGTAAGAAATTCATTCTACTTTCTCTAATTTCAATCAATCTGTTTGGATTAATTATTAGGCCGAAAATTACCGGATTATTCATTTTGGGCAAAAAATCTGGAAAAGGACAACCATGAACAAATGGAATATTTGCGGTTTTAAATCCGTTATAAGCTAAATATACAGACGTTGGAGTTTTTGAAGTCCTAGAGGGACCTATAAGGATAATATCTGCTTCTTCTAGATCATCTATCGCTTGTCCATCGTCGTGTCTTAATGAATATTCTATTGCTTCAACTTTATCAAAATAAGTATCATCAAATTTATTCGTATACCCAACCCCACTATCTGCAGTAGTTCCTATATATTCCGCTATTTCTTTAACAATTTTACTAACAACCGATACACACGGTATTTTCATTTCGTAGCAAAATTTTTTTAATTCATTTCTTAAATTTTCATCAGAAATAGTGTATAGTATAATTCCAGGTTTTGTCCTTACTTTTTCAAAAACTTCTTGAAGAACATTTAGGTTTCTTGTCATTGGCCAGTGATATTTTTTAACTTCTATATCACTAAATTTAGCAAGAGCTGTGTTTGCTGCATGCTTCACTGTTTGACCAGAAGACTCTGAAACTAAGTGAACTATTAGTTTTTTCATTTTATGAACATCGTTGTTGTGGATAAATATTTAATATTTCTCATTTTTCAACTGTTTTTTTCTTATAAATACAGATTTTACAACCAACTATATACTATGTTGACAATTATGTGTAGAACATAGGTAGTTTTCAGGTATACCTCAGTTATCCTCAATTTCCAAGGTATTGCACACATACATATGCACTGTATAAAATTAGCTGTGGATAAAATGAATAAATTTTAAAACACTTTTATGTATATAGAAAACAGAGTTAATAAAATTGTTGATAAAAATGTGGGTAAGTTATAATCTCCCTTATCCACACTACCAACAACAACTATAATATTCTTATATATATAATATATTATTTAGTAGGAAAAGCTAATGAGTGCATTGATACATACTTTTCAAGGAAAAAATACCAGTGTTCCTATTTGGCTTATGAGACAAGCTGGGAGATATATGCCTGAATATATGGAAGTAAGATCCAATGTAAGTAATTTTCTTGATTTATGCTATGATTCAGAAAAGGCTACTAAAGTAACTTTGCAACCAATTGAAAGGTTTGGTTTAGATGCTGCAATATTATTTTCTGACATACTAGTTATTCCTCATTCTCTTGGATGGGATGTAACTTTTGAAAAAGGAGAAGGACCCATACTTAAGAAGTTTGAATCAGAAAATGATTTTCACATACTGAGTGATAAGTTTTTAAATAGAATAAATCAAATATATGAAACGGTAGAGAAAATAAAAGCTAAACTTTCAAAAGATGTTAGCCTTATAGGATTTGCAGGAAGTCCATGGACGGTTGTTAGCTATATGCTTGAAGGAAGGGGAAAACAAGATTTTTCTATTAGTAAAAATTTTCTTTATACAAAAAATAAAGAAGCACAAAAATTAATAGAAATTATAACAGAAAAGACAATAGAATATTTATCTAATCAAATCGTAGCTGGTGCAGATGTTATTCAGCTATTTGACTCATGGTCTGGAATATTGAATGGAAAATTGTACGATGATTTTGTCATTAAACCAACAAAAAAAATAATAGATACATTAAAAGAAAAATTCCCGTTAGTTCCAATTATTGGTTTTCCAAGAGGTTCTGGTTATCATTATGATGAATATATAAAGCAAACTGGCATAAATGGAGTTGGGGTAGATCAATTTACGCCAATAAAACAGATGAAATTATGGCAAAAAAATTTAGTAGTACAGGGAAATTTAGACCCAGTAATTTTGCTTGGAAATAAGGAAAACATAAAAGTTGCGGTTGATCAAATTATGGAATCATTAGATCATAAAAATTTCATATTCAATCTTGGTCATGGTATATTGCCGACAACTCCAGTAAATAACGTCGAATATCTTGTCAACTATGTCAAAAGCTTCAGGTAATACAAAAACTGCAATAGTGTTGTTTAACCTAGGCGGTCCAGATAGTTTAAAATCTGTTAAACCATTTTTATTTAACCTTTTTAATGATAAGAATATAATTACATTACCATCTTTTTTTCGATATTTTATTGCATGGTTTATTTCATCAAGAAGAGAAAAAACAGCAATAGAAATATATTCGCAAATGGGAGGTAAATCTACTATTTTAGAAGAAACACTTGGTCAAGCAAATGCTTTAAAACTAGAGTTAAGTGACAAAATTAAAACTGAATTTGAAGTTTTTATATGCATGAGACATTGGCATCCAATGACTGAAGAAATTATATCTAGGTTAGAAACTTATAGGCCAGCTGAAATTATCCTAGTGCCGCTCTATCCACAATTTTCAACTACAACTACGGCATCATCAATAGAAGAATTTACTAAAATAAAAAATAAATCGTCAATTAAAGACATTCCTTCTAAGGTAATATGTTGCTATCCACAAGATGATAATTTTGCTAAAGCTCACGCTAGCCTTATTACAAAAGCAATAGAGCAGGTAAAAGATAAAAATAATTATAGAATATTATTTTCTGCTCATGGGCTACCAAAAAAAATAATTGAGTCGGGTGATCCATATCAGTGGCAAGTTGAATCTTCTGTAAATGCCGTCCTTGATCAGCTACCATTTGATGGATTGGATTATAAAATTACTTATCAAAGCAGAGTTGGACCACTTGAGTGGATTGGTCCAAACACGGAGGATGAAATTAAAATTGCAGTGAAAGAAAGAAAAGAATTGGTAATTGTTCCTATTGCTTTTGTTAGTGAGCACTCCGAAACTCTAGTAGAACTTGATATAGAATATAAAAATATTACTAATAAACAAGATTTTAATTACATCAGAGTTCCAACACTAAGTATCAATAATCTGTTTATTAAATCATTGAGTGAGATTATACTGAAAGCAAAAGAGAAAGAGGGAGAGTTTTTAACTTCTTCTTCGCTTTCAAGAATTTGTCCAAGTGACTTTACAAAATGTCCATGTAAAAAAGTAAATTAAGAAAGATTTTATGGAAGATTATTTTATGTGGTACAAGGCTATTCATGTGATATCAGTAATATCATGGATGGCAGCAATGTTTTATATGCCAAGACTTTTCGTTTATCACACTAGAGCAAAAATTGGTTCAAAAATGGATAAAACATTTCAGCAAATGGAACATAAATTACTAAAAATAATTATGACTCCATCTATGATTTTAACTTATTTTTTTGGGATATTAATAGCTTATATATATGGTTTTGTTGCATTGGGGGTTTGGTTTCACATAAAAATGACAGCTGTTCTTGGTTTGACTATTTTTCATGGGTTGCTTGCTAAGTGGAGAAAAGATTTTATAAATGGCAACAACAATCATTCTGAAAAATTTTATCGACTTATGAACGAAGTACCACCAATACTAATGATTATTGCAGTCATTATGGTTATTGTTAAACCATTTGAGTAATATGTTACTCTTTTTGGAAGAATCTAATCGTCAAAAAAATTAAAGCGACATTGATCCCATATCCAAAATTTTAGCCAATAGAGTTCTTTCGAAACTCTACTACTGAAGGCAATTGCGTTGTCATCGATGCTCAGATCCTCACGTACCTTGTGTACACGGCGGTCTGCGCTCCGTAGACTCCTAGCACTTGCTCTTCATTAGCAAGTTTGGAAAGAACTCTAATATTAAAATCAGTATTCTAGGAATAGAAATTAAATTGCCTTAGCCTGAATGAATCAAGTCGCTTGTTTACAAATTAGAGTATTTGTGTTACAATTTGTCCCCACTAGCTAACTTAAAAACAAACATCCTTTTATGGCAAAGCTTGAAGTGCTAACAGCACCCAATACAATTCTAAAAAAGAAAGCAAACCCTGTCGAATCAGTTGACGATTCAGTCAGAAAACTTATGGATGATATGCTTGAGACGATGTATGAAGATAGAGGGGTAGGTTTAGCTGCAAATCAAGTTGGTGTATTAAAGAGAGTTTTAGTGCTAGATTTGCAAAATGATGATGAAGAAGAAAGGCCAAAAGGATTTTACCCACTATATATTGCTAATCCCGAGGTAACAGAAGCATCCGATGAGATGATTGAGGCTGAAGAATATTGTTTGTCAGTTCCAGATCAAGGAGTTCCAGTTTTAAGGCATGCTTCAATTAAAATAAAATATCTTGATTATAACAATAAAGTTAAAGACCTTTCGTCTAAGGGGTGGCTTGCAAGAGCAATTCAGCATGAAATGGATCACTTAAATGGAAAAATACTTATTGACTATTTATCTGTATTAAAGAAAAATGTGGTTCTTCGTAGGCTTACAAAATTAAAGAAAGAGTTTAATTAAATCCTTTAGGATTAAATAGCAAAATATAGATAAATTGTGGATATAATTTTCATGGGAACGCCAGAGTTTGCTGTTCCAGCTCTGCGACATTTAATTTCATCAAGTGATCATAAGATAAAGGCGGTTTTTACGAGAGCTCCAAAGGCACAGGGGCGTGGAATGAAGCTTACTAATTCGCCTATTCAGGATTTAGCTCTTTCGCATAATATAGATGTTTACACACTAAAAACACTAAGAAATGAAGAAGCATTTAAGTTGATCGATTCAATCAGAGCTGACATAATTATTGTTGTTGCATATGGGTTTATTATTCCCAAAAATATACTAACAGCTAAAAAATATGGGTGTTTAAATATTCATCCATCAAAACTTCCTAAATACCGTGGAGCAGCACCATTACAAAGAACCATTATAAATGGCGAAACAGAGACTTCTGTCTGCATAATGCAGATGGATGAAGGAATTGATACTGGTGATATTATTTTACAAAAAGATTTGATTCTGAATTCAAAAATTACTTTCCCAGAACTGCACGATCAATGTGCCCAGATTGGGGGAACGTTACTTTTAGAGGTGCTAGAAAATATTGAGAACTTGCCCAGAGTTAAACAATCAGCGAGCGGAGTATCTTATGCTGATAAATTGACAAAAGAAGAGGCAAAAGTTGATTGGCATGACTCAGCATTTAATATTGATTGTAAGATCAGAGGAATGAACCCATGGCCTGGGGCTTATTTTATTCATGATTCTAAAACTATTAAAATATTAGAGGCAATTTGGACTAACAATGAACATAAATCTAATCCAGGAGAAATCTTGAATAGTGATTTTGAAGTAGCTTGTGGCAGTGGAACATTGATAATCAAATATCTAAAACCAGAAGGAAAGCCAAAAATGTTAGCAACTGACTACCTACGAGGCGTTTCTTCTAATTTCCGTTAATACTTCCAATTATGGGTTAATCGTTGCAAGGTTCTCACTGGACAAGGCGCTAACATTGATACTACAACTGCCAATGGGCGGTTAATATTTGGAATTTTTGCTGCATTAGCAGAGTTCGAAGCAGAGCTGATCCGTGAACGTACAATGGCAGGTTTAGCAGCAGCACGAGCAAGAGGCCGTAATGGCGGCAGAAAATTCGCTCTCACCAAATCTCAAGTCCGTCTAGCACAAGCCGCAATGTCCGCACGTGATACTAAGGTTTCAGAGCTTTGTAGAGAAATCGGTGTTACACGCTCAATTCTATATCGTTACATATGCCCAGAAGGTAAAATCAGACCGCACGGACAGAAATTGCTTAACTCCTAATACTATGTCGCATTTCGTACCTTTGCAACGATTAACCCAGTTATTCCTTATCCTTAATTCGCGTTTAGAAATTGCCGTCATCTTGTTCCTCAATAGAACCTAATAAATTTGGATCTGCTCCAAAGGAGCTTATCATCAGTTTATAAAAATTATTATTGTAGTCTCTATTACCAATAGCTTCCCCTAGAGGCGAAAATCCATGCTTACTTCTAACGTTAATGTCAGCTTTTGCCTCAACCAAAAATTCTAACATCTCTAAATCTCCTCTACCACATACATTTTCTAACATAGTAGTTCCAGCAAGAAATAATTTACTTTGAATAAATTCGTTAAGCTCTATTGGATCTATGAACAAACAAATTCTATCTCTAGCCGTAGGCACATCTCCTTTATATACCGCCGCATAGAAGTAGTATAGCTCCTCTTCAAGTACTTCTCTTGCAAAAGGTTCATCATCTTTGATATCCCATAGCACTAATTCTTTCTATTGCTGATCTTTCCTTCGCCATATTAAAATCCTTCTAATTTTTATTTACTACTATTGTTATCATATCAAAAAAAAATCATAAAATCAAGAGTTAGGCAGTGTATCACAAGCATGCAAAGTGGCCTCCGGTGCTTTCATGGTAAAAATCAATAGCAAAAAGTATTTTTATTTTATCATTACTCAAATCTCCAAGTTCTATTTTCTCTCACCATACTATTTAATATGCAGAGTAACTTCCTCATACAAGCAGTTAAAGCAACTTTAGCTGGTTTTCCAGCCTCCATAGGAGCAATGCCTGCTAGACTAGATACAGCTTCTCTTGATAATATCCCAATTTCAGGTAAATAAGTTATAATTGTTTGAGCTAGAACATCCCCAACTCCAGGAACACCCTTTAAAATTTCAAGTTTGCGGAATAAATTAGTATCAGATAATATTTGCTCTTTCAGAGCTTCTTCTATTGTTTTTAGCTCTTGCTCTAGAAATTTTATATGTTTTTTGATAGATCCTATCACTTGAGCATGAGCCCTATGAAGACGTGTTTTTTCTTTAATATATTCTTGCATTAACTGGCAATAGAAAAACAAAAGTAAGTGGTGTAGACTCAGCAAATCAAGGGGCTTGATCTTGAGAAATAGCATTGTAAAACCATAATTAGCGATTTAAAGATAATATCTTGGTACTAACTCAATAGTTTGCACAATATTTATTGGACAAGTAATACTATCATATGATAGTATTACTACATGAAGTATAAGCCACCGTTTACTATTACAAATAATATTCTTACTCTTTGTCAGAGTATTGGTAAAGAACTAGGTTTTTTGGAAGGAACAAAAATTCTTACTCCTTCAGTACAATTGCGAAAAGATAATCAAATTAAAACTATT
>CAMCMD010000033.1 GCA_945875975.1 Rickettsia typhi
AGGATTTGAGGGCAAGTGAGAAAAAAATACAAATTCCATTTGTTTTCCCTAGTGTTCAGACTAAGAAAGTCTACAGTTTTAATGACGATGAAACTATATTGCTCAACATTAAAAGTAATACTATTGCTTACCAAGAGCCAAAAAACCTAGCATTAGCAAGAACTTCCCTAGATTTAGAGTTAATGAATAATGTCATTACAAATAATGGGCACATGATGACATATTCCGTTGCAAACCGAGGAGATCTGTATTGGGTAGAATCTATAGATAAAAACACCTTACTAGAGCACCAACGTGTTTTATACAGAAATATACCAGAATTCAGGAGTCGCTGGCGGTATCCTTTAGTTAAATCATTTAGTGAATCTAGCTTAAAACTTGAACCTACCGCCATGTTAGTATTAGGTAGGAAATTCGAAAATAGGTTTAATAAAGTTGCATTAGTGGATTCAAATAGGAATGAACTTTCAGAAAATAACATTTTCCTCCCTAATAGATTTAGTGGTATTGACCACCATGATTATGGCACAAGACTTAGTTATGGTATTAATTCGTCATTAATGTCTAATCATATTTATGTTGATGCCTTTCTTGGTCAATTGTTTCATAAGAATAACGTTTCTGAAAGCGGAAATTCAGACTATGTAGGTAACGCAACCATTGATTTGAAAGATAATTTTGAGATATTTTACAGATTTCGCCGAGATAAGGAACTAAAACCTATTAGAAATGAAATTGGAATAATGGCTTCGGCAGAGAAGTTTAATGCTACAACAACATTTACTGAGCTTCACAACATATCAAAATATTTTGCTAAAGATGAGTTTAAACCTGAGCAAGACAAAATGTCTCAACTAAATTTTGATGTGAATTATCAGCTTAAAAAAGATCTATGGGTGGGGACTGGAGCAAGGCTGGATGTTTCAACAAATCGTACCAAGATTTTAGTAAGAAGTATCAAGGTGACATATTTATTTGATTGTGTTAGTATCAGTGGCACGGTTACGGATAATTTCTTGCAGGATAGTGTAAGAGGCGTCAAAAAAACAAGAACTAAGACCTTTATGATTGGTCTAAAAGCTATAAATATGTAGGAATATTAAGTATGAAAAAACTAATCAGTATTATTGTTATTATCTTCTCTAATGGAGTTTTTGCATCTTTACCCGATATAATTGCGTTGGTCAATGATCAACCAATTACAAAATATGATTTTGAATCAAGAAAAAAAATGGTCTTAGTACTTAACAACATCGATAATTCAAATCCATCAGTTGATGCACAATTAAACAATGGTCTTATCAATGTTCTGATCGAAGAGGAACTGCTGAATCAACACGCTGCTAGCGTTGGGGGGAAAATAACAGAAACGCAAATTGATAATGCGATTAGCACAATAGAGCAAAGAAATAATATGCCCAAAGGCGGTATGAAAGCATTTCTGAAAGAGCGTGGTCTGGAAATAGAGAGCTTTAGAAAACAAATGGCTGGTGAGCTTATTAAGCACAATATTATTTCATCATTATCAAACTCTGTTTCTGTTTCTCCTTCCGAGCTAGATGTAGCGGTTATAAATACTGCCACTCCGAAATTCCAGATCGAAGCATGGATCTTTACGTCTAAGAGCAACCAATCTAATGATCATAAACAAATGCAAGATTTGAAGAAAAGGCTTTATGATTGCAATAAAGTTGATCAAAAGCTTTATGATAGTTTTGCTGATGCTGAAAAATTTGATAGAAAATTAGGTGATATGCCACCTAGCACCAAATCTATTATTCAGGATACCAGAGTTGGAACTTCTAGTAGCGTATATAAAGAGGATAACAAATATAAACTAGTATTCGTGTGTAAGAAAGCATCGACTGTTTCTTCTGGAGATTTAAGTAAGATAGAAACATTCTTGTCGAATAAGAAAATGTCTCAAAAGGCAGCAAAGTTCTTTAAGGATTTAAAATCTAAAGCTTACATTAAAATGATGCTTTCAAATTAAGAAACTATAGATGCTTCTGTCCATCGCTAAACTAGCAAGTAAACACGGTATTGCCCCACTCAAAAAGTATGGACAAAATTTTATATTTGATGAATCTTTATGCGATAAGATTGTTAAATTCTCTCAAATTGACAAATCTTCGAACGTACTGGAAATAGGTCCAGGACCAGCTGGATTGACGAGGTCCATACTAAAATCAACCCCTAAAAGCTTATGCGTTATAGAAACCGACACCAGATGCTTGCCGCTACTTGAAGAAATCAAACTCTCATATCCAATTCTCCAGATTAAGCATGCTGATGCATTGAAGGTGTCTCTATCGGAGGTCAATAATAATAAAATAGATATAGTTGCAAACCTTCCTTATAATATCGGTAGTCAATTATTAACCAATTGGCTATATCAAATTGAGCATGTAAACAGTATGACTCTAATGCTGCAAAAAGAAGTAGTTGATCGCATAGTATCTTCCCATAACAGCAAAGCCTATGGTCGCCTTTCAATCTTTTGTCAGATTTTTTGTGAAGTAGAAAAATGTTTTGATGTTAGTCCTAAAGCTTTCTACCCTGAGCCTAAAATATGGTCGAGTATTGTAAGATTAGTACCAAAACACGATGTCCCTGAGCCAATAGTTCGGGATAGACTTGAGAAAATTACTCAAGCCGCTTTTTCTGGCAGAAGAAAAATGATAAAATCATCTTTGGGAAAAACAATACCAAATATTACAGAAATTCTTCAAAAATTGGCTCTAGATCAATCACTTAGGGCAGAAAATTTATCGCCACAAGATTATATAAGAATAGCTAAGGCAATTTAAATAACTAAAAATTATTTTTTACCTTTGCAATAGGTATTTTAAATTATCAGTTGCCTTCCACAGTTATTAGATTCTTCTATCCTTAGATGCCTATAAAATCATGTAATCCATTTTTCAACCATATCCTTTAACTCACTTTGATGAATTGGTTTGCTTAAAAAATCATTTATACCAGCTTCAATACATTTATCTCTATCTGCCCTAGTAACGCTAGCAGTAAGCTCTATATATTGGTATAAACGGAATCTTTTTTTCTAATTTCATTAAAGTAATCTGTCTGGTTGCTTCAAAACCATCCATTATAGGCATTAAACAATCCATGAAAATTAAATTATATTGTTTTTATAAAAATATAAAGTAAGTCATCATTTATCTATGACTCAGGTTGACCTAACTGCAAAAGAAGGTGCGTCGTTATCTGGAATCATAGGTCGAGAGCATATGCCAAACCAACCAGGTAAATAGGTGATTTAAAAGATGTTTTTTCTTAAACCCGCTTAATAGCAGCTGCTAATAGCTCATGAGCAGGTAACACAGAAATTTTATCCGGGAGAGTAAAATTGTTAATTGAATCTGACATGTATAGGTGTTTCAGCACTGATTTTTGTATCTTTGCTAATGCATCCCCTGATAAAACACCATGCGTTATAATTGCTGTAACACTGTTTGCCCCATTTGCAAGCAAAAGCTCGGTGGCAAGGCAGACTGTATCCGCCCCATCAATTATATCGTCAACAATAATACATCGCTTGTCTTTAACATCGCCTATAATCTCGCTCATTGAACATACACTATTCAAATCTCTACTTTTATTTATAATCGCAAGATCTGTTCCAAGTAGTGAGCTATAGTTTCTTGCTCTTGATATTCCTCCAATATCTGGGGAAACAACGATATTATTTGCTTGGTCTTGAATTATTGGAAAAAATATACTAGAGGTGCTTAGGTTCTTAATAGGAATATTAAAAAGACCTTCAAGCTGACTTGAGTGTAGGTCAAGAGTTATAACCTCAGTAATTCCGGCAGCTTCAATCATCTTTATCACAACACTTGCAGAAATCGGACCATTTTTATAATCAGATCGATCTTGTCTACTATAACCAAAATAGGGAATGACAGCGATAATCCTCTCTGCACCTGCTCGCTTAGCGGTATCAGCTAGTAGCAACAATTCAATAAGGTGGTCATTAACTGGTGCGCTAGTAGATTGCACCAATAGCACTTCTTTACCGATCAAACCATGCACCTGAATTTTAAGCTCACCATCATTAAATTTACTGAGGTTTGTATCAAGCAACTCGAGCCTCAGTGCTGCTCCTAGTTTCAATGCTAACTGTGGGTTACTTGATCCAGCGATTATTTTCATATTAGATCTATTGTTTTTCATCTATTGGTATAGTATTGTATACTGCAGAAATCCTTATAATTCAATTGATTATGAATAAAATTCTTTGTTTTGATGCCTCAAATAATAGTTGCTCTGTTGCAGTTTCATTTGGGCAAGAGATAATCTCGTTTGAACAGGAATTGCGCCCATCAATGCAAGCGGAACGGTTGATGGTAATGGTTCAAAGCGTTCTTATAAACGCGCATTTAAAATATCAAGATCTTGACTATCTAGCTGTGACGGTAGGGCCGGGAAGTTTTACCGGAGTCCGAATTGGTCTAGCTGCCGCCAAAGGGATTATTCATGCTACTAATATCAAAGCTATTGGTATAACTAATTTTGAGGCAGCCTATTATAGACTGACCCAGCAAGTACTAGATTTTGAAAATGCTATAATTATATTAAATGCCTACAGAAATCAGCAATATGTACAAATATTTGATCGAAGCAAACATCTGTCAAATCCAATATTAGTTGATAATAAGGATATAAGGCAGCTTATACACTTACACTCTTGTTCTGGAGTTAATGTTTGTACAGGAAGTGGCTTAGCATCAGTATATAGGGAAATCCAAGATATGGAGAGACTTATCATACTTCCAAGATTTCATACTATAAAAGCCCTTCATATTGCAAGATTAGCAGATGATATGATAAATAAAGGGCGTAAAGCTCCTATTGAACCATTATACATCAGGCCACCAGATGCACTACCAACAGGCTCATCTTTATGCTAATATTTAATATCATGGTTAGTAGAGATCTAGGCGGGATTCAGCAAGCATATTTAGATTATAGCACGGCTCTCGAGGATGCTGGGCACACTGTTATCAATATTTCCAGTGCTTACGCCCAAATAAATGATCAGCTTACCGACTCTATTAAACTCCCCACGTTGACTTCTTGGTGTATTATATCAAAAATATACTTAAGAATTTTGATTGCCATATATAGGCCAGATGTGATTATAGGACATGGTGGGAGAGCAATAAATTTTGCAGCCGCACTAAAACCAAGGTCAGTAATACTAGTTGGCGTTGCGCATAACTATAGCTATAAGCGTCTGAGGAAATGTGATTATGTAATTGTAATTACTGGTCATTTGAAAGAATATATGATTAATAATGGCTACGATAGTAATAGAATATTTCAAATCTCAAACATGCTTCGAATCAACCTAAAGTATGAAGAGTCAGAATTTCATAAGCCTATAGTAATTGGTAGTTATGGCCGCTTTGTCAAACAGAAAGGCTATGAATATCTTTTAGATGCTATAGCAATGCTGAAAAACCGAGGATATGATATTAAGCTGATGCTTGGGGGTGAAGGCGAAGAGGAAACTCAGTTAATGAATAAAGCCAAAAAACTAGGTATAAAAGACATCACTGTTTTTGCTGGTTGGATTAAGGATAAAAAGAGGTTTTTTGCAGAGATAGATATTTTTTGTCTATCATCTATTCATGAACCTTTTGGCATAGTTCTGCTTGAGGCAATGGAATATTCCAAGCCTATAGTGTCGACTAATTGCGAAGGGCCAAGCGAAATATTGCATCATGATGTTGATGCTTTATTAGCTGCAGTAAATTCAGCAGAAGATTTAGCTGAAAAGCTAACTTATTTTGTCGATAATCCAGAAAAAGCTAAAAATTGTGCCAAAGCGGCTTATACAAAATTATGTTCAAAATATGACATAAAAATAGTATCAAAGCAGCTAAGCAATTGTATAAGCCAACTTAAATAACTATTCTTACTCCTCAGGATTTTGCCATGCTTTAATAGATTCAAGAGTTTTCTTCAGAACGATCTCAATTCCATTACCAGTATACCCCGAAATTGGATAGATTTTTTGCCCCGTAAGATTAGTTAAAATCTCTGTTTTTTCTGAAAGTTCTTCTTCCGATACGCTATCGATTTTATTCAAGCAGATAATTTCCGTTTTTTCTTTTAATAATGGTGAATAGGATTCTAATTCCTCTCGAATAGTCAAATAATCTTGCCTAATATCTTCATGAGTTGCATCAATAATATGCAAGAGAACTCCGCAACGTTCTATATGTTTTAGGAACCTATCGCCAAGCCCACTTCCAGCGTGAGCACCAGCTATAAGCCCCGGAATATCTGCAAGAACAAATTCTTCATCGCTAATATAAACAACACCAAGACCTGGTTTAAGAGTGGTAAAAGGATAGTCAGCTATTTTAGGTTTTGCTGCTGAGGTCATTGAAAGAAAAGTCGATTTACCAACATTTGGTAATCCGATTAAACCAGCGTCAGAAAGTAACTTTAGTTTTAAAGCTACGTTCATTTCTTCACCAATTTCTCCTTCCGTGCGCTTGCGAGGAGATTTATTGGTGGAGGATTTAAAATGAGCGTTACCAAGCCCTCCTAAACCACCTTTAAGGATCTCAAAATCTTGATTGTCGGTAGTAAAATCATAAATTAACAAATGACCATCTTCAGAAAAAATCTGAGTTCCTACCGGCACTTGGAGAATTGAATCCTCCATAGTTTTACCAGATTTATTCCGTCCCTTCCCGTTCTGCCCACTATCTGCCATAAAATGACGTTTAAAACGAAATTGAAGCAAAGTATTTAAATGGGAATTGCTGCGAAAAATAATACTACCACCATCGCCTCCATCTCCACCATCGGGTCCACCACGATCAATGAATTTTTCACGACGGAAACTAACTGCGCCATTACCGCCATCCCCAGCTTTTATATAAATTTTTGCTTCGTCTATGAATTGCATTGACTATTGAACTGTTGTTTAAATGAATTTTTCGTCGGAAAATTACACTATATCAGCAAAAGCATTATATGTCATGTAAAGAAATAGTTTGTTGGATGGGCGGCTTTGTGTATAGAATAGTAAAATATAGTTAAATATATACACCATAATTAATATACAGAGTTATCATGACAAAAAATTCTTACCAGAAAGAGCTAGAATCTAGGGTAAAAAAGCTGATAGCCGCCCAAAATGAACCATTTAAATACGCTGCATTTAGTGGGGGAGGAGCTAAAGGTGCAATTTATTCTGGGGTTCATGAAGAGCTTGATAGATCCGGTGTGTTAGGAGGAATTGAGGCGGTAGCAGGTAGCTCGGCTGGAGCAATTACAGCAGCATTTATTGCCACCGGTATAAGTACTGAAGATTTTAAAAAAATGTCTAGTGAAACAAATTTTGAGAAGCTCCTAGGTGAGGGCTTTATCGTCAATAAAGATGGTAAACCTCTATATCAACTAATGCATGACACAATTAGTAGCAATGTTACTAAGTATCTAAAAGATAAAGATATGATGGAAGTTTGTAATATACGAATGGAATCTATTACACAAGAAATAGAGAAATTGCAAAAGGATAAAAGTCCATCAGCTCTTGAACAACTTAAGGTCTTAAGAGAACAGAAACTTAAGCTACAAACAGTAATAGATACTGATGGAGTACAATTTGCCGAGCTGAATAAGCGTGCACAAGAGACTGGTACTATATATTTCAAAGATCTAGATTTACTTCATTTGATTGACCCAATTAAATTCAAGGATTTAGTTGTTACAGCTACAAATCGAGAAACTGGTGAACTTACAATTTTCGATGCTAGAAAAACACCTGATGTTGAGATCGCTCTCGCCTGTCGAGCCTCAGCATCAATTCCATTAGTATTTGAGCCCGTAAAGATTAATGGGGTTGAATATGTTGATGGAGGCTACAGGGATAATAGCTGGTAGAGCGACCAGTCACCTGCAATCGCCCCCCATTTAGAACCACATCGTGCCCTATTAAGGCAATGGGCTCAAGATAAAATCTTCACATAGCCTCTAATTGATTAGAGAGTGCCATATTTTAACTTTAGGTAATGGATTCTTA
>CAMCMD010000034.1 GCA_945875975.1 Rickettsia typhi
GCTGGTGTTGGTATCATATTTGCTGCGCCTAAATTAGTTGCTTTCTTAAGCGGTGATTCTGCTAATGCAACCTGTGATACAGGAGCATCATAACTAATATTTAAGAGCTTGTGTAAGTACAGGGCTCTAAAATTAAACTATATAGCAAAACAGGTGGCTTTTAACTAAAGCTGCCTGTTTTAATTTTTACTTATTAATTCCTTTTTACTAGTTTTTGGCAACCATTCACTGTACAATTAATACTATTTTCAGTTTCTCAACACCTAACCAGCTATGTTAAAAATTTTAGTTAAAAATCTACTCTCCACAAATCTAGGTAGGAATAACTCTTACCAGGTTTTTATAACAGTACTAGCATTAGTAGGCTTGCCCAAGATGGTTTATGCCTCTGTTCAAGATGTTATAGATATTGAAACAACAAAAATTGAGTCCCACGATTTTTACGAAAAATTTACGGCTATTGGTCAATCCAGAGCAGAAAATAGTAAAACCTATTATGCTAAAATCGCTGGGACTATTGACTCAATAGCTATCACTCAAGGCCAAGAAGTAAAGCAAGGTGACGTATTACTTACTATCGATTCAGAAATTGCCTACGCCATCAAAACTAAAGCTGAAGCATCTTTTGCATCTGCGCAAAGTACATATGATCGAGATTTTTCTTTATGGAAAAAGAAAATTATAAGCAAAGAAGGTTTGGATAAATCAAAAATCGCTTTGGAAACAGCCAAATTCGATTTGGCTACCCAAAACGATAAATATCAGAATATGATAATCAAAGCTCCGTTTGATGGTTCTATTGGAGTAGTCCCTACACAAGTAGGTAATGATACAAAAATCGGAGACTATCTTTTTACTATAATTGCCTCAGGTAAAAAAATTATATTTGTTGAACTTCCAGAGTCGCTTAATGGAAAGATCGATAATAACTCGGAGGTTTCCGTGCAAGACATTGCAGGTAATAAAGTACTTGGCAAAATTTCTGCTATATCAAATTATTTGAATGACAATGGAACCATTACAGCAAAATTATCTTTTCCTCTTGATACTAAAATATTACACGGCAGTTACGTCGAAACTGAGATAATTTTTGACCGTCATAAAGGCCTTGCACTTCCTGAAAAAGTTGTACTTAAAAATAATAAAGGTAATTTTGTCTATAAAGTAGCACAAGATAACAAAGCTAAGCAAATTTATGTAACAACAAAAACTAGATCGGATGATTTGATTGAAATATCCTCTGAGGAACTTCAAGTTGCTGATCCTATTGTTCTTGAAGGGTTAACTAAAATATATGACGATGCTTTGGTACGTGTAATTGAAGAAGAAACTAAAAAACAAGGTAATTAATCCATGCAGTTACCTGAAATTTGTATCAGAAGGCCAGTTTTTACTACAGTCCTGAGCTTGATAATTTTGTCATTAGGGGCAATCTTTTTTACTAAATTACAGGTAAGAGGAACTCCTAACATCAACCCTCCTCTTATCACTGTTAAATCTGAATATCCTGGTGCTGATGCTTTGTACATGGAAAGACAAATTACGCAACGTATAGAAAAGACGCTTAAAACTGTAAAAAACCTTGAATCAATTTCCTCTACAAGTGCTGTTGGGGAGAGCAATATTATGCTTGCATTCAGTCTTGAAGCCGATATTGAAATAGCACTCAACGATGTTCGGTCGATGATTTCCGACCTTAGCCAAATTTTTCCTGATGATATGAAGATGCCTTCAGTTGCCAAGATGGACTCGGACGCTTGGCCTAGCCTCTGGATCAGCATAAACAGTTCACGACATGACGAGTTAGAATTAACAAGAATTTCTGATAATGAAATAAAATCTGTTCTAGAAAAACTTCCAACAGTTGGTAATTCAAGAATCTTCGGCGCCAAATACTACAGTATGCGCATTGAACCGCTTAATACCAAGATGTTTCAGCATAAATTATCACCTTTAGACTTGGAAATAGCTATCCGTGAGCAGAACAAAGATTATTCAGCTGGATCAATTAAAAATGATGCACGCAATTTTTCTTTAAAACTTAATGCAACACTCAATTCTACAGAAGAGTTTAAGAATATTATTGTTAAAAAATACCCTGATGGAACCATAATAAAGCTCAAGGACATCGCAAATGTTAGCCTTGAGCCGCTTGAAAATGATGTAATATTGCGCTACAACGGCAAACAATCCCTAGCTGTTGGGTTAATAAAACAATCAACAGCTAACATTATCGAACTCTCTGATTCAGTAAGAGCTGAATTACCAAAAATCCGGAAAAATCTTCCTGCTGGTATAAAAATTGAAGTCGCATACGACGCAGCACTACCTGTTAAAGCTTCAATCAGCTCGGTTTATCATACAATTTTTGAAGCAATAGCTCTTGTTGCTGCTGTTATATATTTATTCTTAGGATCGCTAAGAATAACACTAATTCCATTGGTTACTATACCAATTTCATTAATTGGTACATTTTCAGCAATGTATATGCTTGGTTTTACAATAAACACGTTTACCCTCCTTGCAATGATACTTGCAATTGGCTTGGTAGTTGATGATGCAATCGTTATGCTTGAAAACATATTCAGACATAATCATGAACTAGGGAAAAAACCCATACAAGCTGCATTTGATGCTTCAAAAGAAATTGGCTTTGCGGTAGTTGCTATGACAATCACTTTGGCATCTGTATTTTTACCAATTGGTTTCATCGATGGATTTTTAGGGAAATTATTCATCGAATTTGCATGGACGCTTGCTTTTTGTGTGCTGTTTTCAGGATTCGTGGCCTTAACCCTCACCCCCATGATGTCGAGTCGTATGATTAAAACTAATAGTAATAAGCCTCAATTTTTACAAAAATTTGACTATTATTTGTCAAAAGTACAACTAAAATACATCCATTACCTTGAATTAGCTCTTAATAACAAAAAGAAATTCTATTCTATTTGTCTAGCTTCGGTAGGAGCCTTGGTCTTTAGCTTTATCAACGTCAATAAAACTTTCGTACCTGATGAAGATCAAGGATTTTTACAAGTCTTTTTCACCGGACCTGAAGGATCTAGCGTATCATCTTCACTTAAAACAGTTTTAGCAGCTGAAGAAATACTGGGCAGTACTCCAGAAATTCTTGGGTATTTTGATGTTATTGGATGGGGCGGAGGTGATAGTGCTATGGCTTTTGTTCCTTTAAAAGACTGGAAAAAACGATCTAAATCTCAAAGTCAGGTGCAACAGGAATTGAACCAAAAATTTTCAAAAATTCCAGGCATGTCGATATTCGCTGTTAGCCCCCCATCAATGGGTGGAGGCGGTGGCGATAAGGTGATTGAATTTACTATTCAATCATCTCTTGAATACTCCGACCTTGATATTATTTCACAATTATTTCTGGATAGAATGAATAAGAACCCAATTTTTGTAGGGTCAGAACGAGATTTTAAAGCTTCAACGCCTACCTTAGATATTATAGTTAACAGGGAGAAAGCTTATAGATATGGAGTTAATATTGAGACAATAGGCAAGACTATACAATATTTGATAGCTGGCAGGCAAGTCGGTGACTTCAGAATGGGGACTGATATTTACGATGTTCTAATTAGCTATAACATAAAGGATAAAAGTGATCCAACAGATATAAAAAAGATATTCGTAAAAAACAATGAAAATAATATATTACCGCTTGAATCCGTTGCTGATGTTAAAGAGACAATTAGTGTAAAAGAATATAGCCATTATAATAATTCAAGATCTATAAAAATCAGCGCTGATCTTGCCCCTGGTAAGAATCTTAATGATGCTGTCAAAGTGATCGAAGAAATAGCAAAAGACGTTATTGATACAAATAAATCAAAGCTAGAGTATCTAGGACAAATTAAACAAATGGAAGAATCTAGCGGGGATACGATCATCACCTTCTTGTTTGCACTATTATTCATATTCCTGGTACTGTCAGCTCAATTTGAAAGCTTTGGAGACTCTCTATTAATTCTAATGGCAGTCCCA
The DNA here is from genome assembly GCA_945875975.1 of Rickettsia typhi. GTDB lineage: Bacteria > Pseudomonadota > Alphaproteobacteria > Rickettsiales > Rickettsiaceae > Megaera_A. The sequence continues at coordinate 4,006 of CAMCMD010000034.1, forward strand.
TTTTCCATTACTGGTGGAGTGCTTGCACTTCTTATTTTTAATGATAGTATAAATATGTATAGCAATATTGGTTTAGTCACACTAATTGGCCTAGTTACCAAAAACTCTATTATGCTAGTTGAATTCACCAATCAACTTCGCCATGAAGGCAGAACAATTACCCAGGCAGTAATTGAATCCGCGAAACTTCGCTTGCGTCCAATTCTTATGACAAGTATTGCCACTATATGTGGGGCTATACCTCTGGTTTTAGCTAATGGTGCGGGAGCTGCATCGCGTAATTCTATAGGATTAGTGATTATTGGCGGGATGCTGCTTGGAACTTTATTTACAATTTTTGTAATTCCTGTTTTGTATCAGACATTTAAGAAAGATACTACTCAAATAAATTTTAATGAGGCTTGATTCAGTGAGAATTCTTGGTATCGATCCTGCACTAACTTGCCTTGGCTGGGGAGTTATTCTCTCTGAGTCTCCTAAGATACATTATATATCTAGTGGTATTGTAAAGACTGATGCTAAGACGCCTATTCATAACAGGCTTGCATACATAGTCACCTCAATTGAACAAATAATTGAACTTTATAAACCAGAAGCAATAGCGATGGAAGAAACATTTGTAAATGTTAATGCAATATCTTCTTTAAAGCTTGGCTACGTTAGGGGCGCATTAATGTCAGCAATCGGCAAAACTGGATTACCCTATTATGAATTCCTTCCTAACAAAATTAAGAAAACAATAGTGGGCGTTGGACACGCGGAGAAAGAACAAGTCAAGCATATGGTAAAAATAATAATGTCTGGAGCTATGGAACATATTACACTTGATGAATCTGATGCTTTAGCAGCGGCTTATACCTGTCTAGTTCATCAAAAACAACTACAACAGGTAGATGTGATAAAAAAAGACACATACTTTGTGGCACGTATAGTTTCTGAATAGTTAACAAAAAATATACTTTACTTTTTGTTAATATTTTTATATGTTACTCAATGAACAAATACTCAGCATATTAATGTTCATCAAAATTTGCTAGTTTATATAATCATTTAATTAATAGAAATAATCATGACAAAAAAATTACTTTTAACAACTGCTTTGGTATCGACACTTTCTTCAGGAACAACAGCTTATGCTACTGATTTTGAAATTGCATATAATGGAAATAATACTTATATTTTTGATGGGGCAAACTATGCTAGCCTTACTCTTTTAGGCCAAGAACTCCAGACTCGTATCCAAGATGGTAGAGTTGTTATTGCAAATGATGATGTTAAAATTAAAAAAGATACTCAAAAAGCTTTTATTGTTGATTTAATTTCTAATAAAAACAATGCTAGAGATCAGTTTTCTTCATTAGCAGCAGCCATTTCTGGCCACAATCCAGCTGAAGTAAGTCAATTTTTAAATGAATTTGCTAGGGTTGTATCATTACTACCACTAGAGGAGCAGAATGAATTATTTGATACTATAGACTTGGATGACATCGGGGAATTTGATGAAGAAGAGTTGCAAGATCAGCTTGTGTACATGGAAAGGGCAGTAAATCAGAAAGAGAGCACTAAACTGACTGACTCAAACTTCTCTACAATAGAGAGTAAACTCTTGGCTGAAAACTCTTCTATAAAAAATCTTCTTGAGGAAAGAAATAATTTGCTTGAATCTGCAACCACTCTATCTACAGAACAAGCCAGTAGGTTGGATGCAATATCAAAGCAAATAGGTAGTCTAAAAGAGTTTGTTGAAACAAGAAATGCTAAAGAGACTCAGGAAAATCTAAAACAACGTATTGCTTTAATTGAACTAGCAGTAAGTTCAAACGAAAATAAGGCTTTAAATGCAAAAGCGGTAGCTGACTTAAATCAGTTAAAAAGAGATATTGATAAATACTTAGTTAGAAGTATTACAGATACAACTGCACTACCTAATGTACAAAAATCAGACACGGCAGTTTCAGAAGGCTTAATGAATTCACTCGTAATCTCAAGAGGAGTTGTTGACTCAAGAATTGGTGGCTTTTCTGCGGTTGCTGCTGGTGACTTAATGCAAGCTTACGGTGTTTGGGCTCAAGGCAGCATGTCAAGAGGTACCCAAAAAGCCTATGGTAATGCACCTGGGTACAAATTAGACCAAAAAGGCATTACAATAGGTGCTGACACTGGAGATGAGACTCTTCTCGGTTTGGCATACTCGTTTTTTATGAATGATATAAAAAATAAAGCTAACACTTCTAATAAAGAAGATATTAAATCTCATATTGTTACTGTTTATGGTAAATTTGATGTAACTAATGAAGTGTTCGTAAGTGGACAAGGTCAATATGGTAAGTCTAATATCAAGAAAAAAAGAGCTACTGGTGATCTTGCAAACAACATAGCTAGTGCAAAAACTAATGCTACTTCTATGGCAGCAAAACTTGAAATTGGATATGGCTACGAAGTTGCTCCTCAAACCCATTTAGTACCTACTGTCGGTGTTTCTTATGCGAACGTTGCAGTTAAAGGTTATAAAGAAACTGGTCTTGGTTTAAATAGATCTGTTGCAAAAAGAACAACCAACAGAACTTCTGGTTTAGCTGGAATTACGGCAAAATATGTTGCTGATATGGATTCAATGAAAGTGATTCCTGAAATTCATGCAAACGTGGATTATGCTTTCAACACTAAAAATTCAGCTACTTCAGTGACCATTATTGATGGTATTGATGCTATTGCTACACCGTCAGAAAAGATTTCTAAAGGTTTTTATACTTTTGGCGGATCTGTAAAAGGAATCCAATCAGATATGTATGAAATCTCAGCAGGATATGATTTTGGTCTAGCGAAAAAATTCCAATCACATACCGGAACATTAAAGCTAAGAGTTAATCTATAATCTTCAAGCTTTAGAATTTGATAAAAGAGTAGCGCTTGTAATTAAGCGCTGCTCTTTATATACCAAGTCTTAAATATACTTTCCTGACTCTTCAAGATATCGATTAATCAATTTGTAAACCGAGTGTTTATTCTTCCCTTCTACGCCTGGAAGATCAAAATAATGGAGGCTCAAAAAATGCGGATCTGTTTCGCTATTGCCATTGTAAACTAGTTGACAATTTTCATATAACCATCTATTGGTCTCTCTATATCCACTTGGGCACTCAGTACAGTCACTTTCAATATCAACCTTACTGTTATATTCTGCACCTATTGCTATAGTTCGATCATTCAATCTACGCAAATGACAACGATACGGTCCTGTTTTATAAAAATCTTTACCAGGAACAATCTCCCATTTGGCGTAGTTCAAGACTAATCTTATTATTTTTTCAAGGAATGGTAATCGATAATGATAAGCTACAACTGCAGCTAATGTTTTAAATGAGTTGCTATTTATTTGCCTAAAACTGAACCCATATAATCTCCTAAAATGCTCAGTAACCATTTCTTGCACAGCACTACCAAGAGAATTACCTTGCAAGATTATCTGCCTGGGCAATAGATGCATTTGATTGAGTAGATATTCAATCACTGCTATGCCGTCATCCACTATATCAGAAAGTCTCTCAGTTACACCGGTGCTGCTTTTAAACCCCTTTGGATTAAAAGTGTGCCTTTTGGGAGATTGCGTAAAACTGCGTATTAGATCAAAATATCAAAATTTAATTCTTTATTTTATGCAATTTGCTGATCCTTTTTCAGTGAGAGCTGGTAGGCGCACTGCGAATTGGACCAAGGCAAGACAACAATATAATC
>CAMCMD010000035.1 GCA_945875975.1 Rickettsia typhi
CATATCGAATTATATTAGAGGGAGAGTCTTACCGGAAAAACTTTATCCCAAAATTTAACATGGAGGATGACAAAGCAATGGAAACAATTTAGTATGAGTGGGTCATTTTACTTGACCCAAGGGTGGGTCATTATAGCTGGCCAGTGACAATTAGTGCACGAATCTTATTTCGTAGCTTTGTCATGGATATTTAAAATACTTTTTATTACTCCTTTAAAGATAAAGTAAAAAATGCAAAATAGCAATAAAGAATTTAATAGTAAGCTTTAGGGTCAGTTATGTTTTACCTAGCCCTAGGAATAAGCACTACCACCAATAAGTTTATCTATTTATCAATAAAGAGTGCTTGACGTAGCACATATAGTACTTTATATTTAAAGTATGTATAAATAACATAAAGAGGAGTTGATATGTCCCATAATAAACAAAATAATCATAAAGAAGCTCAAAAAAAACTGGGGTCAGCAACTATGTTATAATCCCATTGGCACTAGCGGCAACATTATGCGGTTGGATAAGCTCTCCTTACGGCGATGCACTAGTGAAAGAGGTTGAAGCTCACTGGTTTCATGTTGTTTATCTTGTTTTTGCAGCATTTATGGTGCTTGGTGATGGTAACATGCTCCAAAGATCGACAGCAGCAGGAAAAGCAGCTCTTGGTGCACTTGCAGCTTTTGCAATTGTGTTCGGTATGATTGCATTGACAAAATAAATACCAACTTAAATTAAAAACTTTTAAAACAGGAGAATTAATATGAAACATATAGAGGACTATCTGGATGGAATTGACAAACTTCTTGGCAAAAAAATATATAACCTGAGAATGGATAGAGGTATAAGTCGCTCAGACTTAGCAAAAAAAGCTGGCGTTTCTCAACAACAAATTGCAAAATATGAGGATGCAACAAACAAAATTAGCGCATCAAGATTAGCTTTATTAGCCAAGGTTTTAAATAAAGATATTTCCTATTTTTATGAAAGTACTTAAGTCAAAAAGATGGAGACGAGTGTAAGCTCATACCATGCATAGGCTTGCTAAGAATACACCTTAAACCTTGTACTAATCTGTTACTTTATAATAACCAAAATTATAAAGGAAGATTAAAATGATATCCACAACTCAAGAATAACTAAATCAACTCAAGCTTCTTTTTGTCTCAGAAATACAAATAAAGCTATTTTTATTCTTTTTGTTCGCAGTATTTTTGTTATTCTTATACCTGATTCCAAAAACAAAGTTCGATGAAGAAATCTCCAAAACAATTGAAATGGCAGTGAGGGAAGAAGAACAGGGGCACGAAAAACTGCCACCAAATCTAGAAAGCTTCTGTTATGAAAATCGGTGGAGCAAACGTAAGTGTAGAGAAGTCTCTGAACTTCATGCAAATCTCCATAAATATGAAAAGTATTTAAATCTTATGTCCATAGATAAGGATTAGGTTTTTTGCTACCTGAATGATGAAAATTATTATGATGTAATACATTGAAAAATTTAACTAGAAAAAAATATGCATAAGATTATTTTTATATTTAAAGAAAACATGGCAGACATACTGATCTCTTTTTCGATTTTATCATTAATTGTAGTCTTAGCCCTAGCCTCTGCTACAGCTCAAGATATTCCATCAAAAACCTCTATTTGCAAAGAGATAGAACAAGGAAGATACCAAAATCTAAGTAAACTCTTTAAACCGACCAGCAGCTTAAGAGACATCAAACTTACTAATAATGGTGAGCCTATCTATACTGGGCAACAAACTATAGAGCTACTTGCATTAGAAACAGAATGTGGATTTCGGATAATGCCTTTCTCTGGATTATTTATTAGTACAATTGAGGATATTGAAAACATTTATACAAAATATTTTAAAGTCCAATAATAATTAAATTTAATATTAAGGAGCTCATTAAGGAAGATTATTCTTTTGTGACTTCAAAACGCGATAAGCTATTGCAGCTAACATTAAAAAGTTATGGTGTCATATAGAATAGTAGTTTATTACAAGTGAATGCTAAACCTAATAATTTTTCTTTATAAAAACATTCTTTGTTGAAAGTTATTTTTTGCATTTAGTTCGTATAAGCTTGCAGCCAATATATAGGCATTGGACCCAACGATTTAAATTGAAACTAACAGACTATTATGAAAGTATTAAATATTGATCCAGCAACTTGTAAAAGGTGGAAATATGCCGATAGAGCTGACTCTGAATTTTTCAAAATTAATGAACTCGCAGAAGATATTCTAAGGAATGGTCAAATTAATCCTGTCCTCATTAGGCTAAGTGACGATAAAGAATTTAAATATGAACTATTTGCTGGAGCTAGAAGATGGAGAGCTTGTTTATTAGCACGTATTCCACTTAAAGCAATTCTCACAGACTTTGATGACAAAGAAGCTGCCATATCCCAAATTAAGGAAAATGAAAAAGTTGGAATTTCACCTTATAGTAAGGGGCTTTCCTATAATCTTTTGATAAAGAATAAAGTACTAACACAAGACCAGCTTGCAATTAACATTGGTGTATCGAGATCTAAAATCCAAAGCTTGCTTTGTTTTGCAAAAATTCCAAAATCAGTAATAAATGCTATAGATAACACAGACAAAATTTCTGCGCGCGCTGCTAATAGCATTTATTCCCTCTCAAGGAAAGGGGATGACTATATCAATGCTTTAATAGAAATTGCAGACAAGATTAAAAACGGCTTGGCTAGCTATGATATTGAAGAATCCGTTAAAACTATCGTATCAGGTAAAAAAGAAGAGATAGACAATGATATTAGAAATAACAAAGGAGAAATTGTTGCCAGATGGAGAATGGGTTCTCTTATCATTAGGGCTAAAAACAGTACTGATAGAAGAAAGCTCGCTAAATTAGTGGAATATTTTCTAAATGATTAACCCCTAGTACAAATAAATACGCTAATATAAAATTGAACTTTACACTTAATTAGGAATTTGAAATGCCTTGGTCTACTCACCCACTTAGGTGTGGCTCCTAGGCTAGGAATACTTGAAATAATAATAATTGCTTTTGAGATTAAATATATGTTGTAGGGATTAAATTATAACGTTGTTAGGATACATACTAATGAATATTAGATAATCTTATGAAGATAGAAATAAGCTATAATAACAGAAGCGAAATTTATAATGAATATTTGAAAATATTGACCAATATAAAATTTACTTCTCGTGAAATTGATGTAATAGCCTGTATTCTTCATAACAGAGGCGAAAAAAAGATAGCAGCATTATTATTAATATCACCTAGAACGGTAGGTACACATATTCATAATATAATGTTAAAGTTAGGTCATAGCTCTAAAGAATATATTATAGATTTTGTAGAAAAATCAGGTAAGCTTCTTTATATAAGACAATATTATCTCCATATTTTAATCCAAAGATTATTCGAAGACCAATTAATTAAGATAAACAAAACTATTAATAGACAAACTATCATTTGTGCCTTAAGTGGCCACGATGGTGTTAGCATTGAAGACAAGAAGATGCTAAGTCAATTAATAGAAGATCTAAAATTGGCTAATATCTTTTTAAAAGATGCAGCTCAAATCACAGAAAACGTCAAAGAGAATTTATATGTATTAGCAGCTAATGAGTTACCTCAAAACCTAGCTGATCATATTATTTTAATACTGAGTGAAAACAAAAATATTGATAGTAACCAGGAAGGAAATCGATATTTAGATTTTAGCAAAGGCGATTATTATCTAACCGTATTTGAATTGCTAAAAAAAATTATAAATCACGCTTCTTTAGAAAAAAATATCCAAGAATTTAAAAAAGAATACCAAACTATTAAGAATTCATGGATAGGAGAGAGTGTAGCTCTTAAAACTGTCTCAATCCCTTCTTCGTTTAAGCTAAAATTAATTATACAAAAACCAATTCTTTTTTATATAGTTTTAATTGCCCTTACTATATCAGCTATATGGATCGTGAGGCAGAATTTTAGCACTTCTGGTGCAATAATAAATCAAAATACAATTAGTTCTGATTTACCTTTACCTCATCAAAGTATCCTTTTAAAGCGGGCTATTTTATTGGAGAAAATAGATAAAAAATTAAGTGATAAGGAAGGTATACAGACTGTTGTTCTTGTTGGGGCAGGAGGTGCAGGCAAAACAACTATAGCCTATCAGTATGCTCGGAGCCAAAACCAAAAAAGTCAATTAATATGGAAGCTTAATGCTGAAACTAAAGAGACACTTATTACTTCTATTAAACAGTTAGCGTATTCCATTTCTAAAACCGAGGAAGAAAAACAAGAGTTAACTATTATCTTACAAACCAAAGATGAATTAGAAAGAGAAAGAAAGCTATTTGAATTTTTAAAAATAAAAGTTAAAAATTACCCTAATTGGCTTATTATTTATAATAACGTTGAAACATTTAAAGATATAAAAGAATACTTTCCCCATGATTCAAAGGTCTGGGGAAATGGTAAAATAATAATAACGACTAGAGATGGTAATATCGAACATAATAAGCATATTCCTTCTGAGAATATAATTTATGTAGGGGAACTAACCCAAGAAGAAAAGTTAGAACTGTTTAATAAAATTATAAATGATTGTACCGATTGTGCTACTGATACTAAATTGGAGAATACAGAATTTTTAGAAAAATTACCTCCTTTTCCTTTCGATATTTCTTTAGCTGCTAATTACATAAAGATAGAAAGAATTCCCTATAATAAATATCTTAAAGACCTTTTAGAACAGAAAGAAGAATTTATTTCTGTCCAGAAAACAATCTTAAATGATATAGGTGAATATAACCAGACACGCTCTGATATTGTGCGGTTACCAATAAGGCAGCTGATAAACATGCATTCAGATTTTAAAGATTTACTATTATTTATCAGCCTTATTGATTCTGAGAATATACCTAAAAACTTGTTGATTGCTTATAAAGATGACATAACAACCAGCAAATTTATTCATGAATTAAAGAAGTTTTCTTTAATTATTTGTAGCGGCTTGCAATCATAGATACGAATTCCAGCAATCAAGAGCGGACTTTGGCTAAGATTAAATGCGACTATAAAATAAATTGGGCTAACATTAAGTGATTCTATAATTTACTTGGCTAAGATTAATTGAGTTTGTAATTCATTCTGGCTAACTTTATTTGCAACTGAAAAGTTAATATTTTTCTGGGTTTTATATCGTAACCCAATATCAAACATTTTTATTAGAATCACTTGATTTGACTATATAATTTCCTTCTTTTGAGCCATGAATAAAGAGTTGAAGGAGAGCATTCTATCAATTTGGATATTGCTCTTTTGTTAATCCCTTTTTTTAAGTATCCCTTAATTTCCTCAGCAAAAGAATCAAGCTTGAGTAACTCTGATTGTCCTTTTGGTCTACCAAGATTAAACCCATCCGCTTTAAGTTTTGCTAAAGCTTCCTTGGTTCTGCTTGAGATAAATTCCCTCTCTATTTGGGCAGCAAGTCCTAGGATTGTAGCAGTTATTGTAGACTGTAAAGAGCCATTTATTACCATATGGTTTTTAGCTATGTGCATAGAGACTTCTTTTTTTGCTGCAAGTTCTAATATTTCTAGGACTTGCAGGGCTGATCTCCCAAGTCTAGAAACCTCTGAAACTACAATTAGATCACCTTTAGTAGCTTTTCCCATAATTTGACCAATCATCCGGTCTTGCCAAGCAACTTTGCCACTAACTGTATCTTCAATAAATTTTATAGGGCTGAGATTATTTTTATTACAATAGTCCAATATACCAAATTTTTGATTTTGGGCATCTTGTTGATCTGTGGAAACTCTTAAATAGGCAAAAATTGTCATTATTTTCAATTTTTCTTAAAAAAACCCTAATTACAATTTAATTGAACTATAAGTGATTGAAATTAAAGTAATTAAGTCTACTATAGTAGACTAGGGTAAACGAACGTTTATTGTAGACGGTTTTTGTAATTTTTGCAATTAACTTATTTTTTTTAAACTAAATTTTATGACTAAAATTTTACCAATTGATACTGTAATTATGTTGCATAATAAGTTAGGAGCTTTAACAGCACGTAATCCCCTGCGTAAATTAATCATAGAAGAAGCAGCAACTTTTTACGGAGTATCGAGTGCCACTATTTATCGGTTATTACAGAAATATGATAAATTGTCTACTGTCAGACGAGCAGATTATAATAATCCACGTTTAATTCAGCATGAGGAAATGAAGAAATATTGTCAGCTTATTGCTGCATTAAAAATTCGTACCAGCAATAAAAAGGGCAGACATTTATCAAATAAAGCATGTATCAAAATTTTAGAAGATTATGGCGTTGAAACAGAGAATGGTTTAGTAAAGGTTCCAGTAGGATTACTCAAGAAATCTACTATAAGCTTTTATCTTAGGCGTTTTGGTTTAGATCATTTATCCCTACAAGTTCAGCCACCTTTTATAAGATTTCAAGCACAGCATAGTAATGAATGTTGGCAATTTGATTTTAGTCATTCAGATTTTAAAGAATTTATTGCAGATAAACCTCAACAAGAATCTGGGATCACAGCTAAACTTATGTTATTGGGGGTGGTGGATGATAGGAGTGGCGTAAAGTACCAAGAATATCATTATTGTTATGGCGAAGATGTAATGACAGCTTTAAAGTTTTTATTTAATGCTATGGCGCCCAAGAAACATCCTGGTATGCCATTTCAGGGTATACCTAAAGCTATATATACGGATAATGGGCCAGTTGCAAAAAGTAATATATTTAAACGAGTAATGGCTTATCTCAATATTGAAGTTCTAACTCATTTACCCGATGGTAAAGATGGTCGTCGCAAAACAGCCAGATCTAAAGGAAAAATTGAACGATCTTTTCGCAGTGTTAAGGAGTCTTTAGAAACTCTATATCACCTACATCCGCCACAAAATCTTCTGGAGGCAAACGAATGGTTACATCATTATTTAGAGCATTATAACCAAGAAAAACATAGAATAGAAGATCATTCTCGGTTGGAGGACTGGAAAA
>CAMCMD010000036.1 GCA_945875975.1 Rickettsia typhi
TTTAAACTCTAATTTAATTAACCAATGTGTTAACTAAATTATCACTCTTTTTTTCTTTTGAAAGTGGACTTCTCTTCTGGCGCAGGGGTGGACTAGTATGCTTGGCGCAGATTCATTTTTAGTGGACTAGTATGCTTGGCGCACAACAAGCTGCATGAATAAAACACAGCTTTACCAAAAGCTATCTAAATATAACTTCTAGAAATAGCGAAATACCTTCTATGTTTTTAAATTTTTAATTGCAACAAACATTATCATATTTACATAGAATGTGATAGGTACTTTTATTTAACGAAATAATAGAAAAATAGATTTAGTTGTGATCAAAAAGCAGCAATTCGAGAGGCTTTGTTTGGATATTTAACAATATGTATTTTCTGTGTTATGTATAACTTATCTTCACTAAGTTATACATATCGCGTTCTGGATGCACAGAATGTACTTCTATATAATAGAGCACCAGCATTGTTGAAACAATTGTTATAATAAGATTTGTAATTATATATTTATACATAATAATGTCTACAGCTACAGAGTTACAATATCAGTTATTTGTATGTTATAATAGATTTCTATTAATAGAATACGAAAGGCACCTTTATTCAACTAAATAATAGAAAAATAAATTTAGCCGTGATCAAAAAGCAGCAAATGAAATGGACCAAGAAAGGAATACATTTTTTGCTCCAGCTTCGAGTAAAAAACCGGTTCTGATACTATTTCAACCCTTTACTACGTGAATATGCCATAGGTACACCATGTTCTGATACAGCTCCTAACGTTAAATTATCACCTTGTCTGCATGCAGCAAAATTATGGGCTGTATCACCTCTAATAACAATTTCTGGATAAGTCAAGTGTTGAGATATTGCAACGAGTTGATTGCCTTAAATTTAGTTATTCAAATTTGCTATAAGCATAAGGCTTTTGTTAGAACAATGTTCCGGGTTAGAACATATTTGACGTATCAACTTTATATAGCTTTTGAGTTTATCGGTAATAATTACTTTTGGAGCAGGATAGCTCCCCAATAACCGAGTTAAAAGCGAATAGCAGCTTTTTTATTAACTAAGCCGCAGCTAGCTTCTCACGCAATAACTCAACTAATTTTTCGGTAGCGCTGGCAATAGCTATATCTTCTAAAACTGCTATTTCAGTAGCTAGGCGATTAAGTGCTGATTCATAGATTGTTCTTTCACTATAAGAACGATCATTATCAACATTTTTATATAAATCACGCACAACCTCAGCTATGGCTTCAATTTGGCCGGAATTTATTTTAGTTTCGTATTCTTGAGCTCGTCTACTCCACATCTTATTACCACGTTTTGGCTTGTCGTTTAAAATGTTATATACATTATTAACGGCACTTTTAGTAGCTAACGTTCTAAGTCCAGACGCAGTTGCTCTTGAGACTGGAACTCTTAGAGTCATTTTATCATGGGGAAATGAGATTACGTAAACCTCTAGCTTAATCTCACCTATTGCTTGACTCTCGATTTGAATAATTTCGCCAACACCATGAGATGGGTAGACTACTCTTTCACCAACTTTAAATTCTGGTTTTTTTGACATACATACCACATAAATTAAGGAAAATTACCCAGCAGATATTGTATCACATTTCCATTGAGAATAAAAGCATATAATTTAGTTAATAAGTTAATCTTCTGGTAACAATACTTCTCTTTTCCCAGAGTGATTAGGGGGAGAAAGGATACCATTTTTTTCCATTGCCTCAACAATATTTGCAGCTCGGTTATATCCAATACGAAGACATCGTTGAATGTAACTGATAGAGGATTTTCTCTCAGTTCTAACAATATTTACAGCTTGCATGTATATATCATCATCATCCTCTTCGCCACCACCTACATTAGCAAGAATTTCATCTTCGGATGATTCAGTAACCGCCGAAATATACTCTGGTACTCCTGTTGATCTAAGGAAATTTGTTACTTTCTCAACCTCGTTATCATCAACAAATGGACCGTGCACCCGTAGTATACGAGAGCTATTACCCATATAAAGCATATCACCCATACCGAGGAGTTGCTCTGCACCTTGCTCACCAAGAATTGTTCGGCTATCGATCTTAGAAGTTACCTTAAAGCTGATTCTACTTGGAAAATTTGCCTTAATTACTCCTGTAATCACGTCTACAGAAGGTCTCTGTGTGGCCATAATTATGTGTATACCAGCTGCCCTCGCCATTTGAGCTAGACGCTGTATAGAGGTTTCAATATCTTTTACTGCTACAAGCATTAAATCTGCCATTTCATCAACGATTACTACTATAAAAGGCATTTTGTTCATATCAATTGGCGCAGATTCGTATGAAGGTCTACCTGTTTCTGGATCAAAGCCTGTTTGGATTTTACGCTCAAGAACTTTCCCTTCTTTGATAGCTTCTTGTAGCTTTGTATTATAATTAGCAATGCTTCTTACCCCCAAATGCGACATCAAACGATATCTATTTTCCATCTCTTTAACTGCCCATTTCAGCGCAACAACAGCTTTACCAGGTTCGGTAACAACTGGCGTCATAAGATGAGGTATATTGTCATAAGCGGATAATTCTAGCATTTTAGGATCTATCATAATCATACGACACTCTTGAGGCGTATATCTATACAACAATGACATAATCATTGCATTGATAGCAACAGATTTACCAGAACCAGTTGTCCCTGCAACGAGTAAATGCGGCATCTTGGCTAGATCTACTACCATTGGTATCCCGGCTAGATCTTTACCCAAAATTATTGGTAACATAATTGATCTATCTTGAAATTCTGCAGTTTGAACTAATTCCTTTAGACGAAAAAACATTCTTTGTTTATTTGGCAACTCAATGCCCAAAACATTACGACCAGGAATTACTGCAATGCGAGTTGAAAGTGCTGAAAGAGATCGAGCTATATCATCAGAGAGCCCTATAACTCTTGACGACTTTGTTCCTGCTGCTGGCTCAAATTCATACATAGTTACTACTGGTCCTTCACGAACATCAATGATTTTGCCTTTGACCCCAAAATCACTCAAAACCGCTAGTAAATCCTCAGACTTTTGTTTTAACTCTTCTTGTGTTTGTGGTTGAAAATCTTGGTGAGCACCATCTGACAACAGATCTATAGATGGTATAAAATCTTCATTATCGTCATTTGCTCTAGTTATCGCCGCTATTGGAGAGCGTAGCGTCGGAGCATTAGATATAGGAACTTGTATCGAAGGAGCTATAATTTGTTTAGAAAGCAGCTTTTCTTTCACTGCATAATCATTACTTTGCTCGATTGTTGGAGCGATATTTTGCCGCACTAATTGTCCAGGTTGTATATTTTGGCGCTCATTTACTTTATCAAACTCAGCAGATTCATAATAAGCTTGACCTCCATCAATTGCTCCTATTTTTTTACCAACTATTTGAAAAATGCCTGTCTTATTAATAAGTGAGATAGGAACAGTAACAACCTTGGCATATTTTCGGATACTGATACCTAGAGCAATAACCAGAAAAATTACAGCAAATAAAGCAAAACAAATATATGTATATGTTTTATATAAAATTACATAATCGATACTTATGATTAGACTCCATAACCCAATTCCAAGTATGCCACCACTTCTAGATGGCAGAATTGCTATCTCAAAATAATCAGCCGCACAAGCAGCACAGCTAATAGACATCAACATCAAAAGAAATCGTATTTTGGGAAATGTTATTTGACCCACGCGAAATAACTCATACGACCAAACCACAAAAGATAATGGAATTATATATGCTGATATGCCAATAAGTTGGTATATCAAGTCTGATAAATAAGATCCAAAATATAGAAACAAGTTACTAGGATAGCTATCCGTAACCAAATTAAAAGATGGATCACTTGGATCGTATGAAATCAGAGAAGCAAAAGTTGCTAGAGAAATACCAAATAATAATAATGATCTTATTTTGCTGCCAGCAAGTATTCTTATGAGGTAATTCATCGTGTTTTAATTTAAGTTTATTGTGTTGCCACAGCTTACGGATGAAAAGTATGCTGAACCAGCCTGTTCTGCATTATATATGCCACCTTAAATTCAATCAAGTAAATTGGTTCTGCAAACAAGGAAAAGAAGCTTGTATTTACTCTACAAAATAACCACAAAGATTATAGTTAAATTTTTATTTTTTAATTAATAATTTATTTACTTTTATGTATCATACTAGTGTTTAGTAAATATCTATGTACCAGGATTTTTACTATAATCTTATGTAACTAATCAAAATAATAGGTAACATTTAATGAAAAGAGAAGAACATAAAGAAAGCAGCCTAAGAGCAAGCTCAATCTCTATAAAACCAAGCGTTAAAACTACTATAAAAACCTATGAAGATATGAAAGGGTATTTAAGTGATTATTATAATGCATTTGTTGCAGATCCTTTATCATTTGGAGTTACTCCTGAATTAGCTAATGAAATCACAAGTATGAATTCATTAAAGGCAAAAGGTCTATGGGTTTTATTTAAGCAGCAATTCAAACTAAAATTACTAGAACTTGAACAGGGTGACCTAGCCGGGTTACTAAATCAAGATTTAGCTGAAGATGGAGTAACTATTGCTTCTAAAGAAGCTTTAAAAATGATTTTAAGGAATCCTGGGAAAAAAGAATATCATCTTGAACCAGAAATGGTCCAAGCTATTAAATCGATGAACAGTAGCGAAAGAGATGAATTAATGAAGGCTACCGCCTCTTTATATAAGATTGAGTTAGGAGAGTCTGTTGAACATAAGATCCTATCCTTTCTTAAGGATTTATGGACAAAGCTTGCTCCTGTATTCGAGAAAATATTTAGCTCCCTTATTTATTATGGGATTGAGATGCTAGGTGATATTATGGCGATAAAATTGCCAAGCGATGTTAGCGAGGGCATAATCGAAAGTCTTGCGGATATAGGCCACGCAGCTACAAAAATTACAACTAAGACAGTTGTAAAACTTATAGATGATGGTTTAGCCGGTAGAAACGTAATTGCTACACTAGAAAAAAGCGCCCAAACCCTAAGTGTCGTAATAGGTAGAGAAATAGGCGAAGCAGTTGACCATAGCGTAAGCAGTATTATGGGCAGTGTAGATAAGTTAGAAAGTAATCACCTCTCACTACAACCTCGGCCTGTGGAATCTCTACCTGTAGAAATTGAGGAAAATGTGGACATTCTTGGACACTCTCTTATCCTTGACTAGTAGAATGAGTAAATTATTAAGTTGACCGTTCTCAACTAGTTAATAAAAAGTTACTCTTGGAATACCACGAGTAGCTTTTTATTTAATTCAGCTAATCAAGAAACATGGCCTATTTACAAATAATGAATTAGGACTTTTACAATTAAGGTATCCCTGAGTTCTATTATCTATTCATCATTCCTCAATAATAATTCCTTTAATTTTCATAAGTTTATCAAAATATTCTCTTTTATCTTCTGATAATTCCGCACGTCTTAGAGGCAGCATTTGAGCAAAAGTACCTTGCACGCATTCAGGGGTTAAGCGATTTGTAATTAAAATCCCATTCAAATGATCTATCTCATGCTGTAATACTCTCGCATAAAACCCAGTTGCTATTTGTTCAATTAACATACCATCCTCATTCTGATATTTCAGGTTTATCGATTTATACCTAGGCACTTTCCCATATACTCGCTTGACCGAATAGCATCCTTCAAAGTCACTCACTATATCATTTTCATTTACAGGAGTATATTCTGGATTAATTATGGTATGCATTGGGTATATACCAGCATCCTCTCTTAAGAGAGAAGCACTTTCTGGAATATATATAATAGCAATACTCAATCCAATGCTGACTTGTGGAGCAGCTAATCCAACCCCTTCTGCTTTAAAAAGCAGAGCCTGCATAGAAGCAATTATTTGTTTATCTTCTGCTGATAATGGAAAATTAACCTGCCTTGCCTTATTCTTAAGGACTGAACTTACGCTATCTAGATCGTCTTCAATAGTAATTATTTTTAATTCCATAAAAAAATCATAATTTTTAAATAGTTCTGCAAACCAGTCATCATACATTTTTTGTAAAAAAATATACAGCCTATTATAAATTTATGATAGTATTCTAAGCCTAGTATCGAGATATTCGACACTTAATATGTTAAATCAGTATGAGTGTCACTGGCCAGCTATAATGACCCACCCTTGGGTCAAGTAAAATGACCCACTCATACTAAATTGTTTCCATTGCTTTGTCATCCTCCATGTTAAATTTTGGGATAAAGTTTTTCCGGTAAGACTCTCCCTCTAATATAATTCGATA
>CAMCMD010000037.1 GCA_945875975.1 Rickettsia typhi
ACAATTAATTATATCACTGCAAAATGGACTATGCCAATTCAAAATTGGGGTGAAGCTATGGCTCATTTTTTGATAAAATTTGAAGATAGAATTCATAACAATATTTAGGGGCTTATGTATGAATTTACACAATTGGATGGAAAGTCCCAATCTAGATTAAATATTCTTTAAGTTACGAGCTGTAATGTATAATGTTTTACCTAAGATTTCAAGTGTTTGATGTCTAGATCTGTACAATATCCTGAAGCTAAAGCTCTTTGTAGTTATCTATTATTTGTGGTCACAATCAGTATTGCTTTGCTTAAATTTCCATCAATAATCTATTGATGTCGCCTGATCTTTACCGATAGACATACGGTTTAAATACTTCGTATACCTATCAAGATGTGCATGAAGTTCTGAGATTTGCCTACATTTCTGTTTGCTCCACCCACTTTCATCACAGAAGCTTTCTAGATTTGGAGGTAGTTTTTCTTGTGCCTGTTCCTTCACTGCCCTTTTAATTGTTTTGAAAAATTGTTCATCGTACTTTGTTCTTGGACTCAGGTATAAGAATACAAGAAATGCAGCAAACAAAAAGAATAGAAACACTATTTTTTGTCTTCTGGACCGAACTCCCATAGTCTCATTGGCTCATCTTGAGTTGTGTTACTCATTTTGTTTCCTCCTTTATTGTTAATTTATACACTTTAAATATAATGGCAAATCTACGAAATAGGATTCGTGAACTGGTGGCTCAAAAAGATATCAGTGCTGTTAAAATAGAAAAAACAACTGGTTTAAACAGAAATACAGTTTATAGCATCCTCGCTGGTAACTCAAAAACCCCTAGTGCCCAGAACTTACAGCTGATTGCAAAATCCCTAGGAGTCAGCTTAGAGTCTCTTCTTCTCGATGAGGAAAAATTGATGATTGATACTTTAACCGCTGAACAAATCAAAATTTTTTGTAATATCACAAATTCTATCACTGCTCTAATTATTGAAAATAATAAATATTTCAGTAGAAAACCTAGTTGCTTTAATAAAAGAAGTTTATCAATACTCGATTGAGGCCGAACCTCCTCATATTGATGATAAGTTTCTTAGGTGGATAATAGACAAATATCACAAATTTTAATTGCAACAAATTTTTTGTATATAAAACAGTAAAATGAGTAAAATAAGAGACTATAAATATTATGACCTTATCAAAATTTCTTACATTTACAAAAATGAATTTTTTAACATATTACAGATTAAAAAAGAAATATTTTATTATTATTGTAATTTCTGCTTTCTTAATTTCTTCTTGTTGCCAATCTTAATTAACGTATTTGGAAGCACAATGATATCTCTGGATTATTTGTGTTATCTTATTTCTGGTTTCACATCTATATACTTTTGCAGGACGATATCTTAAGGGAGTAAAATCTACAGATTATAAAACAGATATTTTCGTGATATTATATGGGTTCTTATTTTTTCTAATTCTTGATAACATAATTCTGGTTGAGTTGGTTTTACTTGGTACTTTTGGAATTTTAAAATTGCATTTCAAGAAAAAAAGCTACTGGAAGCTACGTATTTAGCTTGTAAACTTAGTAAGACTACCAAAACAAAAGAACGTAGTATTTGTTAGAAACAAACTCTGGATGACGTATATGTTGCGGGCTGTTATAACAATACTTATCTCGTTGACAGAAAATTACTGTGCCTTAGTTTTGAGCAAGTATTTTCGTCATATAATAATCTATCTAGCCTATCTAGAGTGTACCCCAACTAGACACCACCACCCTACCCTATTCTTCGTCCGTTTAGGGTCCTTTTTACCATTACTTGACATATTCCGTTTGGGGTTATAGAGCTTATTATTACATTTTCTTACTTTATCTCTGATATCGTTCTACTTAATAATATAATAGCTTGTATTTGGTATTTCTTACTTATATAATAAACATATCTATATAACTATTATATATTACAATTATGATTAATAATAACTTTTCGAAACTAACTAGCAAGGGGCAAGTAACTATTCCGCATGATATTAGAGAAGAGCTACATTTATCTGTTGGTAGCAGATTGAAGTTCGTAATACAGAATAACTCCATTCTCTTAATGCCAATCAATAATAAGCTATCAGATTTAAAAGGAATCTTACCTAAGCCCAAACAAACTCTTACAGTTGAACAAATGAATAGTATTATAAAAGAAAAAGATGATAGGAATTGATACAAACATATTAGTCAGATATTTAACTAATGATGATCTAGAGCAAAGTAATCAAGTAGCGGCTTTATTTGCAGAATACAATGAACGTGAGTCCAGTATTTATATCAATAATATAGTTTTATGTGAATTAGTTTGGGTATTAGAGAAAGGTTATAAATATAACACCCAGCAAATAGCAACTGCATTAAAACTAATTCTTCAGACTCCAGAATTTGCTTTTGATAATCATCAGCTACTAACACAGTCTGTCATTGAATATGAAAGATCTAGTACAGCTGATCTTTCTGACATTATTATTAGTCTTGTGAATAATAATGCCGGCTGTAATGCCACTTATTCTTTTGACAAAACAGCAATTAAATTAGGTTATTTTGTCCAACCATTAAATGATAAATAAACCCATTTAGACAAAACAATGACCGGCAAAAATATAGGCTATATCAGAGTCAGTACTATCGAACAAAATCTTGAGAGGCAACTTGAGGGAATAAATTAGATAGGAGCTTTATTGATAAAGTATCAGGCAAGTCTGTTGATCGCCCTGCTTTTGCAAGAAATGCTTGCATATGTACGTGATGGTGATACTGTAATTGTTCACAGTATGGATAGGCTGGCACGTAATGTTGATGATTTAAGACAAATTGTCAAAGGCTTAACAGCTAAGCAAGTGAAGGTTAAATTTATCAAAGAGTGTCTAGAATTTACCGGTGAAGATTCCCCTATGTCCAACCTGCTACTTTCGGTCATGGGCGCATTTGCAGAGTTCGAACGCACCTTAATCAAGGAACGCCAAATGGAAGGTATAGAGCTTGCAAAGAAACGTGGCGTGTACAAAGGGCGAAGAGCCGCCCTATCAGATGATCAAATTATACTACTCAAGGAACAAACCACCCTTGGCAACAATAAATCTGAACTTGCTAAAGAATTTAGCATCAGCCGAGAAACCCTCTATAAGTATTTGAGGGTTGACGTTTAGAGTCGCAAGAAGAGGTCTATCTACCGAATATTTTGAATTTAAGTATCTAACACCAGCAGATTTTGGAAAGTTTTTTTCTTGGAATGAACGACAAATAGAGTTTCAAATTTATGTCATTAACAATTCATTGGTTTCGTCAAGACTTGAGATTAAGTGACAATCCTTCGCTTTGTGCAGCCGTAGAAAACAGTGAGGTTTTGCCAATTTATATACTTGATGACTATAATCCTGGTCTCAATATTATGGGAAAAGCAAGTAGAGTTTGGTTGCATCACTCTTTGAATAAACTAAATGAATCTTTAGGAGGCGCCTTGAGAGTATTTTCTGGTAATGCGCTAGATATTATTCCAGAGCTAACACAAAAATATAACATAAAATCGGTGTATTGGAATAGGTGTTATGAACCATGGAGAATTAAACGAGATAAAGTAATAAAAGAAGCTTTGCAAAAACAAAATATCGACGTAAAAAGTTTTAATGGGTCGCTAATGATTGAGCCATGGAAGATTCTTAAAAGCGATGGAACACCTTACAAAGTATTTACTGCTTTTAATAAAAAAGCGTATCTAGAAGGTTATTTTACCAGTACGCCAATACTAAAACCGAATAACACCCATTACACAAAAGAAAATATAGATTGTATAGATATAGGATCTCTTGCTTTACTTCCTTCCGGTAAATGGGGAAATAATGTTATTAAAGGTTGGGAGGTTGGAGAAGTTGCTGCATATAAAAAATTACAGAGCTTTATAGAAAGTGGGCTCAAAACCTATAAAGAGGGAAGGAATTTTCCATATAAAGCAAACGTTTCTCGCCTTTCACCTCACTTGCATTTTGGCGAAATTTCTCCAAGACAAATTTGCGATGCAGCTCAATCTCTCGATAGGGAAGAGAATTTAGACTGCTTTTTAAGTGAAATAGGCTGGCGTGAATTTTCCTATTACTTACTGTATCATTTTCCTGATATACCAACCAAGAACTTAAATCTTAAATTTAATCTATTTCCTTGGAGTGATAATAAAGAATTACTGACCTACTGGCAAAGAGGCGCAACTGGTATTCCAATTGTTGATGCTGGGATGCGTGAACTTTGGCAAACTGGTTATATGCATAATAGAGTTAGAATGATTGTTGGCTCATTTTTAGTAAAAAACTTACTAATTCACTGGAATCATGGAGCACGATGGTTCTGGGACTGCTTATTTGATTCAGATCTAGCTAGTAATAGTTGTAGTTGGCAGTGGGTTGCTGGATGTGGAGCGGACGCTGCGCTTTATTTTCGGATTTTCAATCCTGTCACTCAGGGTCAGAAATTTGATGTTGCCGGGAAGTATACTAGAAAATATGTACCAGAATTAAAATTATTACCTGATAAATATTTATTTAATCCTTGGGAAGCTCCAAAACAAATGTTGCTCGATGCTGGAATTCAGTTAGGGATCAATTATCCAGAGCCTATAGTTGATTTAAGCTTTTCTAGGAAAAGGGCTCTTGAACTATTTTTTGCTCTATAAACGCCAGTTTGGGAATTAGTAAACGCAGTTGAAGTCTGATACGTTCATTTCATAGTTCGATGATTCAGGCAATAAATAGTTTTTGCCATGAATTTTTACTAAATATAGCCGGATTAGAAGAATACACCACTGTAACACTTTGTTTATAATAATTATTATAAATATATACCATATATACGGTGTAATATTTAATCAACAAAAAAACGACCGTTTATTTTATAATTAATTCAACACGTTCTATAAGTTGTACTTTTCCCACTTGCCTTATTTCCCACCTTTTGGTATAATTAATTTATCAGAACAATACTTGAACGTAGGTGGATATGAAAGCAACAGCCAAGAAAATATTAAGACCAGATTCAAAAGGGCGAGTTTGCTTAGGACCATTAGCCAATGGCATTAGTGGCTACAAAGTAATAATGGATGAACAAACCAAAGAAATAATACTGCAACCTTATACCGAGATTCCTTTCTCTGAAAACTGGATTTTTGAAAATAAAGAAGTTTTTTCTTCGATCAAACGCGGACTTAAGCAATCTTTTGATAAAAAAACTATCTACAAAGGTAGCTTTGCAGATCTTATACAACCGCAAGGGAAAGCTGAATAAATGGCCTTTAAATTACTTTTTACTGAAGAAGCTGTCAAGAATCTTCTAACTCTAGAAAATGACAATGGCAAATATAAACAGCTAAAAGCTGTTTATAAATCTTTAGGTTATCTAGAAACCAATCCTAAGCATCCAAGTGTCACTGGCCAGCTATAATGACCCACCCTTGGGTCAAGTAAAATGACCCACTCATACTAAATTGTTTCCATTGCTTTGTCATCCTCCATGTTAAATTTTGGGATAAAGTTTTTCCGGTAAGACTCTCCCTCTAATATAATTCGATA
>CAMCMD010000038.1 GCA_945875975.1 Rickettsia typhi
CCAAATGCACAGCCAAAACTAGCTTTTACAAAAGAAGAACTTGAAGTACTTGATGAATTACCAAATAATAAACCCAATGACAATATACAAAATAAGACTCTATCTTATTACCTGAATAAAGTAGCCAGACTTGGTGGATATATGGGTAGAACATTAGACCCACCTCCTGGTAATATAGTAATGTGGAGAGGACTTTCTAAACTGGCTAACCTTAGACTTGGATTTAATATGGCTATGAAAATGACTTGTGGGTAATTGAAAGCTTGTAAACCCTTAGCTTTACCCACAAATAAAAATTTGTCATACTGAGAATTTTTATATATTTTGGGAGGCTGCTAAAAATAATATGAATATAATTTACCCTACGTGGATTGAAGAAGAATTTAAAGCTATTAATTTTGGCGATAATAGATTAACAAAGAGATTTAAGTACATTGTGTCAGAATTTATGAAAAAGGCACAATCAAACATATCATCTGCATTTGATTCATGGTCATCAATAAAAGGTTGTTATAGATTTTTTGATAATGAAAAAGTAGAATCAGAAAACATATTAAGCGAGCATGTAAATGCTACTATATCAAGAATAAATCAAGATTAGTGGCATAGTGTGCGTCTTGCACGATACTACCTATATAGATTATAAGAAAAGAAAAAAAGACAAAAAACCTTGATTTGATAGGTAAAGTAGCTAAAGCAGAAAAAGGTCATAGGGGGCTAATATTGCATAATAGTTTTGCAATAAATGAAGCTGGCGTACCAATGGGGCTTGTTAATCAATCCTTTACTGAACGTAGGGACATAAAGCCTGGAACCAAAAAAAGGAAAAACAATCTGGTACATAGGCAACCTGTTGAAGAAAAAGAAAGTTATAGATGGATTGAAACTATAAATAATTTTTACCGCACAACTCTTTTTTGCGGCATTTTGGAATAAACACCACATGGTATTTGCAATCCCATTTTGAATGTTTGAATGGTTTAAACTTTCGGTGACCGTTCAGGGAAAAATTTAAAGAAGAGCCTTGAGTTGGGCGAAAGGGTTGAGATTCTGGAGCTTGGCAGTGGCAAAAATAGTTTAGTTCGTTCGATAAATCTTTCGCCCCTATTTGACCAGGTAAAAAAGGAATTTTTTCTATATTTCACATAATGCTTTATCTGCCTTTCCGCAAAATTATTAGTCGGCTCAATTTCGGGATTTTCTACAAATAACCATATCATATCAAACGATTTTAATATATTGTTTGCTACCCTCCTGGCTTGCTCACATTCTTGCAGCTGTGAGACTCTCTTCAGATAATGCAGCATCTTCTTTTTGATCTTTCGCATTCTTTTTAAGTAATAAAATTTATCTATCTTATTAGACCTATAACCATTATAGGTCGCAAAGACTAAATCTATCATGGTTATTAAACTGTTGCCTAAGATTGATAAACTCATCTGATTGCTGTGCGCAAATCTTTTAAAGTCTCTTCGCAAGTGGGCTAAACAAACCTGTCGATTTTCCATTAGCAAAAATATTATAAGCAGCGTATCTATCTGTTATTACTTTTCCTTCATACTCAGGTAAAAACTGCTCTAAGGCTTTCATTCCTCGAGAGTTCATTAGCTTAAATACTGTTACGGATTTATTGGCTGCTACCCAGCACCATCCAAGTTTGCCTTTGTTATTAGTAACACTTTCATCCAGGTATAAATATGGACTGGTTTCTGCCATTTCTACTAGATCGTTATATTTATCCTCAAGTTTATTTGACACTCTGGACTCGCTATTTGATACGAGTCCCAGACTAATGTCCAAGTTAAATATTTGGCTTAATATTACCTGCACTTCTCTTTTACTATTGTTAAAAAATCCGCTCAAAGCTGCTATAATACTTTCTGCATTTCTCTCAAGTATCTTATAATTATTAAGCTTGCTATCGTAAATTTTTTTGCAATTAGTACAGCAACCGCTGTGCAACCTATACTCGGTAACAAATGCCTTAATTGGAGGGATCTCGATCTTCTGATGTGCTTGATATTCTTCAGTTATAACTAACTCTCCTCCACAGGCACAGATTTTCTCTTCTGGTACAACATCTATTATTTTATCAGGAGTTTTAAATTGGTATCCACTATATTTATGTCCTTTTTGTCCTCCAGCGGTGCGCCCACTCTTTGGTTTGCTTTTCCTTTCAATCCGATAAACTTCCTTAGAAGTAGGAAGCCCAGAATTACTTGAGTTGATGTTTAGCTTGTCTTGTAGCTGAAGTAACTTATTTTTTAGTTCTTGGTTTTCTATGGTTATTTTATTGATAATTGCTGCCTGCTCGATAATCTTATTTCCTTGCTCTTGGCTCTTTATTTTCAACTGATGCAATTCATGCCTTAATGTTAGTATCTCTATCTCTAAATTTTGCAAATCCATCAGCTGTATAAATAATTAATTAATATTACCTGTTAAGTTGTAATTTAATCTTTTTTTCTTTGCAACTCTTTTTTATTCTCTCTTTTTATCTAAATACCGTGAACGGTCACAACTTTCGTACGTTGTCATATATTTTCTCCTATGTGACCGTCAAGCCCATAGGAATTATATACTGACAACTTTTCTTTTCTACTAAATCTAAAGGCCAAGCCTTGAGTGTCTCCCTAGTCAAACTAGGGGCTTACCTGTCTTAAGTTAATAAAAGGGTTTTCTTAAACTGCACAAGCTTCTGCGACGGCTTTGGTTCATGATTCAAATAAGTAGCTGGCACATTAATAGAAGACTGATCAGGAGTGATGACTTGAAATGTCTTCTGATTCTTTTTTACTATTACTCCATGTCTTCTTATATTGTTGTTACCGACAAAAGATACAACATCTCCCTTCTTAAATTGATAAGCAGCACTTGTTAACCTGATCAATCACACTCTTAATCAAGGCAATTATAGCTTGATTAAGAGCCATTAATTCTGGCTTAGTTAAATTATTGGCCAGTTTAAGTATCTTTGTTAAAGTAGTATTCACTTCATTCTCCGTGCACTTTGTATGCATTAGTATTTTAGCTAGAATAGCTGGTTAATCTATCTCCTATATTCTCATGGTACTATTAAAGGCTTATTTTTCCATGAGCTGTAAACCCACCACCCTCCAGAAATCAGAATGTTCAGAGGAGTTTTCTTTAATTAATTGAGCAATACTGTTACTAAGCAAAACATAACAATAAAAAACAGAGTAGCATGATCTATGTATTATTGCTGTTTATAATTCGTAATTGAATTAAAATATAGGCATTAATAGTAACAAATAGTAGCATTGTTGTGCGCCAGGTATTTTAGTCCACCCCTGCGCCAGAAGAGAAGTCCACTTCATACTAACTTTTTTGCTGCACTTTGTCATCCTCCATTTTAAATTTAGGTATAAAGTTTTTTCTATAAGAATCACCTTCTAACACCACCCTGTAAGCATTGTTAACTATTCTGTCTAAAGCAGCATTTGCCATAACTGGATCAAAAAATATTTCTGCCCATGTTTCAATTTTTCTATTTGTTGTGATGATTAAACTTGCATTGATATGTAACGCAGCTATTAAGTCATATAGATCTGATGATTGTTCTGCTGATAGAATTTTTAAACCAAAGTCATCTAGAATTAATACGTCAAATTTTGTATAACGCTTAAAAAGAGAATCATAGGTAGAATCCGCCCTAGAGCGATAAAATTCATTAAGCAGCTCGTTGCTACGTATAAATTTTACTTTTCTATTGCGTTGACAAGCCAACATTCCTAAACCTTTCTCTTTAATAGAGCATTTGGTATGAATCTATATTCATTTAATAATGAATATAGATATTCCTTGGTGATGGTTGGTAGTAATCTTGTTGCGTCTTGAGGTATTAAATAGGTTTTTTGACCATACTCCTCTCCAAACTCAGCAATCTTTATTCCTCTCCATCCTGTGTCCAAAATAATGTCAATTTCAGCAAGTGTGATAAGATACATATCTTCAGGAGAAGCATTCTTTTTTGCGAATAAAATTAAAAAACTACTAGTGGGCAATGAAGTTTTTAAACAAAAATCTTTCATATTTCTATAAACAGGCACGATATCGAGATAAAAACTTTGGCATCCATAATTTGGAATAACTGACCCATTTTTGGTCGCTCCCCCTGTGCATGTTTTCCTAAAAATTCCATCATCTTTTATTTTTACCTCAATAAATAAAAATCTCGTTTCACGATGGGTTAAAGAGCCTATAAAGTCAGGGCATCCCTTAACCCATTCATTCTCATCAGGTGAATAGGCCTCAAACCAAAGTTCATCAAAACGTTGAAACTTAATATTTTCCTTAATTAAAAATGGTAGCTTCTGTGCAATGTATGCAGTAAATGTTTCTATTATTGTATTCGCACTTTTATTTTCCATATCCCAGCGTTTCTTCCTCTCATTAAGATAGGCATCTCTATGTAAGAATTCTATATCTTTCCTCACAAGCGAACTCCATAGTTATTGCAAAGTGAGGTTATGGAAATGTCACGACCATCACCAAATATTTGCCACCATTTTAATAAATCACCATTTTGAAATGCACTTATAAAATGAGGAGCAATTTGAGTGGGTATAAGCAATCGCTTCCATTTAGTTGTAATTTCAATGGGTTTCTCATACTGCGCAAGCAAATGATACCGACCAGTGGTGCGAACCCAAACTTCTTTTGCACTCTCCTTGTTAAGAGGAATTTCTGATAGTCGAACTCTGTTTTCACAGAATTCAAACTCTTTATAAAAGGTAAAATCTAAAGGTGATACTTTTGGAAATATGTTGTTACATTCATTTTTGTTAAGTTTTGTCATTAATGCTTGCCATACTAGCATACGCTCACCAGCATTATGCCTCAAAAATCCCGTTGTCATGTACTCATGCGGCATAGCTGAATCCCTTGTAGCTGAAATAATACTGATTCTTTGTTCAACACCATGAAACAATGGGCGTGGTCTAATTTCGTGGTGAAATGCCGAAATTTTCTCAAACTTATCAAAAATTTTTCTACGTAGAAATTGTGTCCTCTTAGATGATGATATTGAAACAGGTACAATTAATGACACGGAAGAAATATCAATATCAATAAGTTTTTCAATAATAGGTATCCATGCATTACCTTTACTACCTTCTTTATATGGTGGATTTACTATAACCTTTAATCCAGATAACTTGCTATTAGGATAGGTGATGAAGTCACAGAGTTTTATTTGCTTTTGCAGTTGTGCTTCAACATTATTTATTTCTAAGGAAGGAGATATATTTACCAAACATCTAGCTATATTTTTAATAGCTATCATTCTAGTATCTCTATCTATCTCACTACCATGTAATTTCTT
>CAMCMD010000039.1 GCA_945875975.1 Rickettsia typhi
TTACGAGGCAAAAATCGAATTGCTCAAGTTATTAATATGGAGAAATTTATAGATGGAATTCATGAAAATGATATCAGTAATGATAACTTAAATGAGAAAAAATATGTCGCCTGATTTTTCTTCATACACAACATTTGACAATAACTCGAATATATTCTATGCAGGTTTTGTAAAAATATTTGAAGTTTTGAGCATAAGAGGTATGATACATAATCATAATAGTCAAAAGTTCTCCAAGTGACATTTTATAACTACGATGTCTTTGTTTTAACGATGGTAATAATTTCTTCTTTTCCTGTTGCCTATAAATTTGACAAAAATCGTCTATAAAACTGTATAATTCCGTGATGTCTTTTTTCATGCCTGTGCGATTATTTTTTCCAAAAAAACATTTATCACAGGCACTAAAACCTTGCAATCCTTATATCTATTACTTTCTATATATCCCTTATCCCGAATTCGCGTTATATACTATGAGTAATACAATCTAGGAATTGGATGAACTATCAAGCCATTAACCATTCCTTTAATTTTGAATATCGATGTGAACTAGTATTATCTTTTACAGCTATCGCTAATGCTTTCTTCTGACCAATAATTACAACCAGCTTTTTACCACGGGTAATAGCAGTATAAATAAGATTACGTCTTAGCATCATATAACTTTGCATAGTTAGTGGAATAATGACTGCTGGGTATTCCGATCCTTGCGACTTATGAATGGTAGTGGCATAGGCTAGGGTAATTTGGTCAAGATCAGTGTAATCATAAGTTACATCACGATTATAAAAGTTGATTGTTATTTCTTGGTCTTGCTCATTAATTGCTCGGATAATGCCAATATCTCCATTATATGTCTCTTTATCATAATTATTCTCTGTTTGCATGATTTTATCACCAACAGCAAAGATCTGACCAAATTTGAGTATACCGTTACTATAATTAGGGTTTAAGACTTTCTGTAATTCCACATTAAGTGATCTAGCTCCAGCTCCACCCCTTTGCATAGGACATAATAATTGGATATCATGCACAGGGTTTAGATTAAACCTTTTTGGAATCCTGTTCTTTATCATGGTAATTATTTTGTTTATAATATCATTGCCATGTTCGGCTTCTATAAAGTAAAAATCTGATTCTTCTTTAGGGGGTTGTAGATTTGGTAGCATGCCCTGATTTACAGAGTGAGCATTCGTAATAATCTTACTTGTTGCTGCTTGTCTGAATATTTCAGTTAATTGTACGGTTGATATAACTCTGGAGCTAATAATGTCTTTTAAAACCTGTCCAGCACCTACTGAAGGTAATTGATCTACGTCACCAACTAAAAGTAGTGCTGAATGTAAGGGAAGGGCTTTTAATAAAGAATAGAACAAAAGAACATCTACCATTGAAGTTTCATCTATTACTAGATAATCACATAACAACGGAGATTCCTCATTACGTTTGAAGCTACCGTAAGCTGGATCAATTTCAAGCAACCTGTGTATGGTTGTAGCTTCCAGCCCAGTACTTTCACTAAGGCGTTTAGCTGCTCTACCAGTTGGAGCGCATAATTTAATATTTAACTTTTTTGCTGCTAATGTTTTAAGCAAAGCATTGACTAAAGTAGTTTTCCCTGTCCCTGGTCCACCTGTAATTACCATTAGCTTGCTTTCTAATGCTTTGCTTATAGCAAATTTCTGGCTTTTAGCTAATTTAATATTAAGCTGCTCTTCTACTATTGGTAGAATTTCAGTGGTATCAGTTTGATTCCATAGTACAGGAGATTTTGCTAAATTAAGTAGTATTTTGGCTATATTTTTTTCATATACATAATAACTGGTCAGGAAAATAGTTTCGATATTGTTTAAAGTGTCAGCAACTAATGACTTTAACTTGATTTCTTCTACTATAGCTAGTTCAATTAAATCTTTTTCTATCTCCAGTAATTTCTGACTACTTTGTATCAGTATTTCTTTAGGTAAGCCGCAATGCCCATCAGAAGTTGCCTCAAGCAGAACATGAGCTACACCAGCTCTTGCTCGCACTAAGGAATTCTTTGCTATCCCTAAATTACCAGCAATGGTATCTGCTGAGACAAATCCTATACCTCGTATGTCTTTAGCTAACTGATAGGGATTGTGCGATACTATCTCAATTGCCTTCTCGCCATATGTTTTATAGATTCTAGTAGCCCTAGTAGTTCCTACCCCATGAGATTGAAGAAAGACCATGATCTCACGGATAATCTTCTGGTCTTGCCAGTTGGCGCAAATACTTTGTGCTCTTATTTTACCTATACCATCTATTGTTGATAAAAGATCAGGTTTATTTTCAATAACTTCAAAAACCTTGTCGCCAAATGCTGATACTAACCTTTTTGCAAAATGCGCTCCTATTCCTTTAATTAAACCAGAGCCAAGATATCTTTCAATTCCTTCTAATGTATCTGGGGGTAGGGACTTTAGAAAATCAGCCTTAAATTGCTTGCCATGATTACGATCATTATGCCAAATACCACTACATTTAATATATTCTCCAACGGATACAGATGGCACGCTTCCAGTTACAGTTACTAAATCTTTATGGCCCTTAACCTTAACACGAAGTACACAAAAGCCATTATCAGTGTTGTGGTAGGTGATTCGTTCTATAGTACCAGATAAGTATTCCTTGGTATCTTGATAATTCATATTCTATAAATCAGTGATTATAGCACAAAGGCGTCTCTCTGTTAATCCATTTGGGTGGCAATTTATCATGACGCCATTTGGCAATGAGATATTTTTTATAAGCCTCGCAAATCGTTTATATGTTTGAAATCTATTTGCATTGCTTCTGACCTAGCGCAATCTACCTTCTTCTCACTAGGATCGCCTATATTATAAAACTCTGGTTTTTGATATTTTTCGCTTACTCTGTATTGATCAGACTCACTTAAAATTGCAGCTAATTTCTTTAGATCACTAGTTTCCATATTTACTTATGCTTAATTTCATCTAGGAGACTTGGAGGTCTCATGTTGCTATTTTTAACTAAAGAATATTTACCATCAGTTTTAGCTGCGATCCATCTGCCTAGCTCTTCAAGAGGAATATCTTTATCAGAAGAATACAACCAGTTAAGCAGTAGTGATTTATTTATTGTATCTTCCTTGTCATTTTGCATTTTTGGATCTGTGTTATCTACTGTTAATGGGTTTGCTACTACTAGTACTAATATATACCATAGCAATATCAGAATTGCTAGAATCTGACTTTAAATTGCATATAAATTTTTAAACAAAAAATAGCTGAAGAAAAACAAGGTTTATTTAGATCATCCCTATAAATTAGCAAAGTCATTCGTTAATGAGTTGGTATGCGAAGAAAGTTAGTGTTAATCTGTAGGAAAAACTAAAGAGGAAGATATTTTGAACGTTAACTTAACTCGTGAAAGTGCCAGAACTACTATTTTTGAATATGCTGGGCTATTTGACACCAGCGGAATATGAGGAGAATTATTATCAACAACAACCCGTCTCTCTTCAACATGTCTATTAATTCGTTTACCTCCAAACAGGCAAAGAAATTTGTCGTTGCATACTAACTTTGCCCCTGGTTTTGAATGGTTTCCTAATACACTATCATGGTAAAAAAGGAAGTTTTACTGCTAGCTGTAGCAGTCGTACTATCGACATTTCCATTCCTTAAGTGAAGACGCATTTTCATAAAAGAAAAGTTTGTGTATTACTCCCGTCCATTGGGAAAAAGATGAAAAATGGTTGTAATTAGGAAAGGTGAATAATTATAACAGTTTTATATCAGAAGCGTAAAATTTATTACCTTTCTTTTGCTTTTTAAAGCTTACTTTCTCACCTATGTTTAGTTCATTTAAACCGCTCTCTTTTAATTGATTCAAATGTACGAAAATATCACCACTGCCATCGTCATCAGTTATAAAACCATATCTTGTAGCAGGTATATAATTTTTTACAACACCAGTTTTCATATCAAATAACCATATTTAATTGAAAGTATTTGTACCATATTTTGATGTGTTTATAAACTACCGCAATTAATAATTGAATGTTTTTTATTGTTTTTAATTAGAAATTTTGATTATATTGAAATAATACCAATTTACTAATTTAGTTGTTCATGAGTAAATTAGTAAATATATGTCCTAAACCTTATCCAAAAGCTACCACTCAAGGAGGAGGTTATAGTACAGGACTACAGGAAGAGGCTAAAGTTAGAAAGAAAAAGCTGTGTTCTTTGAAGAAAGTTTTAAATACTGCAACTATTGCCGTGACTTGGATTGGTGGCTCTAATTTTAGTATAACAATAGCAGAGACCTACAGGCAAGGTATGTTCTTCCTATTATACAGTTTAGCCGAAGCAGTGTCTTTTGGGCTAATTGCCTATTTTTATGCTCCTCGCATGGCAGAATTCCTAGGCAAATTATCGATAACCGAGGTAATGGATAGTATATATAAAAATAACTCTATGTAAGAGCCATAATAGCTATATTTAGCACGATTCCTGGGATAGGTAGGGTTTGCATATCTAGACTCAAATCTATGTCTTATATTCTTGGTGATATTCGGATGGTAAAAATACAAATATAAAATTAATTCTTTTATATCCGGAGACTAATATAGTAAGCTTCAGTATAAAAGCAATTAAATATTACTAATGATACCTTCCTAAATGAATATAAAACCTATGGTTTACTATTATTTCCTTGGCTTGAACATCATATTTAGAGCAGTAACTCATCTAGGTGTAGCTAAATCAGAAATTGCGGATGTTATTAAGATTATAAAAAAGGTGGTTTTAGTTTATAAAAAATAGTATGAAAATAAAAATCGATTTTTTTAGTGATTCAAATACTAATCCTTCTATTGAAATGCGAGAAGCTATGGCGAGAGCTAAAGTTGGTAATGAAGCTGCAGGCGAAGATCCAACTGTAAATGAATTAATAGAAGAAACCTGTAAAATGTTAGGTAAGCCTGCGGGAATATTTTTAGTTTCAGGTACAATGTGTAATGTCATTGCATATAAAACTCATATACAAAAACCGGGAGATTATTTAATACTGGATGAAACATCACATCCTTTATCAGTACGATCGGGTCTTATTGCTGGTCAAGTACACGCTACTCCGCTACCAATAAAAGGAAATAGAGGAATATTTACA
>CAMCMD010000040.1 GCA_945875975.1 Rickettsia typhi
ATCTGGAAAATATTAACTGAACAAGTTTGTCTTTTCTGACTTGTTTATTATTTTTAATGAGCCTAAATAATAAGCCATTAAGATTAAGATTGATTAACCATGTCTATTTTTTCTTCCTTAAGCCGCCAACAAAAAGAGGCGGTAGGACTGCTTCAAATTGGTACTTTCCTAGAATGTGCAGAAGAATTGGGGGTGAAATGTTAGTTTTACCAACGATACTTTCAAAAGAAATTAAGAAATCCATAGCATATGTAGTTAGTGGAAATTTTCTTGAATACTTCGATTTAATGCTGATGACGCACTTAGCGTTCGTGATGACCCCTTATTTTATGCCTAAAGGCGACCCATTCTTAGAAAAAGTAGTGACTATGATTGCTTTTTTGTCCTCGTTTATTATTAGACCAGTGGCAGCAATTTTTTGGGGAAAACTTGGGGATAATTTTGGCCGCGTTTTTGTCTTATCATGGACAACAATGATTATGGCATTTTCATGTCTTTTTATTATATTAATTCCATCTCATGAAGATTGGGGAATGTATTCAGCTTACTGTTTCCTTTTTGCAAGAATTTTACAAGGAATCAGCTCATCCGGTGAAGGAGCAGCGGCTGAAATTTTTTGCACAGAATTAGTGAAGCCACCAACTGTTTACAGAACCTGCGTGCTACTGAAACTGGCATCAAATATAGCGGGTCTAGCGGCTCTTTTATTAGGTATGTTTTGTGTAAGCCTTTCTGAAAATGGCTGGAAATATTGCTTTTACTTTGGCGGTACAATTGCTGTATGTGCCATGAATTTTCGCCGTAAGCTCAGGGAAACTAAGGAATTTTTAGATTCCCATATAACTAAACAAGATGAAGGGTTAACTAAGCTTAAGGAGCAATATCTTAAAAGAAATTTTATGTGTTTAGTCGGTCTAAATATAGCGGCTGCTGCAGGATTTGTATTTGGTTATGGATTTTGTACCAATCTTTTAAAAAATCTAGGATTAAGCAGTACAAAAATTCTTTTCAATAATAGCTGCGTTGTGGTTGTTGAAATTGCAGTCATTGCGTTTTTTGGTTATTTAACCTACTATTTCAATCCATTA
Source organism: Rickettsia typhi (assembly GCA_945875975.1). Lineage (GTDB taxonomy): Bacteria > Pseudomonadota > Alphaproteobacteria > Rickettsiales > Rickettsiaceae > Megaera_A. The sequence goes on from CAMCMD010000040.1 coordinate 1,089, forward strand.
AAAATTCTTAAGTGGCGTTGTATTTTAAGCTTTTTAATTATACCATTTGGTTTCGCTCTACTTTATTTTCAAATGAGTCATTATACTATTTTTTTAGCGCAACTTGCTATTCTATTACCTATTCAAGGACTTGACCCAGCTATTCCTATTTTCATTAAGGGTTTTCACCCACGAAAAAGATTCACTAATTACGGAGTAAGCTGGGCATTGTCTAAAGCTGTTACCTACGTTATAACAGGAATTTTTGCTACATATGTTGAAACTCAATTTGGCATGCTGGGATTGCTTGGATTTTTGATTACTTCATCAGCCATCTTTTTGTATGCAGCTAATAGTTTTGTCAGCGAAGAAATGATGCTTGGAATTCTTGCTGCCCCTATAAATACTAAAAACAAAAAAACTTTTGATGAAGTTAGTGGCCTTGATAAAAAAGAGAGTCTTATTGAAATGAACGCACATTACAAACTGCAAAATTGGATTAAGGACTAGAATCTGAATGCGCCAACTAACAGAATGTTTTAGTCACTATGGACTGTGGACAATTACTCTTCCTAGAGTCCTAGGTTTTTACTGGAGCATACTACACTTTGAAAAACTAGAAAACCAAAAACAACATGAAGTTCATGCTCCACACCCATTATCCATCAAACTAGACGAACTCAAGATGGCAGGATAAACGCCTCAATTTGGCGGTAATTTTTAATTTGCAGCTCTTTAAGCGTTCTGTCTGTCGACAAACATTGTAGGTTGTTGCTATTCATTTTAGAGAGGCCTACAAATATGCAGATTGATGAGATTGCTGAATTACACGTCATAACAGATGAAGTTATTTTGTTGGGGGCTATTAATGCCATTTTACATGAACACCACGCTGAAACCATTGCTGAAGAAGTATATTGGTTTGTGCAGCGAAAGTCTAACTCCTCTACAAATAGCGATATAGTGATAAATGGGATTAATTATTACTCTGAGAGCAGAGCTGCAAGAAGCTTCTTGGATGCAATCATTTGCCAGGATCAAGGCAAGGATATTCATTTTTACGAATCAGTTAAATTTCATCCAGTTATCTTGGCCAAAGAGATAACTTACGGTGAGTACCTATACAATAGTGATTCCTATTTTGCCAACAACGGAGAAATAAAAAATGGATACAAAAAGGCTAGCGGTCAAATTTATTTTAGCAAATCGATTCTTACTCACATTTGTCGTGGTAACCCAGGCAACAGTATCGACCTTAACTTTTTCAAGAGCGATCTAGGATTAAATATAGAGTACATAGCAAGAAAAATTCATTCAGAAAATTACGTGATTACGAATCTTTCAGATTTTGAAGAACACATCGTAAAAAAAACTTGTAGACTATCTTCTCACCAATTAAGGACTATTTGGGAGCTATTTAAGGGGTGCTCTTTCAAAAATAAATAACTTGTCAGCCATAGAGATTCCTCTCGTAAAAGAGTTTTAGCGGGTGATTTATGGCACAGATTAGGATCATCAACCCTCAGAAGCGAATCAATCAGCTAACATTTCGAATATCTCTTTAGAGTAGTCAGCGACTTACGATTTAGATAACAACCCAGGAGTTTCAGCTGGCAGTGGTTCATACTGTTGCCACAAAAATCTCTGCAACAGTTAGCATCGCTGTGCTTTAGTAAATTTTTTGGGAATAATTAGACACTATAATCTGTTAAATGTAAATACCCTAATAATTATCAGCGGGCTTAATTCAAAAAGAAAATAGCTGTATTTTTATATGGTTGTCGCAAAACCGCTGTGGCAGCCATTTTCATTTTTCTAGTAAAATTTTTTGAAATTTATTATACATTAGATTCTAAAAATGTAAATACCCTAATAATTATCAGCGAAATTAAGCTGATAATCCCTGACAATTATTGAGCATTAACACTAATTTCTTTTTTGTAGCTAAAAAAACATTAAGCGGATAATTAAATTACGTTTAGGCAGTACATATCTAATCATCTAAAAATAAATATCGCAAAAAAAAATTAAATAACTTGCCGTTATAGAAATTATTTATAGCGATATTTTTTATGTGGTTGCCACAAAAGTCGCTGTGAAAGCCACTTTTACTTTTCTAGTAAAATTTTTTGGAATTAAATATATACTCCAATCTAAAAAATGTAAATACCCTAATAATTATCAACGGAGTTAAGCCAAAGTGCTCTGATAATTATTACAGTATTCACATTAATTTCTTTTCCGTCTTAACTCGTGCTCAGAGAAACTAATGCTCGAGTTAATTATGCCGAAGTTAAAACAACATCAAGAGCACAATTACAATTGTGATCCAAATGATACGCAGCTATTCACCTCTGAAGAGCTTGCTTACAAAATCAAGATTTCAGAAAAAAAATTACAGACCATGAGAGTACAAGGCGGTGGCCCTAGGTACTTTAAATTATCTAAAGGCAGGAGAGCACCGGTTCTCTATGACTGGAAAGATGTACTTGTATTTTTAGAATCCCATAAACGTATTAGCACCTCAGACACTGGAGATAATTAATGAGTTACTTAGAAAATCAAATTGCAGAAGTAACAACTGAAGCTATGAAACAAATAGAGTATGGCAAAATGATTCTTAATATTCTTGATAGTCTAGATTTATCCCCAAGATGTTCAGCGATTAACAACGAGCACCTTTATTCCGCTGCTGAATTAGAAGCTATCTTTAAAATACGTAGAGATAAAAAAGAACAATTCCAAGAATTTCTTGCAATAAATGTGGAAGCCAAGCGAATTAATTTAAATTTTTATTATTCTTTGCCCAAACTACTTGAGTACCTTCCAACCTTAAACGGTCTAGCTAGTTTGACATACTACTGCGATGCAAGAGGTGTTCGATGAATAGTTCCGAAAAGCAAATCAATTGTAATGATTTCATTTGTGATTTTCTTTCCAGAAACAGCGGGATTTTGGATGTTCATCGCGAGATAAGCCGAGAGCATCTCTATTCCCGAGCAGAGTTATGTGTAGTTTTTGGTATTGCTAAGCAACATTTTGATGAATTTAAAAAAATCATCGATTTAGCCGACGCAAAAATCGATATTCATTCTCACAACTATTACTCTTTAACTAAGCTGATTGCGTCTAATGGGTTTATTCAAAGCATTTCCCCACTAACACATTTTCCAGAATTGTAAGGCAATGGGAGCGCACTCAATGGATCCAATTAGTCTCTGCCGCTTTGATGGGCTTACCAAGACTCACCCAGCGATTTATGAATTAAAAAGCCTGGAAGAGATGGTTGAGTTCTTCACAGCAAAGGAACCGCCTACGGTTAAAAAAGAAGAGCGTAATGATTTGTTTAGTTTGGTGGCTTATAAACCAGATACTACGCGTAATAAAGAGAATGTTGAGACTTTGTCAGCTATGGTTCTCGACTTTGATAACACGAAGGATGGGCAACTCAAATTACCGGAATTTATAGAACAGCTAAAGCAGCTTGGGTTAATTTATCTCTATTACACGACTTGGTCTCACACTGAAGCAAAACACCGGTGGCGATTAATTCTACCATTTGCAAAAGCTGTTGAGCCTAACTTTTGGCTTGAGGCTCATGCTCGAGTCTTAAATTTACTTGGTAATCCCATAGGCCTAGACGAAGCTGCGAGCAAAGATGTGGCTAGGATGTGGTATATGCCCTGCATAGCTGAAGGTGAAGCCTATGAAGTTGGTTATGAGATAACTGGTAAATTTTTGGACCCTCATAAGCTGCCACAGACAGCCAAAACAAGCTTGCCTGTGACAATACCATCAGAATACCGCGAAACGACCTCAGAGGACATTCATGAGGCTTTAAACTGCATAGATGCCAGTTGTGGCTATAAAACTTGGCTTGATATCGGCATGGCCTTGCATGATGAGCTT
>CAMCMD010000041.1 GCA_945875975.1 Rickettsia typhi
AAATACCTTGCTAACTTTAAAGCAGTATCAGCAGTAATCCCACGTCTTTCTAGAATAATATCATTAATTCTAGGTGCAGGCACCTCCAAAAAATTAGCCAACTTTCTAGAGCTTAGCTCTAGTGGCTTCATAAATTCTTCTCGCAAAATCTCACCAGGGTGAATATTCCAACTCATTTCAGTCCTCCTTATTTAATGATAATCCACTATCTCTACATCTTTTGCTTGCATGTTTTCCCATTTAAAACACACTCGCCATTGATCATTAATACGTATGCTATATTGGCCTAAACGATTACGTTTTAATGCTTCTAATCTATTGTTAGGTGGCACTTCCAAATCTCTTAACACTTCAGCGTTATCAACTTGCCATAGTTTACGCAAAGCTACTCTGTGTATCGAAGCTGGTAGCTTTTTATTTTTTCCATACAGCCACAACTCCTCTGTATGTCGACACCTAAAATTTGCTATCATCATTTACTCATCAGTTATTAATAGTAAGATAACACGTATCATTACATGTTACAAGAAGAATTAATATGAATAACAGTGATTTAATAGAATATAAAAAAGATCAAAGGTTTTTATTACAACCCAAGCATTGGAAAAATTTTTAAAAGAAGAACTTTCAAAATAAAATCCTTTAAAACCTTATCTTTCTTTTGGAGCGGTACTTACTGTTTGAAATTTAGGCAGCTTGATTTCAAAAACGGCTTGGTAAGCTATATATAGCTCATAAGCAACCTATAAATCTACTAAAACATACTAACGCAACTAAATAAGGACAACTATTATGACTAATGCTATTGGAAAGTTTGTTAAGAAAAATAGCGATAATTTATTATGGCTGGTCTCGGCAATTATTTTCATATGTGTTTGCTTCAAGCTATCACAGCCTACTTAAGAGAAGCTGAATATCGCATTAGAACCTCATATAAAAAGAATTATTTCTTTAGCAAAAGAGAAGGAAGCTTCAGGATTGAGTACTCACCAAATACAAAAACTTGATGAGTAATTACAGGAAGAATTTAGACATATAAGCCAGCAATTCTCCCATGACAGCTTAGAATCAATAAAGACTCTGTTTCCACTTGTAGAACTCTCGGAATTAATCTGGTACACAGCCGAAAAATAGAATCAAAGGTTAAATCATGAGTTACAATCTAAAAACTCCTAAAAGATTGGGCAGAGATAATTTTGAGGCGGTGATAAGTAGCTACTTCACCCTAGATTTACTATAGTGTTTTGGTGATAGTGAATCTCCACAGGGTGAAGCCAGTAAAGATTCACTAGATATCAACCGTCTTGAGCTGTTTTATAGTATGTGATACAGTTTACCCATGATCTCCTTACCTACGACATATTCAAAATATTCTCTATTCACTACTGAGAAAAACTGACTATTTTTATCAATAGTATTGTTAGTTAAAACTTGATATGCGTCAAGTCTAGGGGATAAATCCATACCACATCCAGAGAGTGCAAGCATATTTACACCTTGGTACGAAAAAGGAGTTAAACCACACTGTAAAGCAATTTCTTTATTAAAGATTAGCGGTTCATAATATGTATTCCAGTAACTCAACCGTTCCCAGAATATTTCTCTTACCCTATCACTTAGCTCATCTTCATCGCTATATTCTAAATCGCCTTTGTAATGTTCTATCAACAACTCCTCGCTATATTCCAAGTCTTCATAAGCCGAAGCTAAGTCTATATTTTCATGCTGCTTATAAAATGCTTTTTCGTATAGTCCGCTGTTAAAATATTTTATCATATTCACCTCAAAATTAAATGTTAAAGTTTTGTAAAAATAGGTATCACACCCATGAATGCCCTTGCATTCATCTTGAAGTGGAAAAAGCGGAGCGATACTTGAATGTCAAGGCGTTTACAGCGCAGCATGCCTTGACATTCAAGTATTGCGAGCTAAAAACTGCCCATGCTAAAGTTGCTGCATACAATATCGTGTGCTTTAAACCGAGTGATAGATGGAGTAGCTGGCATCACTTAAACCTATAGTAATTGCCCTGGCAATAATCACCTGTTTATGGTAGAATGAACCATTACTAAACACAAATACACGAGACTGTACTATGGCGATGTCTAAATTTCTTGATCCTAAAAACGATGTGGCATTTCGTAAAATCTTTGATTCTGAAAAGAACAAGGATATTTTAATCCACTTTATCAATGATATTATGGGATTTGAGGATGCTAATCAAATCCAAGAAGTAATTTTCTTATAGCCAGTACAAAATCCAGAAATTGCTTATAAAAAAGAATCAGTTGTTGATGTATTATGCGAGGATGGAAATGGCACAAAGATTATTGTTGAAATGCAGGTACCTCCTTCCAAGGGCTTTAAAAGAGAGCGCAATATTATGCTTCAAAAGCTTATTCTCGTCAGTTGAATTCAGGGCAAGGTGAAGATGGGTTATACAAGAATTTAAAAGAAGTCATTTTTATTGCTATCAGCAATTATAATATTTTTCCTAAAAAAGCAGAATATATATCGCATCATGTTATTTTATATAAAAAAACCTATGAGAATGATTTGAAGGATTTTTCCTTTAGTTTTATTGAATTAAAAAAATTCCCACTGGATAAAATCGAGCAACTGACAACTATCATTGAAAAATGGTGTTATTTCTTCAAATATGCAGGTGAAACTAGTGAAGCAGACCTCAAGAAACTGATTGGTAGCGATTTAGTAATAGAACGCGCATATGAGGCTCTTAACCAGTTTAACTGGAACGAGAATGATCTTCTTTTATATGAGGAAGAAATCAAACGCATCATGGACAATAGAGCTGCTGAAGATTATTTAATAGATCAAAGAAAAGAAATAGAAGATAAAGCTAGATTAGAAGGCGAAGCTAGAGGCGAAGCTAGAAGTAAGGCCGAATTGGCAAGAAAAATGCTGGCAAAAGGTAAATCAATAGATGAAATTATAGAGCTTACTGACTTAACTCTCGAACAAATTGAGCAATTAAAATTATCCTGAGTGAAAGTCAATTTCAAGAAAGCATAGATACCTTTAAAGTGAGATTTAAAGGTGGTAATAGTATCGATGCCGAACTTTTCACGAGAACCATCAACGTACTAAGAGCTGGTAGCGCCTTGGCACGTGCAATCAATCCTAACGCTTCTGTACGATACAAAATCAAAAACAATCCCATTGCGACAAAAGAAGTTTCTTTTGAAATCATTGTTCATGCAGTAGCGGAATGCTCAAAGCCATTGCTTAACAAAGACAAGAGCTTAGCTTCGGAAATAGAGATAGAGGTTTTAGATTTTTTTAGTATTAAGTATCCCTTTAAAAGAACAAAAGCCCAAAAGCAGTTAAGCTTATTTGAGAATCGACGAAATCAAACAAATTAAACTATTAGATGATTTTGTTGAGAAATATAACAAAAACCAAAAAGACCGATGCGGGTTTTTAATTGCTACTTTACTTCTGCTAATTTCATGGTTACTGCATTGTGGCTGGATTGAAACTACTTTTTACGCTACTACCAGCGCAGCAGCTTTAAGGTATGTTTTACCCAAAAACGGAGTATCTACAGTTAATAGATTAATTTTGATACTAGAATTCATTTTTTATGTTTTGTGGGCACTTTCACTCTTATTATTCCCAAATCAAGCTTGGTCAACCTTGGCAAATATTTTAATTTATTCTTTTGGGTTGTTTGTGTTTTTTGTTGTAGCTATCACAACCCCAAAAGAGTTACTGATGCTTAATATGGGAAACAAATAAATATAGAAATATGACTCAAGCTGAATTGGCAAAAAAGCTTGGCATTTCTGGTCAACAAATTCAGAAATACGAAACTACCAAAAATAAAATTAACGCATCACGATTAGCTTTAGTATCAAAGGTTTTAGATAAAGATGTTGCATATTTTTATGAAAGTGCATGAGTGGAAAAATACTATTATAATTATTTGGAAAGGTTTGTTTTAATAAAGTTTTTCGATGTATCACATAACTACAAAAGAAATATTTTACTATTTATTAATTTTTTCTTTTTTCTAATCTTAATAACATCCCATGGGCTTCTACATCTTTTTTTATCTCTTCCACATAAGAAGTAATGGCTTCCCTAATTATATATGAACTTGAACGATGTAATTGTTTAGCTACGTCATTTAAAGATTTATATAACTCATCTGAAATTTGTGCTGAAATTGTAGTCATAAAGTTCTCCGGTTAATAAGTCTTTTCTACCATTTGTCGTGTTTTAGCTAGTCATAATATTACTATTTATTTAAGTTTTAAAAATAATTCATCCAAAAACTCAAATAAACGTGTTGATTAATAATAATTGTTCGTTGTTTAGTCAAATGAGTTTTACTCTTGTCTTGATTAATATACGAATAGTATTATACACTACAGTGTTTCAAAACTTATTGGATATAGGGATTTATATGACTTCAATAGAACATTATGATTTATTACTTCTTGCTATTAAAAACTCTAATGTGCTTTCTAGTAGCCAAAAAGAAATATTGATCCATCTTCTTCAATTCAAGGAAGGTTTAC
>CAMCMD010000042.1 GCA_945875975.1 Rickettsia typhi
GCTTGCTATAAAAAACGGAGGACTCATTGCTTTGACAGGTATTGTAGGTATTGGTAAAACCACAACTCTGCGTCGTCTTCAACAAGATCTTCGCGAGGAAAACAAAATTTTAGTTTCAAAGTCTCTTGCTACAGACAAACGTCACGTTATCAATACTCTATACACTGCTTTATTTGTAGATCTAGCAACCAAAAAAGATGACAAGATGCCAACTCAAGCAGAAAAACGAGAACGCAAATTACAAAGCTTAATTAAAGAAAGAAATAAACCCGTAGCATTATTTATTGATGAAGCTCATGATTTACACCCTCGTACCCTAATTAGCTTGAAACATCTAGTGGAAACTGTAGAGGATGCCAATGGTATATTGGCTATAATAGCTGTGGGCCATCCGAAATTAGCCAATGATTTACGTAATCCTGCATTAGAGGAAATAGGCGCTAGAGCAAAATTATTTGAACTAGGATCACTTGGAGTTAATAGTCCAAAATTCATCGAATGGCTAATTAATAGCTGCAAGAATGAAAAAACAAAATTAGAAGAGATTTTAACAAAAGAGGCTATAGAATTATTAGCAGAGAGAGTCGTTACTCCTTTACAAATCAATTATTACTTAACTCGCGTTTTAGAAAAAGGCTGCCAAGTTGGAGAAAAACCAATTAGCGCAGTCACAGCAGAATCAGTGTTATCGCCAAATTTAGATTCGTTAGAACCAAATTTAGCACGAAATGGCTATAATCTACCGATATTATGCGATTATCTTAATGTAAAGCGTCACGAAGTGAAGGCCTATTTACGGGGACAATTAACCCCAAGTCGTTTTGAGGAGATTAATAAAGAAATACATAAATTAGGCATTTTAATGAGCTAAAATATTAACTTTTCAGTTGCAAATAAAGTTAGCCAGAATGAATTATAAAATCAATTAATCTTAGCCAGGAAAATTATAGAATCACTTAATGTTAGCCCAATTTATTTTATAGTCGCATTTAATCTTAGCCAAAATCTGCCCTTGATTGCTGGAATTTGTCTTTATGATTGCAAGCCGATACAATTATTGAACAATTGCCAGCCACAAATACGTCAACTGCAACCTTCACTATTCATCGCACAACCCAACAAATAATTTTAGCATATCTAAACCCCGACCAAAATACTAAGAGACTAGAAGAAATGTCTATTACTTTAGAAAATTGTATGTCAAATGAGCTTAAAATTTCTAATAGTTCTAAAAAAATGTCATTACTTGTCTCGCATGCGGAAATATTTTTAAATCGTCCTGAATTAATAGATAAAATTATATCAGCAGCTTTAAAAATGAAGGTAGGAGCTTTTCATTTTCATATGGCTAACTATAAGAAAGCAAAAGAATATTTTGAACAAGCTCTTATAATTTATGAAGAACATTATGGCACAGATGATGTTAGAACTGCAAAAGTATTGGTACGTTTGGGAAGCGTTTATCGAAATATAGGAGATTATGGTAAGGCAAAAGAATATTTTGAGCAAGCTCTTGTAGTTTATAAGAAACATTATGGCACAGATGATATTAAGACTACTGAGGTTTATACATATCTTGGAAGTATACATAGAAATATAGGGGATTACGGTAAGGCCCAAAAGCTTCTAGAACAGGCTCTTGCAGTTTATGAAAAAAATTATGGTGGAGACGATATTGAAACCGTTAGAGTTTTAGCTTATCTTGGAAGTGTTTATAAAAATACAGGAGACTATAAAAAGGCGAAAGAATTTCTTAATCAAGCATTGGAAATGTACAAAAACTATTATGGAGAAGAGCACGTTCAAACTGCTTGGGTATCAGGGCGCTTAGGCAATGTTTATAGAAGTATAGGCGATTATGCTAAGGCAAAAGAACTTTTGGAACAGGCTTTTATGATTTATAAAAAACATCATGGGGAAAATTGTATTGAAACTGCTTGGATTCTCTCACATTTAGGTAGCGTTAATACAGATATTAGAGACAACATAAAAGCCCAAAATAATGTAAAACAGAGCTTGACCATTTATAGAAAGTACTTAAAAGACGATCATGTAACTATTGCTTGGGCATTATTTAATTTAGGAACTGTTAATCTCAATCTAGGTAACTATGAACTCGCTCAAAAAATTCTTGAGGAAGCACTTGTTATTTATAAGGAAAATTATGGTCAAAATCATATTCAAACTGCGGGATTATTAAACAGACTAGGAGAAGTTTATTTTCTTAAAAAAGACGTAGAAACTGCAGAAAATTTAACTAATCAAGCTTTAGATATATTTAAACGTAACAAGCATCCTGATAGTTATATTTCTTTGGAGAAATTAGCTGACATATATTTATTAAAATCTATACAAGAAAGAGAGAAAGAAAATATACAGCAATCTCAGTCTTTGAAGCAACAATCTATTGATTACTTAAAAACTGCTTTGATTACTGCTAAAACGTGTTTTCCCGAAGGTTCTTCTCATATTTTTAGAATAAAATTAAAGCTTAACGATTTAGAAAAATAAGAAAAAATAGACTAAATTGGATGGACAATCCCAAAGATTTTTCTAGAACCATTATTTAACTTATTTAGCTGGTTAGTATCCATTCTATTAAGCTGCCAACAGCACTACCTATAATAGTTCCTATGGTAGATTCTAACACACATTTCTCATGCAGTTTAATAATTGATTTAGATATATTATTATTTGACTTATTCATATATTGTTTCTAATAGTCTTAAATTAAGTTTAGGACTGATAAATTATATTGTCAACCGTGATTTTCTTCCAAATGTATTAGACAGAAATATTTTTGATAAACTCAAGAATTAATAAAACCGGTTTTGATACATATAGTAAGAATTAATTTAATAGTGTATATCGATTTTTAACTTTATGTAGTAAAAAATGCTACACATAAAACAAACAGTTACTGCCTGGGAATATGAAAATTTAAAAATCAGATCATATATAAATCACACAATTCAATCATAAATTATAGACTGCTTTCTTGGAATATTTAACGGTTGGCTATGGAATTTGCATAAGAATGTTCGTTATTTAAATTCAAAGTTTGTACTATTACGGACCAGTGCAGTAGTATTGTTGCTGAGTCCTCAGACTTTAGTTTTAATGCTTCTTTTAAACACTCAATAGCTTTGGCGTATTCTCCTGCCTTACGAAATGCAGCAGCAGCACTATTATAAGCCAAGGCAAGTTTTCTAATGAGTAAGATGTCATCAGGTGCTAATTTCCAATACTTTTTTTTAAATGCTCAATAGTTTTGACATGCTCCGCTGAGTTAACAAATACAATACTAGCAACATTATGAGCACTAGAAGGGTAAGATAAATTACTGCTATTGAAGGTTGTTGAGCGCTTAATATTACTTATACGATCTTCACGATATTTCTCTTTGCATGTAGCGACGACTCCTTCCATAAAAATACCTGTCTTATTATATATTAATATAATATAATACTTTTTTTATAAAAGCTATATAAATTTATAACTCAACGCAATGTGAGTGTCTGAGACAGGAGGTATGTCAAATATCCGAATCTCAACAAACGATCCTTTGTTGCGAGGGAATTTGCAAAACAAATATGTTAGTGTTATTGCGCTATATTGCCATCTCATAAAACAAGAGCTTGTTTAATCGACATTTGCCGAATAGATAAAAATATAATGTCAAAACATGAAGGATAAAAAGAAGGGCTAAGCTAATTTTAAGGATGCGGAGTAATAGCAATTATAGTAATTTCAGATTGATCCGGGCCATAGTGCCAAAATATTCTATAAGCTTGAGGTGTTTTGTTTTCCGCGTATGCTTCAAAGATCTTTATACCAAATTGGCGAGTTAATGAAGTGTATTCATGAGTATTTAGACTTGGTGTCATAGGCCAAGCATAATGACCCAGTAGGAGCTGGTTTTGGCCAGCCATACTGACCCACCTTTTGGCCAAGTGAAATGACCCACTTTAAGACAAAGAATGAAGTGTTTAGTATAATAAACTTTATTAACTAAGCACGAGTGTCTAA
>CAMCMD010000043.1 GCA_945875975.1 Rickettsia typhi
AACTACCTGATGGATATGACTGACAAGATGATGTTAATGCGTAGGTCCTTTATTGAGACTATCTTCTATAAAGCTTCTAAGTATTTTAATGCATTATAGGCATAGGTCTCCTGTTAATGCATTTACTCACTTGTTTGCAGGACTTGTTAATTACCAAATTCGTACTGATAAACCTTCTTTAGATCAGTTGCTAAAATTACATCCTTAAACATAGTTAAATTACAGTTTTCATCACACTTTTACTCAAACAAAAAACTATTTCAATTTAGTAAAATCTACAAATTTTATTTATTTCCTTACTTTTTTCTACCGATTAAACTAGTCATTTTGCTTAATAAAAACTTGATTTTTCCTTAGCTCAAAATCTTAGCTAGCTACCCCTAACAAGTTAGGGAGTTAACCAGGCCAATTAGTGCGCCTGCTAACTCTATACTTACGGGGCTAACGCATATGTATTCTAATAATCAGTATGAAGGCATTAATCCAACTATTATTTCAACTGTACGTAAAAAAGCTAGGAAACTTATAAAGCATAAGTGCTTTTTAAGTAGCGATTTAGAAGATTTAGAGCAAGAACTTATGATCGATCTTCTTAGTAAATTAATACACTATGATTCCAGTAAATCATCTTTACAAACTTTTACTCAAAATATCATAGAAAATAAAGCCAGTAATCTGATTCGTGATATCTCACGCAAAAAACGTGGCAGCCAAATGGCTATATGTTCATTATATAAGCCTATAGGTATAGGTGATAATAAGGATGAGGCTTATTTATTAATCGATACCATATCAGCTGGTAGCAACTTTTGTGAATATAGCATCTCTGATCTAACAAAACAGTTGGAATTTGAGTTTGATGTCAGGCAGGTGATTAACAAACTACCTGATAATCTTGGTAAGCTATGTAAACTATTACAAATTATGACTGTTGCTGAAATTGCAGAGGAAACAGGAACTTCACGTAATACAGTTTATAAAGCATTAAAAATGTTAAGAACAATCTTTGTTGATTCTAATCTTCAGGATTATTTATCAAGCTAAAATTATCGAAAAACATAAGCTAATAATTTTTACCTTGATATAAAAAAACAAAAAAGCTTGTGTAAGGTGTGAACAGTTTTTATACGAACGGGGTATATACCTAAATAAGGGGTAAAAATACACCGGGTTTTTATGGAAATACAAGACCTTTTTGGAAATACCGTAACTGCTTTTGTACATTGCACAGCACCCAAGACCCGGTTATTTTTTTTTATCATAAATTAATATGTAACTAGAGTTTAGCTATGAATGAAAAAATAATAACCAAAGAAGAAATTATCAAGCAGTCAAAAGTAAAGGCTTTACCCCAAAAGATAATAACTAAGCTGTTAGCCTAGCTCTTGTTGAATTTGGTGTTAATAAAATATAAGGAGAAATAGAAGTGATAAAGACAGAAAAAGTAAAAACATATAAGCAAGCTTGGAAAGCTGAGCCCAATAGACGCAGCAAAGAAGAGCTATATGAGTCAATAGTTGAAGATATTAGACAAATGTATGACGGCAAATTATCAGAAGTAGAGCTGCATACAGCTACCAGGAACTTAATTGAGTTTTGTAGAATCTTACTTAAAGCTAATGAATAATCAAATTGACTTATTTATAGATTTGGGTAAAATCATCAATAGAATTAGTTGCAAAGCTATTCTGGGGTGTAGAAGCCTCTGGTTACTGTGGTGTGTATCCACCATTATATAGATGCCATCCTCGACTTATGGTCGGGGAGATGGTAGCGTATGTTCAGGACATTAGTTTTATACTACTGTCTAAAGGCTATTGTAACTGTCAGTAACGGTTCTTCTAACTCCCCGACCACCGAAGGAATCCTAAAATGGTTACTTTTGGTGGTCAAAACTTAAAAACTTTAAGTTTAACCAAAAGGGGTAACGTTATGACTACCGAAAATACTATCATTATCTTTCATCGTTCAAAACAGAATGAGGAAGAATCTCTAGCCAATCAACAAGCTTTTCTTAAATCCTACAACAAAAATTTTACTCCTCCATCAAATGTCATTGACTATGTGACAGGCGCTCATAGACATTCTCAAGAGATAACTGCGTTAATTAATAAACAGTTACCAAATAAGATTATTGTAATTATTAACAGTTCACTATCACGAAAAGAGCATGAGCAACAATATGACATGTATTGTTACTTTGACTTCCTAAAAAAAATAAACATGGCTGATTTTTACTTCATGGATAGTGAGGGTAGCTTATATAAGGAAGTCAAGGATATAGACCTTCCATCGATAACGAAACAAATAAAGGAACATAACAATGAAAGATAGAAAAAAAGCCACTAAAGCAATTATACTCGCAAGAGTGTCCTCAAAAGAACAAGAAGAAGGCTACTCAATTGATGCGCAAGTTTATAGATTGGAAGAATATTGCCTGCGTAAAGGTTTAGAGCTTCTTAAAACATTTAAATTCTCTGAGTCTTCTACTGTTGGTAATAGAGAAAAATTTTTAGAGGCTATAGATTTTGCCAAAAAGCAAAAAGAAATTATAGCAGTTGTTACCGATAAAGTTGATAGGCTGCAGCGTAATAACAAGGAAACGCCTTTGCTGAACGATCTTATTGAGAGGGAAGAGATCGAGCTACATTTTTATACCGAAAATTGCATTATGCATAAATATTCTACCTCACAAGAAAAGATGGTATGGAATATGTTCGTAATGATGGCACAAAATTATGTTGACAGTCTGAGGGATAATGTCAACCGAAGCATAGCCCAAAAACTCAGGATGGGGGAATGGGTTAGCACTGCTCCTATTGGCTACCTACACATTAATAATGCTAGCAAACATGATCGGGGCAAGGGAGAAATTGTTGTTGATAAAATGCGTGCTCCACTGATTAGACGTTTATTTGAGGAATATGCAACAGGAGCTTATACTTTATCGTACCTGGTCAAAAAGACTAAGGAATGGGGTTTACGTAATTCCAGGGGCAATCAGGGCTATTTATGCCTCTCGCATATTCATAGTATTATTCAGAATCCTTTTTATTATGGAATAATGAAAGTAAAAAAAGATGACAAGGAATACCCGCATATATATCCGCCCATTATCAGCAAAGATTTATTTGATCAGTGCCAGAGAGTGCGTTTAGGCTGGAGTAAGAAGCCATTTAAATGGGGAGCAAAGGAGTATGTATTTAGGGGATTGATTACATGTGCAACAACTAGTAGAGTGGTAACATCATTCACTCAGAAGAAAACATATAATAATGGAACTAGTGGAGAATGGACTTATTTACGTTGTTGGAATCCCAAAAATTCGGAACAAATTATGTATATAAAAGAAAACAGAATAATACAAGAAGTACAAAAAGTATTTGATTCGATGCATTTAGAGCCCGAATTACTTGAAAAAGTAATAGCTGCAATAAAAAGCTCAGCAAATGCAGAAAAAGATTATTATAAAGAAAAAGTAAAAGAGCTACAGTCAGAACACAATAAACTCAAAAACCGTATGGATAAGTTAACAGATTTATTTCTGGATGGCGATTTTGGTGAAGCGGAATATAAAGAAAAAAGGAAATCATTAGAACAAAAACGCGATGATTTACTGCAAGAAATAGAAAGCAACAATAGAGCAGATAATAACTTTTCTGAATGCCTGGTAGGCGCATTAAAACTAGCTTCTGGGGCAGGAGAAGCATTCAAAGGTTCAACTTTAGAGGAAAAACGGAAACTAATAAATTTAGTGTTTGATAACCTGAAGCTGAAAGGCGAGAAGCTAGAGTTTAAGCTACGTCCACCGTTTGATGCATTCGTAAAATTGCCTAAAAATGGAGAATGGTG
>CAMCMD010000044.1 GCA_945875975.1 Rickettsia typhi
ATAAAGAAAGTCTAAATTTTGATCTGAACATAGAGGATAAATTAGTTATCTTGTGTGATGAATATTACATCGCACGTACTCTTGATAATATTATTATTAATGCTATCCAATATTGTAAAAAAGGAACAATTACTGTTACGTTAAAATCAGTAAAAAACCATACCGTTGAATTTAGTGTAAAAGATGAAGGAATCGGTATTCCAAAAGAAGAATTACTAGATATTTTTGACCCTTTTACAGTGAGTTCTAAGACTAAAACACCAGCGGGTGGAAGAGGTATAGGAATTAACTTTATACAAAAAAGTTGTTACTGCTCATAATGGTGTTATTACAGCTACTAGTAGCAAAAATAAAGGTTCGTTATTCCGTGTTACTTTACCAAAAAAACGGATTTCAGCTTCTGAGATTTCTGCTAGTGCTGTTAAATAACATACATTATGTTATACAACCCTTGTAATAACAAGCTCTCTTAGAAAAATCTATTTTTGCCCTTGGTTTTGAATCAACTATGTTTGCAATAAAAATTTAAATATTTATGGTTTAAATTTTTATTGCTGCATATTCCTACAGTAAAGTCACGTAATTTAGCATTAGTTAATGACAGTAATTTTACGTATCAAAGTAGTGAATATTACCATTTTCTTTTTGCCTCGATGAATCATTTTTTCATAAAATTATTTAAGTTCTGAGTTTGAATTTCTCGCAGCTATCGCAGCTAAAAATAATATCGGTTTAACAGCATCTCTACTATGAGCAGTATGCCTATAACCCTTAATAGTACGACTGTCATTGTTTCTTGGTGTAAGTCAAGTCCCGCAAGAGAGTCTATCTTCCTACGATCAAGTAACCCAAGTTTTAGTACGTATAATGCGCACGGTGTTTACATATGTCATGCCTGTAGACCCTAAGGAACCTGACCTGGATCGCTACTTAGGTTACCTTATCTATCAAGATAGTCTCCATAAGGTCACAATCTTTAATATATTTTGCATATAAAAGTTAATAAAAACCGTCTCTATTTTTGGATTTTGTCAAGCTTATTGTATAAATTTAAGTATGCTTTAAGCAAAAGCTAGATACTAAGCTAATTACTTCAGTTACCGCCTTGCCTGAAGATGACATTCTAAAGCTTAAGAACGAAATTTAGTTTACTGGTATAATACGCTACAATGAAGCAGGTATTATGATCTCGCTAGATTGAACTTCGGCGAGGTCGCCTTTTTAACAATAAATATTTAAAACTCATGAATAAACAAGAATTTATAGACTACGTAGCAAAGCAACATTCATGTACTAAAGTTGAAGCCGAAAGAACTATCTATATGTTCACTTCTTCGGTGATTGGAGCAATGGGTGAAAATAACGAAATTTCTCTTATGGGTTTCGGTCATTTTTCTACTACTAAGATTGCAGCAAGAGTCGGTCGTAATCCACGTACTGGTAAAACATTACAAATTAAGGCTTATACTCAACCAAAGTTCAAAGTCGGTAAAAAACTAAAAGATGCTTGCAATAGCTGAAAAAAAGATAAGGATGCCCTAGCTGAGGAAGATGGGCTAATTGATTTACATCGTGGAGCTTTAGGAATTTAACTAACCGTTAATTAATACGAGGATATAGTGCAAAAAAAGAAAATACATAAAGCATCAAAGGTTACTAAGTTTAACTCGGAAGATTTACCGACTGCTTTTTTTGAGAATATGATGGATGACTTGGCTATGGAGCATTTTGAAGCAGATCATGCAGTAGGTCAAATAGCCTCCTCTGCAATTAATTCAGCTATTGAATTATCAAAATTAGTTATCGAAAATAGAGTGCGCAATGCAGAGCACATGATTGACGAAGATATATAACATTTATAGAAAGTCTTTTATAGCAGTCCTAGAAGTTGATTCCGGGGCAAATGATTAACTGCGCTCATTAGGAAAAAAGTAGATATATTTTATGTCAAATCAAGAACTAGACCAAATAGCCAGGCAACTCCGCCAAAGAGCGGCAAGTATCGCATTATTGATAAATATCAGCAACCTAAAGGATATAACGCATCTAGTCCTGCTGATAAAAAGTTGATAGGCGTGTTTCTAGATATCGAGTCTACCGGTTTGTTTTATGCTACGGATAAACTTATAGAACTTGGTATGGTTAAATTTGAATACACGGAAGACGGCCGTATATTTAATCTATTAGAAGAATTCAACGGCTATCAAGATCCTAAAATACCTATCCCTGAACATATCACCAAGCTCACAGGTATTACTGATGATATGGTCAAGAACCGTTCTATAGAAAATAGTAAAGTAGCTGGATATCTTGAAGACGTTGATATAATAATCTCTCATAACGCACAATTTGATAGAGCATTTTTTGAAACCGCTTTTCCCAATATAGCTCCTAAGGCTTGGGCTTGCTCAATGCGTAATATTGACTGGAACAATGAAGATATTAGTAGTTTTAAGCTTGAGTATATTGCCTATAGATATAATTTCTTCTATGAGGGGCATAGAGCAATTATTGACTGTTTAGCCGGTATTCACGTATTAGCACAGAATCTTCTAAACTCAAAACAACTTGTGTTGAAGCGTTTACTAGATAATGCATTGCAGTTAGAGCTTAAATTATGGGCAAAGGACGCTTCTTACGATTGCAAGGATTTATTAAAAGCTCGTGGTTATAGATAGGGAATTCATCCAATACATAACTTTAAAGCTTGGTATGTTGAAATACCTGAAAATAACGTGGAGGAAGAAATCAAATATTTGCGATCTAGTATTTACGGAAGAACAATTGATATACCTATAGATATACTTGACGCTTTTAGCAAATACTCTATTAACAATCAATTGGTAGGAAAACAAGATAAATACAAGGATAAGTTGACATGGGTGCAAACATTGTGCAAAGTACAATAATTTGATGATTTTAGACAAGATTTATTGGAATACAGTATCAAAAAATGATTGACTCCAAATCTGTGAGTTGTTAGGATTTCTAAGTCTACTCTTTATAAGTATGTGGAGAACAGGCAATTGTTGAAATAGTTTTTAGTTTAGTCTTTGTTATGTAGATAGACCCTATATCGCCTTTTATTATGACAAGCTTTGATTGTTGTAGAATCAATAAAATAAGTGCCAGTTTCTTCGCCTAATAGTAAATGCATAATAATATTAAGAGGGACAAAAAACCTGGGCATTAACTCAACAAAACGATTATAACTCAAGGCTTTTGGGAAATCATCTCTATGAATATAGAGTTATGATGGAATTTTGTGTATTGAGATGAGATAGAAGAATAGGTGGCGTATTCGCAAGTATAATATTATTATTTTAATTTGCAGATTTTACTAACAATAAAATAAGGGAATACACCATGAGAAAGAGTAATATAATTGATTATAAA
>CAMCMD010000045.1 GCA_945875975.1 Rickettsia typhi
TGACTCTTAATCAATGCAGCTTAAGGTGGTTTGAAGCCTACACCTGAATGTCGGCTCCGAGGGGCCTGTCCCTCATCTCTTGTGCAGTACCACTACTCAATAATTTTTAAGTAATGTTCGTGGCGCACAGTCATCGGCATATCGCACATACCACAAACGCCTGTAACTGGGGTCATTAGGGTCTACTGAAGGTATATGCTGCTGTTGTTTACGCAGTATATTTGCCTTTTCCCAATCACCTCTTTTTCTTGCTCTTGCTGCTTGTTCTGCCAATTTGATATAGTGTACGTTCTTCTTTCTTCGTTTACCACATGTGTATGCTGGTATCATTGTTTGTTCTACGTATTTATCTAATCGATCTAACACTAGATTACTAAAAATTGGACCAACGATCGAGCCTTGAGCCGATCTGCTCAAGGTAGCATTGAATTTCCAGTTTTCTAGATATCCTGCTTTTAGAAGCATAGTTATAAGGTTTATGAAACGGTTATCTTGGAACTTCTCTTTGATGATGCCCACTAAAATTGTATGATCAATTTTGTTAAAACACTCTGAGATATCACCCTCGATAAACCATTTTGTTCCTCTGCCTTTTATCATAACTTCTCGAAGCGCAGTGTGACAGCCTCGTTTAGGTCTAAATCCATGAGAAGATTGGCTAAATTGAGGTTCATAGTAAGCCTCCAATATTGATCTGATTACTTCTTGAAGTAACTTATCAGACCAAGTTGGCAGCCCTAGAGGTCTCGATTTTCCATTCTTTTTGGTTATGTAAACACGTCGCACCGGAGTCCATCTATACTTTTCATAACGCAGAGCGTTAATTATTGCATCTATCTTTTCCAGTGACATACCATCTACTGTTTCAGGGGTTGCTCCCTTAGTCATTGCTCCATCATTGCTATAAAGCTTTCCGTAAGCACGAAGGTAGAGATCCTTCTGATAAAGTAAACGATATACATCATTTACCGGCAACCCATGTTGTCCACGTTTGCTTATAATAGATAATATTGTTTCGGCTTTTCGCATCTCGCGTACCTATCAATTCTTACTATTAGATTACCCGCCACCCTTTGCCCTGTATGCAGCTCTCCTGCACTCTACAGACTGGTCGTAACTCCAGCCGACTACTACGATGACTCCGTGATCTTAGGGCTCGCGCCCTTTAGACCATCCCATGTTTCGTTTCCAAGAAACGTCTCTAGAGTAACTTAGGTCTTCCGTTCGTCCCCTTAAATGAGCTCATTACTCATCGTCCTTTAGTCAGAGTGTGACATAGAAAAGAATAGATTCCATGTTTACTAAAGGCGTCGGGTTGCATAGATGCTACCGACGAACGATCGATTCCGCCACTGGAGACTAGATTTCAGGCAATCTAGCTTTAACCATATTACTCAGGCGTTGCAGAACTATATCATACATCTATCCGATATATTCCGCTTTAATACCATGCTCTTGTTCCCTCCTCCTTTCAGATTTAGGTAAGGTATTCGCCTCAAAGTCATTTACTCTGAACCTTGCTTAACTCCGTTAAGTATTTCTTGGCGCGCTACATGGCGCACACTCTTTTCAATTTTGTGTCTGTTGTTATCTGACTTCCTACATTTTATAATACTCAAGATAAAAGTCCTTATTGATAGAGACTCTTACTTTGAGGAAATGTAGGATCTCCCAAGTTCCCGAATAACCTTTTTTACATGCCATGCTCTAAGACCCCGGGGATTCCATAGCTATCTGCCTATTTGTGATAGCTATGATATTGCATTCTCAATTACCAACTTGATCTGCAATCCCAAAAAAAACTATTTAACGAGGCTCAATCACTCACCTTCCGGCTTACGGCCTGTAATATCTCTGTCTACGCTTAACTAACTTTGTTACTAGAGTCAGCCCAAGACTATATGGTGAAGCTCTAGCTATTCCTTCCATAGCTGGGCTTTCACCAGCAAGATTAATGCACCTTTTGGCGCACACACAATCAAATCAAAAGACTCTAATTAAAAGTAACATTTTTATCCATTTGCTCTCTAAGGCTTTTTGGTCTCATATCAGTCCATACCTCTTTTACATATTTTAAAACTTCTTCTTTGCTTCCTTTAGGTCCAACTTGCTTCCAACCCAGTGGTATTTCTTTCCATGCAAACCATATCGAATATTGTTCTTCTTCATTAATTAAACATATATATTCTTCGTTATCTTCTGACATACGAAACTCCTCTACTTATTAATTTGTAATGTTAGTTTGTTGCTTTATTATCACTATTTACTGATTCCTCTTCAACAACCTGTAAGCACCCTTCTCCTTTCCTTGTTGCAAGGTCAATATCAGCTATACACCTAACAGCATTGTAATTCAAATTTGTAGTACCTTCAATATGAAGTAATCCTTCTCCTTTGTTAAAATCTAATTCTTTTAGATTGGTATTATTTAAGTCAACATTAATACCTAATTCAGTACCGCCTCTAGTTTGTGTAAATTTAATGTGAATATAGCCATCTTCAATTCTTTGCTTTATTTCTTCATAGGACTCATCCCTATGCCCGATTACAACTTCATGTTTACCTTCACTTAATCTTTGCACTAATTCATTGATCATAATTACCTCAGTTTATTGTTAATTTTATATTTAATTATAGTCATAAAAATATTTTATAAATGTAAATTTAACCTGTAATATTTTTATTTATGTAGTCAATCTTTTTACTCCTTCTTCTATTAACCTCTTAGCCTTTTTTATATCTTCCCAACCTAAAATCTTTACCCATTTACCTTTTTCAAGATCTTTATAGTGTTCAAAAAAGTGCTTTATTCTAAGTTTTACATCATTATTGACGTCGTTAATATCTTTGACATTACTAAAACTAATATCAACTTTATCAATAGGTACAGCAATAATTTTTTCATCCACCCCTGATTCATCTTCCATCATTAAAACCCCTACAGGTCTACATTTCATTACAGCTCCAGGTATAACAGGATAGTTTGATAGTACCAAAACATCAACTG
>CAMCMD010000046.1 GCA_945875975.1 Rickettsia typhi
AAGAACTGTAAAAGCTACAGTTGTAACTATGATTGGAAAACGAGTTGGCAAATCTTTCTTTATGTCGATTTCTCTGCCTTCTCTGGTTAGAAAAATACTATCCTTAATAAAGGTAGTTTTTGAAAAGAAAAATATTGTTAATGGAACAACTACTAAAGTAAGCCAGAACACCATAGAAGAAATTATTGGCAAGTCCCTAATAGCTGAAGCTGTAGAAAAACCAGCACTCATACCAAACCAGAAGAAAAAGTTCCATAACCTGTCTTTACTCATCTTGAGCGAAAAAACCTTACTCAGCAAGCTTTGTTGGTTTTTACAGAATGTGGCGAAATCTTCCATGGTGTTTTCTTACAATTATTGGTTTCAAATATATAATGTTATTATATCAAAATACTATAATTTATCAAAGCAAATAAAAGTTTTAATACTAGTTATTTCCTTGAGTTTGTGTGGTAATAATGTGTTTGCAGCTGATGGACAAGTTAATGGACAAATCGAGCAATTAATTAAAAACACCGAGCAACAATATAGCATTCCAAGTGGATTACTTGTTGCTATTGCCAAGATAGAATCTGGGATGAATGCGTATGCGTTGAACGTTAATGGTAAGACGGTATTAGCCAGTAATAGCAGAGAAGCCTATAGCTTTATTGCAAACGCGCGTGGTCGTGGTATTAGCAATATTGATGTGGGAGTGATGCAGCTGAATTATCGTTGGCACGCTAGTGGTTTTGCCAACATGCAAGAAATGCTAAATCCACAGAGGAATATAGAATATGCCGCATTGTTTTTGTTGCGCTTAAAAAAGCAATATGGAACATGGCATAAAGCACTGCGGTACTATCACTCCGCTAAACCAGAGCACCATAGAAAATACTCACGCAAAGTAGTATTGTGTTGGTTGAATGAACAAAGTGGCAAAATTTAAATGGAGATTATTATGAGTAATATAGTTAAGGACGTTTCTAAAGATTTAGTTGATGATATTAGCAATTTAATTAGCACAGTAAGACAGCAGGTAGCTAAAGAGTATAACTCATCTCATGTACTACTTTGTTGGTCAATCGGAAGAAGATTAGAAAAAGAATTTATCAAATATGATAGAGCAGAATATGGAGAACAAGTGATTGATAATTTATCAATCCAACTATCGACCAAATATGGGAAAGGATATAGCAGGCCAAACCTGTTTAGGATGGTAAGGTTTGTTAAATTATTCCCAGAATTAGAAATTGTCTCGACAGTGTTGAGACAATTATCGTGGTCACATATTATTCTAATTTGTAGTATTGATGACAAAATTAAGCGTGATTTTTATATAGAAATGAGCCGAATTCAAAATTGGAGCGTACGATATTTAAAGCAACAAATAGATAGCACACTTTTTGAAAGAACTGGAATTAGCAAAAAATCCAGTAACATAATTCAGTCTCAATTAGCAGAACTAAGATCAGAGGATCAAATGACTGCTGATTTGGTATTTAAAGACCCATACTTCATTAATTTTATCAAGGCAGAAGATTATAGATCTGAATCTGACTTAGAAAGCGCCATATTAACAAACATTACTGACTTTTTACAAGAGCTTGGTAGCGATTTTTGTTTTGTTGCTCGCCAAAAAAGAATGAGTACAGGGAAGAAAGATAGATACCTAGATTTATTGTTTGTGCGACCCGAAAGTTCTGTGTTTCGATAGAAAGATAGGATGAGTCGTGGTTATCGTGTTGGTTAAATTCCATCTCCCCTGACATCGGGGTAAAAGTATATCTCACATCTCAAGGACATGGCAAGCTTTGCGGTGCAAGCGTGGGATAAAAGGGAGTAACTCCAAACTCAATGGAGAATCCTTCCAAGCAGAGCTGAATATGATTACGAAAGAAACCTGTGTCTGAACTGTCGTAAGGTCATGAACGTGCGAAATGAGTTGATACGCATGAACCAAAAGGTAAGAGACATAATGAGTGATAAGGAGTGAACAGATCTTATTCAGATGTTCTCAGTCTCCGGCGGAAAGCAGGAATCTAAGTTCAGCGAGAAACGATAATCATGGAACGGGATAACTATTATGGGTGCTCTCAAAGCTATTGAGTAGGTAGCCAGCTATATGCTCTATAATAGAAGGATTGTCTCAGAAGCCAATGCCTATAGTAATGTGTAGGATATGCTGACGGAGACACGGTAGTTTAGAAGGTAAAGTTGTGAATAATAGTGTAAAAGTTATGAACCAATCGTTGATTAGGTATAAATGGAATGAAATTCCTTGGCGGGAGTTGCAGAGGAATACATTTAAGCTACAAAAACGAATTTATCAAGCTTCACAAGATGGTGATATAAAACGTATGCGCCGTTTACAAAAGTTGTTACTAAACTCAAAAGGTGCGAAACTCTTATCTGTCAGAAAGGTAACTCAAGATAACCGTGGAAAGAAAACTGCGGGTGTTGATGGGATAAAATCTCTTAAGCAAAATCAAAGGCTTGATTTAACTACTGCAATAGATTTGCAAAAAAGAGCTAAGCCCGTTAGGCGTATAATGATTCCCAAGTCTGGAGATTCTGAAATGCGTCCTTTAGGGATACCAACTATAGAAGATAGAGTAAAACAAGCACTAGTTAAAATGGTTATAGAACCAGAATGGGAGGCTAAGTTTGAGCCTAACAGCTATGGTTTTAGACCGGGAAGATCATGTCATGATGTTTACGGAGCTATATTTGGAGCGTTAAAAAGAAAAAAAGCATATGTGTTAGATGCCGATATTTTTGGTTGCTTTGACAATATAGATCATAAAGCATTATTAGAGAAACTTAACACTATACCTATTATAAGACGTAATATTAAAGGTTGGTTAGAATCTGGCGTAATGGCAAACAATATGTTTTATAGGAGCGATAAAGGAGCCCCACAAGGAGGATTATGCAAAGCTTTGCATAACCCACCTTATGCGAAGAAAGTAATTATGCAAAGTAACCGGTCAAATCCCTATTAACTCCAAGATTTTACAGTATTTTACTTCGCATAATATCCTAAGATGATGAAGGAGCTTAATGCTCCGATAATCATATTAGGAGACAATAATTATG
>CAMCMD010000047.1 GCA_945875975.1 Rickettsia typhi
ATTACTGCTATCCTGCTAGAAATTAGCGATGATTGGATTACTGGTGCTGCTTATTTAGATATGAGCGCGTAATATACAAAAGGTGAAATGTGAATTTACAGAAAAATTGTTGCTTTATCTGTATTGCATCGTTTTTATCAGAATTATTCTTATTCTGTATAATAGGCTCAATAGATTTATCGGTATAGGTTCTCTCTAGCTGCTTAACCGACTCTAGATCTAGATTAGCTATTTTACTCACCACTTCACAGGAAACGCCCTCTATTAATGCCTTGATAGCAATTCTTTTTTGAGCCTCCTTCTCCCCTTCGCTAAAACCAGCGTCTTTACCTTGATCAAAGCCACGCTTGTACCCCTTGTCTTGTACGTCTTTTAGCATTTCTTGCAACCGCGCTGAATCTATCTCCTCGGGTTGTTTTCTAGGAAGAACGCTAGCAGTTATGTTTTCTATCATGCTCATTGCACGATCATTTTCTCGTTTTTTATCTAAATAAACCAATAAAGCTATGAATATAGCGCAGCCCGCTAATATATATTTCCAGTAACTAGATCCTTTTTTATTGTCTTCCGTCATTGTTCTTCTCCCTGTTTTGTTAATTCTTTGATTTATTAAGTGTATCTACATTGCGTTCTTCTTTGTGTAGTAATTTAATTTCTTCTATCTTAAGCCGTAGTCCGTCTTGTACTGCAACGGCAGGGCTTGCCTTAATACCGAATTTAGTCGTTAACTCACCGTGTTGATCAAAATAGATTTTGTTTTCATGTTCTTTGCCTAGCTCTTCTTTTAGTTTAAAGACACTCCCGCCGACTAAAATGATTCTGTCTTCGATCGGCTCTTTTTGATCGGCTAGGTTGTTACTTATTTCAAGATTACTTACGGTTAATTGCGATTTTAACCATTTTACTTGAGCTGCCTGCCTACTATCGATAAAAAATAACCTCCTGTTTAAATCCATATGTTCAAGGGGATTTACTTTTGTACCGGCCTTGTGCAATATTTTGCCGCAAGGTAACACCGCGTCCTCTTCTAGTGTATAGGTAGGGTCAAAATAAAAAACTCTGCTTTTAGTAGCTGGCAGCAACCCTTCAACAGCTTTAGGATTGAGAACTCGATCTTTGACAATTGCAGTCATTTTCTCTTGTTCTTTTTTCATATCAACTTTCTGTAATCTTTCATCTATCATACGCAGAAACGGTTGCTCTATTATTTGATAAGTATGACCCTTTATACCGAAGTCCTTGGCATCGGCATTGAAGTTGATTGCAAAAATCATGAGTATCTTTATGCTTACAAAATTAATTCTTTTGTTTAGTCTCGTGTTTTGTAATAAAGTTTTTATTATTTTTATTGTTACAATTCTTATTTCAAACAATGCAATGGCAGACTTAAACGATCTGCAAAAGAAATTGGATTTATTACAACATGAAATATGGCAATATTCATGGTTACTTTTTCCTCTAGGAGTAGCAATAGACCGACTTACTATCCAAATATTAAGAGGGCGCATAATTATTTCCGCTATTGTTTTCGCATTTGCCATGTTTATTGCTCGTTATACATTGCTTGAAGTTTAGGCAAATCGTGAGTTAGCATTTTAATCAGTTTAGTGTTACCAAAAATAATAACCTTTTCTTGTTCCGACTTAAGACAGATTTGCCCTATAATGCCTACAATGTTTGTAGCGGTTAATGTGTAATATCCGCTTAATTCAGATACCAAACTAAATCCGCACTTATTTAGCAAAATGAATAATTCCGTTAAATCTCCTTGAAAATAGAAATAATTATCTACAACACTTACTTGACCGCTTTTATATGCACAAATTATATAAAACACTGTCCAAGAGCCTACGATAAAAGGTATAAAAAGGCTAAAACCGTGCAAACCGGTAAAATACAAAAAGAACACCACAAACAAGCTGTTTATCGATGATATTAAGATATTCCTCATACCTTCGACATAATATAAACTTAATAAGTTCAAATATTGTTTTTTATTGCTCACTTTAATTACTCCACTAAATTTTTAATCATTGCCGTCATTATTTGTTTTTCTATTTATGTTGCTTTGGTGGTATAAATTGTTTTTAATGTAACCAAATCTGCATTCAGCATTTTCAATAAATGAACATTGCCGAATACAATGCATTTGCCTCTAACGCCCGTTACCGTTAATTTTTTGTGACATCCAACCCTAAACCTATTTTTTAACAAATAGTAATCTCCTGCTTGTTCTTGCAGATCAAAGCCACATCTATTCAACGAAATTATAAGCTCTGATAAATCACATTGGATATTAATAAAATTATCCCCTCCGTTTATTTGAAATGATTTTTTATATCCTAAGAAAAATGTACCCAATATAGCTATTGGAAATACTATCAAGATTAACAATTGCTCTATCCATGTAAATTTTAAGCTAAAAATCATCTGATTAATTAGCCAAAATACAAAAAACAGCGCAACATAAACTAGGCCATTCTGCAGTCTAGATACGCTTTCAAAATATTTTAAACTTTCTAGTTTTTCTGTTTTGCTCATCTCTACTTTTCTCATAATTTAAATCTGCGTTTTTATCTTCATTCCGTATCCGCAAATTGTACTAAATTCTTGATAATCTCCTCGTGTACTTGTTTTGAAATAGAGCGCACGTTGCGTCCGTATATTTTACTATCGGTGAGCAGTACTAACCCCTCTTCTTTACTCGTTCGGTTTTGCGCTTGTTCTATGTATTTAATAGCCGTTTCAGGTTTACCGAAAAATAATTGCTTTTCGCTTGTTGGCTTACTAGCAATTCTTGCCTTCTCGATATTCAGTATCTCTGCTTGCGAGATATATAGAACTTTCATGTTTTTAATGCCGTATCTGCTTCCTATAAAAAAGGAGATACCTGTCAGGATCGCGGTAAGAGTAATAAACATTATTATCGTTATTTTTCTATTTTCTTGCATTAGCTTTTGCCTTAATTAAATTATCGATTGCTTGTTCCATAGGTACACCAGCAGCTTCTTGGTTGTTCAAGAAGTTAAAGTCACCGCTTTCGG
>CAMCMD010000048.1 GCA_945875975.1 Rickettsia typhi
ATATTTTACATATACTGAACATAACTATGATTAAAACACTATATACTGAACTTGTCTATGATAAAATTGAACTCCACTCTGAAAATTTATACCCTTACTTTAAAAGGGTTTTGTCTAAAATCGCTGAACTCCACTTTGAGGAATGACAAGTTACGAGAATTATTTGGGATAAAAGCAAAAGTTCCATCAAAGGAAGTTTAGCGGGTTCATTGACCAAAAGTGGCAATGAATCCCTGGATAATAATGAGCAGCAAGGTAATGAGAAGAAAAAACGCCGAAATGGACGCAACGGTTTTGAGAATTATCCGAATGCTACTGTAAATCATATGACAAATGCTGATTTAAAAAAAGGAGATAAGTGTCCTTGTTGTCATAAAGGTAAACTATATCCTGGTGAAGAGAGAAAGTTATTACAATTTAGTGGCAATGCACCAGTAGTGGCTGAAAAATTTATCAAAGAAACCCTTCGTTGTAATGGTTGCAGTACTGAATTTGTAGCAAAAGGTAATATTGTTAAGTGGACCAATAGTGCGAGAAGTTCAATTGCACTGCAGAAATGTATGGGCATACCATTTTATAGATTATCAAAGTTACAAGGGTTATATAAAGTTCCAATATCAGAAGCTAATTTATGGCAGCAAGTTGCAGGGCTGTGGAAAGATGGAGGAGGATTAGAAATTTTTAGTGAATTGCTGAATGCTGCCAGTAGTTGTAAAAATTTTTATGTTGATGATACGAGAGCGAAAATATTAGAAGTAATAGTTCGGAACAAGCGTCTTGGGCAAGAAGTGGCATTTGAAGGGACTGAAGACAGTGATAAGAGCGACAGAGACAAAAAGAGCTCGAAGCCTAAGGGTTGTTACAGTACGATATTATGTACCGAGACTAGCACTAGTCATGAGATTATTTTATATTTTACCAAGCAGAATTATTGTGGTGAAAATATAGCATTAGTAGTTAATGATGGTAACAAAAAACTAATGTCTGATGCGAGTACTATGAATATACCTAACATAGAAGAAGTGATATTGGAAACAATGACTTTATTTAAATGCATAAGGCATGGTTATGCGAAGTTTGAAGAGTTACTAGCTTACCATCCCGAAGAATGTCGATATTTTGTGGAAGAAATCAAGTCGATTTATCAAATAGATCGTGCCAATAGAAATATGAGTGATCAAAAACGTCTGAAGCATCATCAAAAACATAGTGCGGGTCATATTGACAATATCTACCGTAAAATAGATGAGTTATTTGCCTATAAATTAGTTGAGCCCAATAGTCATTTAGGCAAGGCCATGAAATACTGGTTGAACCATAAGGAAGGATTGACGCAATTTTTACGGGTTGGCGGGATGGAACTTGACAATAATAGGAGTGAGAGAGGCTTGAAGCGAATAATTTTACAAAGAAAGAACTCACTATTTTTTAAGACATTATCGAGTGCTGAGGTATTAAGTGGAATCTCCAGTATAGTTGCGACTTGCATGGCAAATGATATTGACAGTTTTGGGTATTTGAATTGGATGCAGGACAATGCTACAATATTGAAGAAGCAGCCGAAGAATTATTTACCATGGAAATATGTAGAATATTTAAACTCTACTGAAAGGGTAGCCGCTTAATATGAGTATGAAATGGCGCTTCAAGAAGGTGTTTGAATAACTTTACGCCATTCATTAGCAAAAGTTACACCTGAGCCATTGTTGATGAGCACTTGCAAGAGGCGATAACAAATTTGTGTTACGGTAAGTGTTTTACTTCCAGATCGGTATATACTTGCGTTAGACTTCCAGACAAACTTGCCTTGGGATAAACGCTTAGAGCAAAGCCAGAAGCCTTGGCCGTCATAAGCAAGAATTTTGATAGAGGTTTTAAGTCTGTTATAAAATAGAAAGATGGCCCCATCTAAGGGATTGATGGCAAGTTGGTTACGACAGATGGCGCAAAGACCATCTGTACCTTTGCGGAAATCAATATGAGTTGAAGCCATGTAAATAGTGGAAGAAGGTGTTACTTGGAGCATAAAAATAACTGTGTGATATTATAAAGAAACTCAGATGGTAAGTTAGTTGGTAAAGTTAGATTAGCTCCATCTGCTTTATGAATTATAATATCTTTTACCTGATTTACTGAAACAGGGATAGTAATTGGCTGACTGTTGGGACTGGTTGTGGAGTCCAGATTGGCACTAACTTGATCATTACCATTGCTATCAGGAACAGAATTAATAGTTTGGTTATGTGGAATTATTTTAAATGGCAAAAAATTTAGGTCTACAGACTGGTTAGTATTTAGATCTGAGTGATTCACAAAATTTGCCTCTATATTAGCGACTTGATTATAGGAGATACCGAGTTGTTTAGCTAAGGGGGCTCTAGAATGGAGACCTGAAGTTAAAAGTTTAGCTATAGAGAATTTTAGCTCATCAGGCATTGCTTGAGCCTTAAAAGTTTTATGATCCCGCCAAGATTGTATACGGCTGACAAGGTCAGCAAGTTCTGGAGCCAGAGGTTGACCTGAAGCAAAATGATCAAATGAGTCAACAGCGTGGGCAGTCGTAGCTGGAGGAGTGGAGGAAAGTACTTGAGGCATAGTAGACTCCTTGTAATATTGGGTTACAGGCCAGACATTCCTGGCCATTCATTACAAGATAACATTTTTGGAAGGCAATTTTGCGCAGTTTTTAAAAAGCGACACACTTCAACAGCTAACTTTATTTCGATGAGTAACTCACGCATGTGCTTAGGCCAGCTCTTTTGCAGAACTTCTTCGGCAAACTTGAGTTCGCGCAGATGGTGAGAGTTGCACAAAGCATGCTCGCAGTCTTTATAACTAAAGTATGGCTTCCAATGGTCATGAATCATCACTCCTTTAAAGTGCGGCAAGATACCAGTTGCATCCATAGCCTCACAACCCCTTGATTTATGGACATAAAATAAAGTCCATTGATCATTGGCTGCTGTGTGGATCCATTGCTTTTTACCATTGATGTTGACGCCAGTTTCATCAACACCAATCTCTTGAGCCTGTGTGAGTTCTTGTATAACTCGCTTGTCAAAACCGTAAGTAATAAGCAGATCATAAGCCTCCTCGACAAAATTGCACAAGGTCCCAGCGCTCATGGCAAAAGATAGCTGATTCTCAAAATAATCTCGCATTCGCTCATAAGGGAGCATTTGAAAACAAGACATATATACAGCATGCGCCTTCACGGTATTGCCATACTGAATTGGTCGTTTAGCTTCATCAGGAAAGGGTGCTCTAAACTGCTTGCCGGCACCGTTCTCTACAATTTGTGCATCATATTGAGTTATGTGTCTTTTAATAATCAGGTTTACAACTTGCCTAGATTCAAGACCAATTTCTTTATAATTTCCCTCAGGAAGAGTCTTCAAATCCACATTGATCTTAATTATCTCATCAGGATTCTTAACGGGAGCTAGATTCTTTCCTTCTCGCCCAAGCTGTCCGCCAGGTTTCTTTTTCTTCTCCGGATCGATTTCAGATTTAGGATTTTTACTGCGGTTAGCGTCAGATGCAGGTGGCTTCGAGCTATTAGAGCTGTTGAGCGAAAGTCGTTGTACAAAAATGGAAATAACTAGCAAAAGAGTCTCAATGAGAGCACGCATAGATGTCGATAATGTTGCATCATCATCCATAGCCTTCTTGGTTTTTGCAAATAATTCTTCGATGTTGTACTGCTCAATTTTCAACTGCTATCTCCTTTTGAAAGGATAGTATAACACAGGTTTTAAAAAGCAAAATTTCCTCGTTTAAATGACCTGTGAATGGCGAACAAAATTAGAGCTTACCCCAGTCTCATTTAGATAAGATACTTGGTGTCAGTAACAGTTTAATCGAGCTCTATAGCTAGAAAAATCACCAATGGTAAAGTGCAGACAAATTCTTGATTTTTTACCAAAAACCATGTCAAGCAAAAAATGGCGAGAAAGTAAATTTTGTTAGAAAGCTAAATGTGGTGAATAGTTACAAAATTCTTATAGCAAGACTCATTTAATTCTTAAAACCGCCGTGTATCTTGCACCGATTCTACTTTGTAGCATTGATGCTTATGCTTTTGACCTTGACGCTGGGATCAAAGCAGCTACTGACCCGGTAAAAAAAATGATTAACGACTATTATCCGGTAGGTATTTTTATAACGGGAGCAATGGGAGCGATGATGCAACAACAGGGTGATCTTAGGGATCGAATGCTGGGCTTTGGTAAAGGTGCATTAGTTGGTGGTTTAACGGTAATAGCAGTTAAAACCGGTCTTGGAGTATAGAGATGGAGAGAGTCAGGTTAAATAGAGCATTAAACAAGGAGATCAAATATTACGGTCTTAGCTATCTAGGGCTACTTGGAGCTACTGCTACCGGCTGCTTGGTGTGGACTCGTTTTGGGATGACCGTTGGTATTATAGGTTTTGTCGTAGGTTACGGCTTCTCCGCTTATGCGGCTAAGGGGTGGCATCAGGGAAGCGTACAGCGATTTATTTATTGGCATTTACCGCTTAAGGACATATTCGGCGGCAAATATTTGCCGGAGTCTCATAAGAGATGTTTTTTATAAGAATAAGCGAGTACGTAAATATTAAATATGAATATTAAACGAAAATAAAGTCAAGGAAGTTATGAATTTACAAGTAGCTATGCAAGGCGGAGATCGTATTACAAAACAGCGCAATCTGTTTTTGGTGCTGACTATTGCTTTAAGTATAACGAGCGGCGCACTTAGCCTTAAGATTTTGGCTCAAGAAGAGCGAATTATTATGGTGCCACCGCTCTCATCTGAGGTAATGATTTCAAACCGCAAAGTATCTAGCGGTTACTTGGAGCAAATGACTATGGTGTTTTTAAATTCACTACTTGATTTATCGGCCGCGGACGTCCTACACAAAAGGGACATGATTTTAAAATATACTTCAAATAGCGACTCGAGCTTTTCTAAAAAGATAAACGAATATTTTGCGGATAGCCTAGAGAAGTATAAAAACTTTGATTTAGTTACTTATTTTACGGTGAAGAATATGGAAATTGACGAGGGAAGCGGTGAGGTAATCGCTCACGGCATCTTAACCTCAAGATACGGCAAGCACGGCTTTGAATCTAATCCTACTTCTTACCGTCTTAGTTTTGAATTTAGCGGCGGTTACTTACGGCTAAAGGAATTTAATCAGGTAGTAAGCGATAAAGAGAAAAAAGAAGGCAAACAAGAACCTAAGGGAGCATTAGTTAAATGAAAAGCTGGACAAAAATCTTAAAGAGCAAGTTATATCTAAAGGCAAAGCTGTTCTTATCGGTAAAATTACTGCTTATTACCTTCGCTTGCTTTTCTTACGCTTATGCAAATACCGAATTTACTTTTAATCCTAAAAATAGAATAGAAACGGTAATAGGTGCAAACGAGCTGAACAGGATAGGGGTAGTAGGCGGTGAAATCATCGAAGTAATAGGTGATGAGAATAAGTACGCTCTTTACTGGAGCGGTGATTGGCGCAACTTGTTTATTAAACCCAAAGCGGAAGTAGGCGAGACTATCGAGCTAAGCTTAATAATGCCCCACGGCGGAGCGCAAGATATGAGATTTACCGTGGGCGATACTTCTGCTCAAACAATATTCATTAATTTAGGTAGCGAGCTAAAACCCACTTCGCACGCCAAAGGTTTTATACCGCTTGTAAACGAACCGCTTAAATCTGAAATAGCTTCGATGATGAGAGCAATGATCGAGGGTGAAAAAAGCAAGTATTATGTTACAAGTAGCAAGCGTACTTTACAAAAAACTAAAGAGCGTCTTGTTACCCAAAATGTCGCTTATAGATATCGCAATTTATGCGGAGCGGTGCTATCGGTAAAAAATCTTACCTCTAAACCTTTAGAGTTACTTGAACTTGATTTTACTAATCTTTTTAAAAATACTTTAGCGATTAATCTCGGCTCGTATAACGGTAATGCGTTAAATGTAATAAAGCCACGAGCAACAATGCAAGTATTCATTATTACGAGAGAAATAAAGCATGATTGATAAATTAAAAAATATTTGGCAGAAAATTAGTAATTTTAAGCGGGGGCAACTCGGGTTATCGCAA
>CAMCMD010000049.1 GCA_945875975.1 Rickettsia typhi
ATCTATTACGCCGAAAGTTTCTTTCCATCATATTTACCATGATGTATGCTATTATGACATTTTTGGCAAACAATCAAGGTTTTACGATTCCTAGCGATCATTCTCTTTTGCCACTCAGCTTTAGTAGTTCCTCTCCGCTTTAGGTCTGCTAGTTTTCTTATGTGGTGTACCTCTATTTTTTTATGAGAACCACATAACTCGCATTCTTGGGCTTCTAAGCGCTCTACTAATTCAGTGCGGTTATTCCAGATACAGTCCACTGGTTGTTCGCTAATACTGGCCCACTTATTCCATTTTAGCGATATTCCACCAAAATGCGTGACAAGTGGTTTTCCTAGCTTACTATCTCGCTTAACAAGGATAACTTTTTTTTCACCCTCATTCGTTTTAATTGTTGCGCCATATTTTTTATAGATTTTAGCACATGTAGTCTTGTATTTACTAGCTAATGTTTTAACTAGCGATACTTCCGTCATATACCTCAGTTTATTGAATGTATGAAGGTTGTATGCCATACGATAATACTGCACCACTCCTCTATACTCTACTTGATATTGTGATACTGTGCTATAAGCATCATCGATTGTGCGTTGATGTAAATGTGTTGGTTTCCCATTTTTCATATACTTCTTGCATTTTTCTTGTATCACTTTAGCAGGAACACGTAGTCCAATATTACCATTAATACAGCGACGACCATTATGATCATGTTTGCTGTCTTCTTGGAGTGTATGTACTTCATATCCTAAAAACTTAGCTTTTTGACCACTTGCATTAGTAATCAATGTTTTATCAGCATTGAGTTCAAGTTTTAACTCATTACTTAAAAATTGAGCGATTTCATGCTTGATTTGAACAGCTTCATTTTTAGGCCCTGCTAACCCAAGTAGAAAGTCATCTGCATAACGCACATACCACAAACGCCGAAAATTGGGATCATTGGGATCTCGTGATGGTATAGACTGCGCTTGTTTGTGTAGTATACTGTCACTTTCCCAATCACCTCTCTTTCTTGCCCTGAAGGCTTGTACTATCAGTGTGGTATAGTATGCATCCTTCTTTCTTTCGTTACCGCGTGTGTATGCTGGTATAAGTGTTTGTTCTACGTATTTATCTAAACGATCTAACACTAGATTACTAAAAATCGGACCAGTGACCGAGCCTTGCGCGGAACCGCTTAAGGTGGCGTTGAATTTCCAATCTTCTAGATATCCTGCTTTAAGAAGTATACTTATAAGGTTTATGAAGCGGTTATCTTGGAAATTTTCTCTGATGATGTCTAATAAAATTGTATGATCAATTTTATCAAAACATGCTGTGATATCGCCCTCGATAAACCACTTTGTTCCTTTACCTTTTTGCATAACTTCTCGAAGTGCAGTGTGACAACCTCGTTTAGGTCTAAATCCATGAGAGGATTGGCTAAACTGAGGCTCATAATAGGCTTCCAATATTGATCTGATTACTTCTTGGAGTAACTTATCAGACCAGGTTGGTAACCCTAATGGCCTTGATTTTCCATTCTTCTTGGTTATGTAAACACGTCGTACTGGGGTCCATCTATACTTTTCATAACGTAATGCGTTAATTATTGTATCGATCTTCTCTAGTGACATAGCGTCAACTGTTTCAGATATTGCTCCTTCAGTCATTGCTCCCTGATTGCGATAAAGCTTTCCGTAAGCATGCAGATAGAGTTCCTTCTGATAAAGTAGACGATATACATTATTAACCAGCAACCCACGTTGTCCACGTTCGCGTATAATAGAAAATATTGTTTCGGCTTTTCGCATCTCGCGTACCTATCAATTCCTTACTATTAGATTACCTGCCACCCTTTGCCCTGTATACAGCTCTCCTGCACTCCGCGAATGGGTCGGTTATTCCCATCGACTACTACGGTGACTCCGTGACCATAGGACTCGCGTCCCTTAGGCCATCCCATGTTTCGTTTTCAAGAAACGTATATAGAGTAACTTAGGTCTTCTGTTCGTTTTCTTAAATGAGTTCATTACTCATCGTCCTTTAGTCAGAGTGTAGCATAGACAAAGCCATATTCTATGTTTACTAAAGGCGTCGGGTTACATAGGTGCTACCGACGAGTGAGCGGTTCCACCACTGAAAACTAGTCTTCAAGCACTTGTAGCTTTAACCATATTACTCAGGCGTTGCGAAACTATATCATACACCTATTCCGATATATTCCGCTTTAATACCATGCTCTTGTCCCCTCTTCCTTTCGAATTTAGGTAAGGCATTCGCCTTAAGGTCATTTACTCTGAACCTTAACTAGCTAGGCTAATAATTTCTTGACGCGCTACATGGCGCACAGCTTCACCGCTGCGTGGATTACGACCGCCTCTTGCTGCAATCTTAGTAGTAGAGAAATGACCAAAACCTATAAGAGAAATCTCATTACCTTGACCCACGGCATCAATTACCGAAGAAGTGAACATGTCTATAGCTTTCTCAGCTTCCACTTTAGTACAATCGTGCTGATAGCTATGTGTGTTATAAATTCTTGTTTGTTCATTAGTTTACTCGTTATATTTAGGATTATATCCTAGTATTGTATAACGTTCACGGCTAAAACACAAACTTTTAGCCATCTTTTGCCCTAATACCACTTCTCAGGAATGTATAAATTCAACTCGTTGCTATTTTTAGTGCGTTTTCTTTCAAATTGTGTTGGATTATAACCGATATAATTATTATCAATAATTATATTGGAAGGGGTTACGTTCTTTTCTTCCAGCTTTAATAGATTATTACGAATACAACTCATACCAACAACATTAAAAGCTTCTGTTATTTGTTTTAAAGTCATACCAGAAGCACGCATACTAGAGAGTTGTTCTTTCTGTTCATTTGTTAAGAAACCTCTAGAATTTCGAATTGCAATGCCGTTTTTCTTCATGAACTTACGTATTGTGGGGGCAGTAACCCCAAATACTTTACTAATTTGCTCAGTAGTATTGCCTTGTGCATATAAAGCAGCGATTCTTGCTTTGCCTAATTCTGCTTTTTTTCTACTCATAACAAATTTGTTAAACCAGATTAGTGAACATAATTAGCTGCATAAACACAGCAAGAATACAACTATACTATACAATATCATCAGAAAAGTCCCCATCTAAGTAAAGCCCCTCATCGCTTGTTTCCCAACACTCCGCCTATTGGTTGATCCGTGACTGCCATTATT
Source organism: Rickettsia typhi (assembly GCA_945875975.1). Taxonomy (GTDB): domain Bacteria; phylum Pseudomonadota; class Alphaproteobacteria; order Rickettsiales; family Rickettsiaceae; genus Megaera_A. Next base: position 3,203 of record CAMCMD010000049.1, read on the forward strand.
CATAAACATCCGCTCTGATTTTCGTGGGTTCTTCTAGGATATTTAATATTTCGGTAGCACAGTAGACTTTGTCTCTTTTATTATCATTCGTCTTTTTGATAATGCCTACAGCCTCAAGTTTTTGTATGCCTCTCTGAGCGGTGCTATAAGCAATACCTAGGTCTTCAGCAATTTTATTGGTGGTGAAATAAGGATTCACAGCCAAATGCTGTACCATCTCCATAGGGACTTGAGAGCTGCCGCTTGCAACAACAATTTTCCATTGATTTAATAGTTCATTGATACGCTCAGCACGCGATAAAACATCTTCGGATTGAACAGCAACGCCATTAAGAAAATAAATGAGCCACTCATGCCAAGCGCCTTTTGAACTGACATTATAAAGCTGTTTATAATATTCATCGCGCGATGCTTCAAAAAATGCAGATAAATACAGCAAAGGCGTAGGCAGCATTCTTTGTTCAACCAACAACAACATAATAAGCAATCGCCCAACGCGACCATTACCATCTAAAAAAGGATGGATGGCTTCAAACTGATAATGACAAAGGGCTATGTGGATCAATGGTGGTAATGATCTATCGTGTAGAAAGTTTTCAAACTCGGATAAGCACTCCATCAGATTATCAGGAGGTGGTGGCACAAACTTCGCTGTGTTTAGTGTGCATCCTGGAGAGCCAATCCAATTCTGACTGCGCCTAAATTCCCCTGGTGTGGCAAGAAATCCCCTTACACCTTGCATTAAGTGCTTATGGATTTCTTTGATAAGGCGTAGCGATAATGGAAACTCTGATAACCGCCCCAGCCCATAATCAAGTGCCTTGATGTAGTTTTGTACCTCTTGGAGATCGTCAGGGTTTTGTTTTACATGAGCACCTGCGTTGGCGGCTAAGATTTCTCCCAGAGTTGCTTGAGTGCCTTCAATCTTGCTGGACAGTACTGCCTCTCGGGTAATGAACGGGCGCATCAAAAGGTGAGGATTTGGTAGTTGACTTCCTTCTCGCGCTAACTTCCCAAGTAAGAAATCGGCACGAGATAGGCTGTTAACCACCGCATTATTCCAATCAAGTTTAGGTGGTAGACTATGGGGAACAAAGGCATTGTACCCTTTGGGTGATTTAACGATTTGTCCTGAGGAGGACTGTTGTATATCCATGTAACTAAGCTTCTGGTTGATTATACTTAACAGCATAACCACTATTCTCGAGAAAGTCAATATTCGATAATAGTAGAATTTCTTATCACCGCCCATGAGAATAAGACTAGAAATTATTGTCGTATATCGTAAAAATCGATAATAGCATCTATCTGCTAAGAATTGTGACGTTATAGTGACAATATCCTTATAAACATTTTCTTAATAGCCGAACTGTTTGTCGCCTCATTGGCGGTTTAGCTCATATATACGGTGAACTTGGTGTATCGGAAAATGAGCTAAATATAAAACCTAGACACGTCTTGCGAAAAAACTACTTTACTCGGCTTTGTCTAGTTTTTTTACAAAGATTTTAACGGTATCATCGTCTTTCTTATCATTATGCTTTTTCTTCTTTTGTTTTAGTTCATTGCCTCGTTGTTGTGGAATTTCAGCTATTTTTGTATTAACGTTATTTGGGTTTTTAGTATTCCAGTTATCTAACCGCTCTTTTAGCATTAATTCAACTTGCGGATTGTCAAGAAAAGGCGGGTTTAAGTTTTTAGACTTGAGAGCAACATCTAATTTAGTTTTTGCTATCGCTACTTCGGGTTCAGGCAGAAGTATGTAAGCTTGATGTACTTCTAAATTACTAAGGTCGCTGATATTAATTAAATCTTTCTTTTTCTCTTGCTCGGTATAGCTTACCCCGTCACGAAACTCATGTGCACCATAGGAGATATTTCTTTGTTGGTTTAAGTACTCAATCTCACCGATACGCTTAGCAATGATCTTTGCTTCCTCAACTTCCGATATACGAAAGATTATATTGGTATTAAACTGCCCGAGCATCACGCTACCGCTATTTCTTCCGTAATGAGCAAAAATTTGATTAAAGCTCTGAGTAGCGGCTAAAACGCAGCCACCGTATTTTCTAAGTAACGTTATGTTTTCCTGCAAGGTCGGTAAATACTTTAATTTGGCAAGTTCATCAAAAATAAACCACACTTTTCTATTTTCATTAATACCGAGGGAAATTAAACTATTTAAAGCTATATCAGTGATTACGCTAAAGAACGGTAGCAATACCTTACTATCGCTACCGTCACAGGTAATAAATACCCATCTATCATCTCGAGTCTCGTCAAGTCTATTAAACCATTTTTGAAAAGAAAAACTATTCTCTTTGGAATCGCTAAGAATCTCTAGCCACTCGGTAGCTAAAATCGTATTAATTCTGATATTATGAGGAGCAGCATTATTATCACTTTTACTCGAAATCAAAGAGCCGACCGATGTGCTGGCTAGTTTTGCTGTTAAATCCTCTATAGATTCTCGGTGAATTAAATTATACAAATCCTCTATAGTCATTTTATTTTCATGTCTTAAGTACTCCAAACAGCCGATAAATAACATTCTGCCCCAACTAGTCCATTTTTTATCGTAATCATTAGAATCCGGAGGAGAGTCGGGGAAAAATGAGGCGGCTATTTTTTTAATACATTTATTAGAAGTAATCTCCGACCACAAGTCCCAATTATGAGTTCTCAAATCATACGGATTAATGATAATATCATAACCTTCCCGCCAGTAGCGCGACACCATATCTCCCTCAGTATCGACCACTATTGCAGGTTGTTTTTGCGCTCGTATTTGAGGCAGCAATGTATGAAGACAATTAGTTTTACCTGAGCCTGTGCTACCGGTAATAAGTATATGTTTACTTTCCGAATCCTTGACTAGCGGAATGCCGCCTAGGTTAAATAAACTAGCCTTTTTTATCTTTTTTAAATAATGAGTAACTTCTTTTGGGGTTTTAATTTGAGATCCGCTTAAGTGTTTTTTTTCTTTAGCTGCCTTACCGAATCTTGACCAGAGTAAATAAATCAGTAAGAATATTCCGCACATGACCAAAGCTGTAAAAACTAGTCGTATTTTAAGAAAATCCTTTGCTTCTAGATAAGCGGCTCTATAGAAATTTGACTTGATTATTTTACGCGGATCGAGATCCCTTGCGTCTAAACCCTTTTTTGAATGAGCATCTATCGTGGTATAATAATATTTAGCCCTAGGGTTGATAGTTTGTCTAATTCCGCGGCTAGCATCATCAAAACCGTCGGCAAGCAGTGCTTTCTGATAAGTCATAGCGGCTTTTAAATCTAAGATTTGTGCCGGTTTATACGAAATAAACCCGACTATTGCTAAACTAACTAACAATGACGTCATAAAGGAGCGGTGTAGCACCTGAAAGAACATCCGTAGTTTATGGAGGAATATTTGCCCGCCGCCGGTAAAATCATTTAACATATTATTTATTTACCTCTTGTAAATTTT
>CAMCMD010000050.1 GCA_945875975.1 Rickettsia typhi
ATATGCGGCTAGTTTAAGCAAACATGAACTTGCAAAGCAGATAATTCATCATGCGGCAACTTGGAAACCTACTAAGCTTGGCTGCGTCTCTAGAGAGAAAGAGATAGATGCAGCTTTGTCGGTGGCTTGGAAGAAGATAATAAGCGGAACGTGGCAAGTTCCGTTGGAGCTAGCTAAAGCTAAAATCTTGCAGTATGAGTTTAATGCTTACAGACGGAAATACCAAGAATCGGGAGTGTTGTCTCATGAGGCTAAGGCATTGGAATCCGATGTTAATAATTTACTGGGCGGATGGTGCGATTTGGTTGGGAAGATTACTGAGGGAGTTAATACACCTGCTACGTTAGAGGACAATATGCTTAGCATTAGAGATGTCGATGTTTATTCATCTATCAACGTACCGTTAAAATTAGGATTAGAGGAGAGAGTGTGTCAACAAAGATCTTATCCATCTGAAGATCTAGCATTAGACGGTTCTTTTTCCTCTGATTTTAACGATACAGGGAGTCATAAGCTTGATTATGATTGTCTGGAAATAGAGGAGGGTAGTAACACCCTTAACATTAATTTGTTACATATTCCTGACCAACAAAAATATCTTAAAGTAATACCTAGCGATAATGACGATTCTATGAAATTAGAAACTATCAATGGGAAAGAATATTTTGTAAAGTTAAAGGAATTAGAGATGAATGACAATGGAGAATTTGTTATGACCTTAAAATCTATGGAGAATAATCTTTTTCTTGGTCAGAATAGCGATAATTCTGTTATCAAGAATTTAGCCATTAATGATCTAGAAAATCAACATGGGATGCTTAAGCAAGAACAATTATTACAGCAGAGTTTTGTTAAAATAGATACTGTCTTATCTAGTGTTTTTAAAAATTTGCAACATGAAGTTAAGTAGATATTATAAAATATATGAAAGAACAAACTTTGTTGTATCTAGATAAATTAAAACACAAAGTATCTAAAATACTTGCTTTTACTATTGTTATTTATGGTGTTTGTATAATAGTTTTATATCAATATTATCAAGATAAAGCAGAGATAGAAAAAGCACAAATATTACAAAATTACTATAATAAAATAGTTAAGGTCAGTACAAATAAAATCAATTCATTAACACAACAAATATCAGGCACTCTTCAAAGTAATAATATTTCAATTAGCACTAATGGCAGTGATTTTAAGATATGTTGTGATAAATGTATAAATTATAATCTTTTTCATTTTGGAGCACTAATAGATAGGTATATACCTGAGTTTATTTACTATAAAATAGAATTAAATAAAAAATTTCTTTATTCAAACATTAAAGCCCAAAATTATCAAATAGAAAAAATCTACCATCTTAATGACTATAATCAATTTAGTATTAGCCTGGCAATTGATAAATTGTACTGGAGTAAAACAGAAGCAGAGATTAAAAAACCATTTTGGATAATGACTTTATTTGCTCTAGTTAATATTTTATTATTTGAAATTTTGTCTAAAATTTTATTTAAGAATTTTAATAAAGAATATACCTTACACTATCAAAACAAATATAAAGAAGAGTTAGATCAACTTAAGTTTGATAACAGTAAAGAATTGAAAAGCTGCAAAGACTTGTTGATGAATAAAATTTGGAATCTTAATTTTAATAAACAAAAAGATTTAGAAATTAACATTTTACTTGCTGGAGAAGCTAATAAAATAGCCTTAATTGATGAAGGTGATAATGATCAAGAAACCATGATTAAAGGTAGTAGACTAAAAAATTCTAGTGATAAAGTCCCGTGTTCTATAGTTTTGTACCAAGACGATAAGATAGAAGAAATTAATATTGATCAATTAATTGAATTATTTACTGATAGGTTTGATCAAGAAGATGAAAATATATCAGTAAATATCATAAGCAAAGTAAAAGTAGTATATTTTGCCTCTAAAGCTTCATTATATCAAATTATTTATAGTTTAATTAATTACCTTATCTTTGTGATAAAAAAACAATCTCCTACTGCTAAGCATAATATTAGATTAATTATCGATGATATAGAAAAAGTTATACAACTGCATTTTGAATATGATGGTTTTCCTATAACAGAAGAGAAAGAACTACTAAAAATGTCGAGCAGCTTTTTTAAAACACATGCTAATCCATTTGTATTGAATATAAATCAAGTATTTAATATACTAAGAATTAATGGCTTTGATTGTAGTGTAAGTTATAATCAGCTTAATATTATAGATATTTTACGAAAAAAACAAAAAGATAATCGGCCAATAACAACAGAAGATAATATAATTCTTCTATCATCATTTACTGAAAAAAAGAAATGATTAAATTCTTATTACCAATAATAGTAATAATCATGCATAATAATTCATTTGCTAATGGGCAAATATCTAATCTAATTACCCCTGTTAGTTATTTTGTAAATCATGTGCAGCAGCTTAATGATCTTAAGAATAGTATAAGCAAATATAGAAAAGTAAGTATAGTTGGTACTAGCGGTATTGGTAAAACTCAGCTAGTTAGAATATATGCTTATGAAAACAAGAATAAATATAATCTAATATGGTTTATTGATTGTAACCTTGATTTTAATAAAGAATTTGTAAAACTAGCCACACATCTTAATCAGGCTACTAACGCTAATATATCGGAAGATGCAGAGCTAGCTAAAAAAGAAGTAATGGATTACTTAGCTCATCAAGATAAGTGGCTGCTAGTATTTGATAATCTAAAGATTAATGAAAATAAGAAAGTTCAAGATGTAGTGGATTGGGAGCACAATGGAAATGTAATATTTTGCTCCCAAGATAGTGAAATATTGCCTCATACTATAGAAATGACTACTTTTAACAATGAAGATGCAGTTACTTTAGCTAGCAATTTACTAGAAAGTAAAGATAAAAATGATATTGATTTTTTAGTAAAAGCTTTTAGTGGTTACCCTATACTCATAGTTCAAGGAGCACAATTATTAAATAAGGTTAAGGGATTAAATAAAGAAGAATACAAGAAGAAAATTTATCAATCAGCAGATAAAATCAAATTAAATATTGAATTGGTAATAAAAGAATTAACACCTTCGGCTACTAAATTACTTAGTAAAATTGTTTTAATTAATAATCAAAGTTTTTCGAAGCAAATACTTAATATTATTACTGATAATCCAAATACTATAGACGATGATATTTATCAATTATCAAAATTTATGTTAATTGTTAATATAAATGCCAAGGAGACTAATCCTATTTTTGAAATGCATGACATAATAACACAGAAAGTGCTAGCAAGAAACGGAGATAAAAATAATAAACAATATCTAGAAAATATTATTGTTAAATTAATGGATGCAACACCTAAAAATGTGATAAAGGGGCGTATTTTTAGAAACTTAGAAACCATTAGAGAAAACATGGAAATAATCCTAAATAACACACAAAAATATAATATTAATATATATAAAGTGATGGAATTAAGATTTAATATACTTAATAGTTATCTTAATATTTTTGATTATTATAATGCAGAAAAACTAGTCGAGTGGTTTATTACAAATGATAAAAAAAATAACTTTAGACAACTATTAATGAATAATAATGAAAAACGTATATATGCTGGATACTTAGGGTTAATAGGAGCATATTATAAAAGTAGAAATTCTGATTACTATTTAACGCTTGAATATTATACAAGAGCAAAGCAAGTATTTGAAAATATAGATGGTTATAATGCTTATAGGTATAATATATTATATAACTTATCATCAACTTACACCATACTCGGACAACTTCAAAATGCAAAAGATAATATTGGGCTAATTGAAAATATGTTTAAGGAAGGTTTAGTTGAGGAAAGCGAACTTTTTTATATATATGTTGCAAAAGCGAAGTTATTTTTTACTTTAGGAGAATCCACTAATGGACTGGAGCAAATCGATGGAGCCATAAATGTTTTACTTAATAATGGATTACAACAAGGTAATTTGTTATTTACGAATACTTATATGCTTAGAGCTGATATATTAAATGCCTTAAGTAAATATGAAGAAGCGTATAAGCAAGCTCAAATGTTGTATGATATGCATAAACCAGTTAAGAGAGAAGATCATGAAATATTTGGTCGTATTTATACCCAGATGGCAAAAAGCGAATTAGGGCTAGGAAAAATAGATAAGGCTTTGGAGCATGTTATACAAGCTATAGCAATATTTCTAGCTGATGAGCGGAGGAACCCAAAAGAAGCCGACTATTCCGAAGATCCTGATTTAGCTGCTAGTTATGTAGTACAAGGCGATATTTTCTTTGTTCAAGATAATCTTGAACAAGCAATAGCATCTTATAAGAAAGCTCAGGTCATATATTTCTATTTATATAGAGATAGAAGCAAGAATGTTGCTCATGTGAGTTATTTATACACGCAAGGAGCTAAAGTGGCTTGTAAGGCAAAAGATTTATATAATTATAAAGCATTTGGTAAATCACAAGTTAAAGAATTTGGAGTAGACCATCCTAATACTGTTGATATGTTCCAATATTGCAAGCAGTATGGTATGGATTTGTGGGCTAAGGAAAATTAAGATTTATTATGTTTATCCACAATCCAATGAATAAATCTGTCATCAATATATGGTGGATTAATTTTAACAGAATACTGGTATATTTCTTTAACTAAAGCATTTAATTTATCAATCGTAAAGCTTAAGTCTTTATCTATAATAATATTAATGGTAGCAGACGTTACCTCACTAAATATCTTCATTTGATCTTTATTTAAACCATCAATATTCATTTCTTCATCAGACAAGATAAATTCTAAAGAAACATCTAAAGCTTTAGCAATGGCACGCAGAGTATTAGCGGTAGGATTTTTTGATGCGCCTGTCAAAATACTATTAATAGTGTTTTTATTTAATCCAGTTGTTTTTTCAATATCTGAAATACTCACATTTTTCTGGGTCATTAGCTCTGAGAGCTTTAACTGAAAATTAGCCATATATATCTTAATTTAAAGATTACTTTAGTAGCTACATATTACAGCACCCTATTTAAAAATCAATAAATAAAATCATTGTACGAATTAAATATCTCTTTACATGTAGTCTTTATCTAGCTACTATATAACAAATTATTATGTAGTACAAATGTTTATAATATATAAAATAACTTTAGTATCAAATAACAATATTGACATTGCTAACAATAGCGTTAAACTGAAAGACGGAATAGTAGATTTGCTGTTCTGGGGCGTAAGAACTCCTAACCTAAGCGGCGGACACCAGTCGTTAATATGGTCTAATCCTCGATTCAATGGTCGGGGAGATAATAGTGTATATAATAGACTCTTCACAGGGTTAAAGACTATTATGACTGTCTTAGGCGGTTTTCTTAACTCCCTGATCGCCAAGGCAAGTATTGATCCTTCTATAGTTTGTACTTTCTTTGGTTATCAAAACATCTGGTCTCTAGCATTATTTAATTGCTTCAGACCTTTTTGTTTTAATTTTCAAGGAGGGAGCCGTGAATAATCTCAACACAACGTATTGCCAACCAGCAAACCTAATACCACATTTTTGGTACTATAAGATAGTAGATAAGGACGGTAGACCTGATTTACCTTGTATGATTTTGCTATCAGAAATCTTTGGTTGGTTTCGTAATCTATCTGGTTCAAATACATATTACAGCACTGGGGCATCATTACCTGAGCTTGTTGACGGTAAACTTGCTATTTCTTATGACTTCTTATCTGAGAAGTTGAATCTTCAAAAAGAACGTATTAGAAGAAAACTTGTTAAACTTGAAGGCATAAAGGTACTTTCTCGTGAAGTAAAAAACATTCCCCTTAAGGATGGCTCTAGAATCACGCAACTATATCTTACTATTAATCAAAAATTCTTTCAAAGCTGTTTTCGTGATCCTAAGCTTGATATTAGGGTTAGAGAAGATGAAGCCACTACTACAGATTTACCTGCTTTTGAGAATGTTCCTCAACTCAGTGGGGAGCATATAAGTAAAAAGAATAAAATTAGATCTATGAAACCTAATTTTATAGCAAAGGATTTGAAAGATCAGGAACGTCATGACGATTATGATGAGGATAACAAGGGGGGTAATAATCAGAGCCACAACAATAATTCATCTAATTCGTCTAATCCATTACAACAGGGCAAGACTAAGCAGAAGTTAGAAGACTTTTATCCCTTGGCTCAAGAAGACTGCACGGCATTGCAAATTATATCTGGTAGGGAATTTACTTTAACCGCAATGAATGAAATATTACTAGACATGTCAAAACGCCTAACTGATAGGAGTTTTAGTAGTAAAAAAGGCTTCATGAACTATATGGCAAAGTGTTTTCGATATGAAATGCGAGATGCTGTAAAAATATCTAGTGAACACTTTAAAATTAGATCAAATCAAAACCAAGAAGAACAAATAATTTACATTCAGGAACAATATTTAACTAAAATAGAAAACTCCAGACATGTAAGCCCAGAATGGCACTTGAAAAAGAAGTTAGCATGTGTTTTGGAGCGTAGTAAAGCTTATAAATTTCTATCCTCGTATAAATCAATCAAAATAACAGAAGAAGGCAATTGCCGAATATTGTTAAGTAAGCATGTGGAGTTATCAGAACATGACAAAGCTATTATCCTAAGACAAGTACAAGCAACTCATGAGACAATAGGGCAGGGAGCAAAGACGATACAATTAATAACAAATCTAGATATTGTTTTTCTACCTTCAAAGCAAGCACAAGAAAGGCAAACAGGTAATATTCCTAATAGATCACAAAGCCCAGTTCCAGATCAAAACTTGCTAACAGGAATATGGGGCAAGATAAGGTCGATGCTAGTCTCTTATTACGGTGAAGACGGCAAAGCAATAGATCAAAATTGGTTTAGCAAGCTAGAACCAGAAATAAATGATGAGAATAGAAGTATAACACTTCATGCTCCCAGTGATTTTATTAAGGACTGGGTACAATCCAAATATAGTACGTTGATCGAAAAGTTATGCCAAGGGCAGAACTATAATTTAATCGGGGTTTCTTGTTAAATATTTGATTTAGGAAAAGTGTAAACCAAAAAATTGGAGGAAGTTATGACAAATAAAGAGGAGCAATACGGAGTAATAGAATGGAAGCAACCATCGTTATTGGAGCACGCGATGGCAATAATATGTAATGCACAATTTAACATACATAAAATCGAACTGGATAATGGGGAAAGTGTCTACATAGTGCCGGAAGCTTTTTATAAAGCAGCTTCCCTAGCGCTTAAAAAGGAGCAAGGAAAATGATAACTAACTCATCAAAACAAATCATGATTAAGTTTGGTATTGCCATTTCCCTAACCATGTTTAGCACTAGTTCTTTAGCTGCTCCAAATCCAGCTAATTTAATCCAAAGCAGCTATTGGTATGGGGATGATGACATCAGAGCGGTCATCAAAAGCAGGGTAGGAGATAGTGCTTATATTGCTCCTGCCTTGCCATTTGAAAGCAGGGAATTAGTCAGTGATATTGTCCGTAGTTCTGTTCTTGAGTCTAAAACTTCGGGTAGCGCACTGATACCGATTAACTTTGGCAATAGTCATTGGGCAGCACTGGCGATTAAAGCTACTGGGGATGGTCATATCAAAGTCATATACAATGATTCTTTTGGTAGCCCCATTGCCTCAACAACTAATGGTGCGTTAGTAGCTCAAATCTTAACAGAGATTGATCCTACTATTGAATTGCTTGATTTACAAGTTCACCAGCAAAGTGACGGTAGTAGCTGTGGTGCTTTTACGGCTGAAAATCTGATTACTATCGGAACACTTGATATTAGCAACATGAGCGCGGATGAACTACGCAATGTTTTAAGGCAAATTAATGATACCACAGCAATTCGGGCATTGCATTTTCGTGGACTTCTGGGAGAAAAATCAATTATTGATGTGATTGCTTTAAAGCTCAAAGCTGAAATGACTATTGCACAAATAGATTCATATAATAAGCAGCTAGTAGCTGGTCTTAACAATATTAGTTCCCTCACTTACGATAGATTGAGCCATCTAAACAGAATGTCAGTTAGTGGTTTTGCATCTGGAGATGATTCGTTAGATCATGGTGTATGGGTAAAGGGCTTTTTAGGCAAGCAAACTGACAGGCGAAATTTAGCTAACACAACTGTTGATAGCAAAGCAAACCTACGTGGGTTTATCATGGGTGCTGATACTAAACTCGATGAGGATAGTACTATTGGTATTGCGCTAAGTCATACTGATTCTAAAGGGAAAAACTCAATTGCCAGTACTGCAATTAATACGACTAATATCAGTAATAATATCTTTAGTTTATATGGCAATAACGTTCTTGATGACAATTTAGTCATTAGCGGCAATATTGCCTATGGATTAGCTCAAATTAAGATCGATTATTCCTCAAGCAGTGCCAGCAGAACAAAAAGAAAAGCTACTTTGATGGGAGGGGCATTATCTGCCAACTATAATCTATATTCTTCGGAAGTATTAATGATTAGCCCAAAGATTGGCGGATCATATAACCAGCTTGACTTAAAACCCTATAATGATGGATCTATTAAGATCAATAAAGCCAAACAGCAGGAATTTAATCTGATGACTGGCATTGTTACTACTGGCTTCATGGAACTAAGTACAATAACTCTGATGCCAGAAGTTAGTGTTGACTATAGCCATGCCCTATGGCGCAAGGGCAATAAACAGACAATATCCAATCAGATTAATCAAACAATCATCAGTCAAAAAATCAATAACTCACAAGGAGAATTACGCCTTGGAACGGGTTTTACTATTGCAGGAGATATGTTTGAAATTGGCGGGGGGTATGAGCGTAATTGGCAAGGTAAGAGTAGGGGGCATATGTGTTATGCCAAAGTAAGAGTAAATTTCTAAATAAAAAGACGAAAAGGAATTTTTAATAACAAAAATAAAGAAGAAGAAAATGACAGTGAATAAAGTTTCAAAAGATCAAAATATAGAAGTGAGCAAGGAGAGGGTGAACAAAAGTAGTAGAAAGTTTTCTAGATATGAGTTGGATGCTTTTTTTATAGCTTATGGCTACATATTGTTCTGCACTGTGCCTTTTCTAGATATCAATATTTTGAGTATGCTAGCTATATATTTGTTTCTTCCTTTTTTAAAAATTATAGCAGAAAAGCTGGTCTTAAAACATTCAGGAATAGCGATTTTTAGAGGGGACATTATTGAGCTTGTCAGTTTGTTGAATCGAGAAGGTTTCAATTTAATAAGCTCTAATAACATTTATACGTTTTCAAGCTCAAAGTTATCACTCATACCTCAAGTTAGTTGTATAGCAGAGGTGGTTGGCGAAGGTATCAAAATGACTACGGAGCAGTTTTTACTTGAGAAGTGGGTGGCAAATGATGGACGCATTAATTTAATAAAAGAGTTTGATGTAGGTATAAAAAATAAAAAGAGCGCCACAAAGCCAGAGGAAAGGCGTAAGTATATGTCTTCAACTGAACGTCCAGCTTTGCATTGGCCATAAAAGCAGAAACTATAATAGACAGAAATAATTATCAAAGGAGACCAGAATATTAAAAATATATAATGATTTTTTATGTAGTTGGCTAGAAACAAAAAAGGACTATCAAAAAGAATATTCATAATAGGTAAATTAATTAAAGAATAAAAATGAGTATAGATACAATTTTAGAAAAAGCAAGAAACTGGAACGGGTTTAACTACTGCATCTGATGTGTTTGAAGTTGGTGGGGGATATGAGCGCACTTGGCAAGGCAAAAGTAGGGGGCATATGGGTTATGTCAAAGTACGAGTGAATTTTTAATTTAAACAACAATAACAACAAAAGAGTAAAAAGTGATGAGTAATTTAAAAAACAAAAAACTAACTACAAAAAGACTGCTAACTGGATTTCTAGTTGGGTTGGGATTTTTAGGGTTAGCAGCATGTTCAGGGCATACAAAAACACAAAATAATAAGAATGCTTGCGTGACTTGCAAGGATCATTTTGTAAATCCGATTAATGGTGTGCCTTTTGGGAGATTGCGTAAAACTGCGTATTAGATCAAAATATCAAAATTTAATTCTTTATTTTATGCAATTTGCTGATCCTTTTTCAGTGAGAGCTGGTAGGCGCACTGCGAATTGGACCAAGGCAAGACAACAATATAATCAAATATAGTAAAAAATGGTGTGGTTTTGGAAAAAGCTATTGCGAGGTAACAACTTATGATTTAACGTCACAGTTAGTGACTAACAAAATGATAGAGGGTTAAATAGCTTATGCCCAAAAGAAAACTAAAACTAACGGCAGTAACAATTTCTGAGATACCGGAACTGATTGAAACTATTGAAAGTAGTAATTTGGATATAACAAATAAAGACAAGATAGTAACTAATCTGATGCTTGTGGCACATTTAGCAGATAATCTGGAGTATTCAAGGATAACGATCGCGAAGTTATGTCATTTTTCACAGTGGAGTTCAGTGAATTGTCAAAGTGGAGTTCAGCAATATAAAAATAGTTAGCACTGTGTGATACTTTTAGTACTGACTACATTTATAGACATTTAATAGAAAAACTTTTTTATTCTAGGCGGTTATTTAACT
>CAMCMD010000051.1 GCA_945875975.1 Rickettsia typhi
ATTCATTCTCAATGACACAAAAAGAACTTGAATCAAGCCTAGGGGTTGATAATCTTTTTGCTGAAGAAAATATAGATTGGAAGCAATTCGTGCTTGATGAGATGTTTATCGGTATTGCTAAGAAAATTGACAAAGACACTTGGTATTAATATAATTTTTATAACAATTTGATATCTGTAGCGTAAAATCTAGCTCCTTTCTTATTTTGTACAAAACTAACTTTATTGTCTTTAATTAATTCGTTCAAATCACATTCTTTCAAATTGTTTGAATGTACGAAGACATCAGCACCAGTCTCGTCGTCTACTATAAAACCATATCCGCCAGCAGGAGAATAGAACTTTACAATCCCAGTTTTTAGTACTTTATCGTCAGTCATAGAAATCCTTATTAAATTAGAAATGGTTAGAAAGGTATTTTATTACAGTTAAGACTTATCGTAACTATAAACTATGAGTTTTACTTGTCTCTAACAAATAATTCTGGTTAAATTTAATCCAGCTCTTCGACTGGACTAAGCCCAGAGAGCGGTACTTGACTAGGGTGATCTTGGTGGTTGTCGTTTTCTAAGCCTCCCCCTTCTGGCGAGCTAGGTGGTGGTTGTTGTTTTTCTTCTTGTTGTTGTTTTTTTTCTTGTTCTATATATCTTTTTGCTATTGGTATATACGTATCTAAATTACTTCTAAGATTTTTATTTAGATAATCTGCAAAGGTTTTTTTGGTAAGTCCTTGTTCTGTTAAGACCTCTTCCTTCGAGCTTTGAATCATTTTATCAAGAAACGTATCAGTATCTTTCAATAAGTTAGGGTCAAAGCAAACCTTTAAAGGCAGGTTTAACCAAGCCTTATTATTGTATAATATATATATTGGTACTTCTTGTATTCCATCATTCATTAATCCATTTAACATATTAAGAGGATGAAGAACCTGCTTTTGGGGGTGCCAATCAATATTGCCACTACTAGCTAAATTTGCTGAGAAATCTATGTATATATATCCTCCTCCATAATCACTATTATCTATAGTTGTTATTTTCATAAAACTAATAGCAGTTGCTTTTAATAAGTGTGTTAAGGAGTTAAACGTTTTTATATTAGATTGATATTCTTTGTTAGATGCATAATATGGATTATACCAAACATCACACTTTATGATTGGTAAGCCATCTACAAGCCATTCAGATATGCTCTTTGTAGACTGTCGACCATCGTAATGAAAAAGGCTAACTTTTCCATCTTGCCTAAGTAGCACTATTCCTAAGCAAGTTTTAATTTTTTCAGTATACAATCCTAATATACTAGAATCTTGGTCATTTATCTGGATAGTACCAGCACATCCTTGCGTTATACCAATATACTTTTCTTTCATAAATTCTGCCTTTTATTTTACATAAACATGAGTTGTTAATTATAACCTACTTTTATCATACAGTAAAAACAAGGGTATTTTTTGGAGGCACTATTCATTCTCAATGACACAAAAAGAACTTGATGAGATGTTTATCGGTATTGCCAAGAAAATTGACAAAGACACTTGGTATTAACTGGATATTTTATTACTCTCCACATACTTATACAAAGTAGGCTTAGAAATTCCAACAACCTCGCATATCTGCTTTAGCGAATGTTTTTTATCGTTGTATAGCTCCACTGTTAGCTGCCGCTTCTCTGCATTTAGCTTCAACGGACGACCTCCTTGTCTACCTCTAGAACGTGCAGCTTCAAGACCAGCATTAGTTCTTTCTTTTATAAGATTATGCTCAAACTCTGCTAATGCACCAAAGAGGTGAACAAATAGCTTGCCCGTAGACGCCTTGGTATTTATTCCCTCGCATATACTCTCAAAGCCTATATTGTTCTGACTAAACCATTCAGTCCAGCTGATAAGGTCTTTTAGAGAACGACCCAGTCTATCAAGTCGCCATACAACAAAAATATCACCAGAACGCAAAGTACACTCTTTAACTTGTAATAGTTCAGCTCTATTTGCAACTGAACCGCTAGCTTGTTCTGTTATTATTTTCTCGCAACCAGCTTTTTTCAGTGCATCAATTTGCAGCTCCATATTTTGGGTTATGGTGGACACTCTTGCGTAGCCTATTTTCATAAATACCCTATAAGTAAAGTAACTGTATGAATAGTCATAAACTTTATTTTGAAATATTGCCAGTATTTCTTTCTGTTATAAACCTGATAACTTAGTTTTTTTATTTTGTTAGAAAAAGTAGCAACAATACGGTGGTTTTTGTTAACAAAAAATTCTAGCCAAAAAATCACCGCAAAGCCAGTAAATAAAGTAAAGTTTTGCTGTACATTTATTTAAAATACAAATAAGCTAAAAATTATAATTAATGTGTACTAAAGGTAAATATGAAATATGGTTATACGAGGGTCTCGACTAAAGATCAAGTTTCCATACTATTAAAGTGGTGAATGATTTAATAGCTAAAGGTGTTGATATTATTAGTATACAAGATCCTTTAAACACAACATCTGCACAAGGAAGACTAATCTTTAATATGTTTGCCTCACTCGCTGAATTTGAAAAAGATTTAATACGTGAGAGAACCATGGCAGGACTCAAATCTGCTAGAGCAAGAGGAAGAATGGGTGGCAGACCCAAGGGATTATCTGAAAAAGCTAAGAAAGCTGCTTGTACAGCTGAGGCTCTGTATTTACAAAATGAACTAAAAACTGATGATATAGCTGAGCAACTAGGAATTTCTAAAACAACATTATATAAATATTTGAGGGCAAGAAACGTGCAAATTGGTGCTCCACAACAACTCTAAAATCCAAATCAACATTTTTGGGTCTTCTTCCACACGGGACCATTTAAGGGAATTAGCAACATTTATGTAGAAATGTTGCTAATTCCCTTATCTATATCTTTTCTTAAAGGACTTGACTAAGAAAGAATATCCTATTATCTTTTCTTAGCATTTGTGTTTAGGAAAAGTTATTATGAATAAGAGATTAGGAACTTACATTACTCAAAGAATTGCTGGTGAGCAATATAATGCTTATATACCTGCAAACTTACCGCCTAATCCACCAATAAATTTAACCAACTTATATCCATATTTAGAAAAGGCAACCTTCGCCCTTGCCGAATTAAATAACATAACCAAAAATGTTCCAAACATTTCTCTCTTTATCTATATGTATATTCGTAAAGAAGCAGTACTTTCAAGTCAAATTGAGGGTACTCAAAGTTCTTTATCAGATTTAATTCTTTTTGAACATAATTATAAACAGGAAATCACTCCAGAGGATGTTGAAGAGGTTTCTAATTATGGTAGAGCTATTCACTTCGGCTTAAAAAAACTAAGAGATAACTTTCCATTATCATTGCGTTTATTGCGTGAAATGCATGAAGTTTTATTATCAGGAACACGAGGTGCAGAAAAATTACCAGGGGAGTTTAGAAGATCACAGAATTGGATTGGGGGAACAAGACCAGGTAATGCCTTGTTTGTCCCTCCTCCGGTAGAATATTTAAATCAATGCTTATCGAGCTTTGAGAGTTTTCTACATAATAATACTCTGCCAGTATTAATTAATGCAGGCATTGCCCATGTACAATTTGAAACTATTCATCCATTTCTAGACGGTAATGGACGCTTAGGTAGATTACTCATTATCTTACAGCTTTGTGCACATGGCTTACTTAGTGAACCAATTTTGTATTTAAGTCTTTACTTAAAACAAAACCGACAAGTTTATTATGATTTATTACAGCAAGTAAGGCTTTATGGCACTTGGGAAACTTGGCTTGAATTTTTTTTAGAGGGAGTCTATAAGTCAGCAAAACAAGCTACATTTACAGCGGACGAGATTACTAAATTGTTCAAAGAAGATGTAGCTAAAATACACTCCTTAGGCAGAGCAAGATTCTCCTGTATTGAAGTTTTTGAATATTTAAAACGTCTACCACGGGTTAATGTTGATATTGTTACCAGATATTCTGGCATGACCCCTCCTACTGTTAGAAGCTCTCTTAACCATATGGTTGATCTTGGTATTTTAGAAGAAGTTACCAGCGGCAAGAGAGACAAGATTTATATCTATCGACAGTATTTAAGCATTCTTGAAGAGGGCACAGAACCTTTGTAATCTGGCTACTATAATTGTATAATTATCGAATTTAAAGTACAATTAGTAATGACGGGTGTTTTGAAATACTAACTCCATTGTGGAGCAATAGATCTTTATCCATTATATTCCTAATGATTAAGCCATACTCCCCATTTTTAGCTGGTCTCTAATTAGCAGGAATGATAGTATGCTTGGCGCACAACAATGATATCTAATCAATAAATATACTCTCAGTCTTAAAAAATAAAGCAGCAAACTTTGTATTATGGGTACACCCAAAAAATACATTACTTAATGAACAGAATCACGCAAAATAATTGTTTATTTTGGGTATGATTATTGTAACGTGCCAAGATAAATTGCCTAATTTGTGCCACTTTATTTTGCCTTTTAAGGGAATTATTTGAAGCTCTTTATTTATTTTCCCAAATTATCAATTTGATTATTAAACGAGGTATTTAGATAATAATTATCTACATTTGCAATTTTCCCTGTCACCGAACTAAGATAATTAACGATATAGGCTAAAGCTATTGATAAATTTAGTGGTTTGTTAGCAAAATTTAAATAATTATATTTGATATCTGCTTTGCGTCGACCACTATGTATGTTGTCCGTTCCCTCTTCGCTAATTAGCTGCAATAATCCATCAAAAGAGAAAGTTATATCAACGTTCCTTGATCCCTGAACCTCAGACGGAATGAAATCTCTTTCTACTTCTAAGGAAACTATACCTAATAAAGGATTAGAATGTATTGGAGTAATAAGGACTGCGCCGCATTCTACCCCTCCAAGGAGATAACTTTTGGCACAATCTTTTTTTATATTTACGGAGGCAATAATTTTTGATAGGTGGTCACATGCTTCAGTAAATGCTTTTTTATTTAACTTTTTCTTTATTTCGAATATTCCTACAACACATTCTTGAGGTACAACATTAAATTTTCCTTTATATTCCTGAATTGACAAAATTTGATTTGGAACATGTTGGTCTACTATAATAAAATCTATATGAGGCGATAATTTTATATTACTTTCTATATCTTCTGCATAAATTATGTACCCAGACACAATTTTAAATCTGTTACTTAATAAGTTAGAAAAGATGTTTTTTATAAATTCTTCAACTATTCCTCCTGCCCCCGCTATATTGCTCATTTTTAAAAGAACATCTGCTTTCAAGGCTAAATTTTTGGCTGAGGAATTTGCTATTTCTATTAATGCCGAGAGAGAAAAATCTTTTTTAGACATAAAACTATTTAGCCTTATAAATTATTGTAAAGCAATAATATATTAATCTGGTTATCTATCAACTGGAATGTAAGGCTTTAACAACCATTACCATTTTCTTGTGAATTCATCTACGACATGCTCATCCGTAAAGTTTAAATATATAGAGGTAGTAGCTAGTCTATCGTGACCAAGTATTTTCTGCACTGAAGCTAATGAGATGTTTTTTTGTAAAGCCAATGTTGCGAAGGTATGTCTCAAAATATGAGGAGTTACTGTTTTTGATATTTGAGCTTTATTGGCAATTTCTTTGACTATCTTTTGAACTTGTCTAGGACCAATTGGGAATTTATCATTTATTGTAAAATAATGTTCCAGAAGAGATTGGACTCTTTTGGACATTGGTACAACTCTTTTTTTTGTGCTTTTTCCGTATGGCCCACCTTTTCCACTAATACGAATAGATTTTTGTTGCCAAAGAATATTTTGAGGGATGAGGCTACAAAGTTCAGAAACTCTTAAACCTGTATCTAGGAGAATCCATATAATAAGTTTTTCTTGTACAGTGTTACAAGATTGATAAAGCTTATCAGCTTCTGCCGGTGTTAGTGGTTCTCTTTTAAATTGGTAAGCCATATAGTTAATTTTTTCTAAATTTTACTGTTGTTTTCCAATTAGTTCGTTTTATACTAAAACATACGCACTATATTCGTAAAATGTAAGTTACAGCATATTAGTAATAATTTTGTATTAGGACAAGCAATTAATTG
>CAMCMD010000052.1 GCA_945875975.1 Rickettsia typhi
ATCGCAGGGAGCAGCGTGTGGCAGTGGAGAAATAGCGTCTATATTACCGTTACAATTAATAACACCACTACAATCATCATCATTATCATCGACAATTATTGATTTTAATAATGAGGATTGCTCTAGATTCAAATTAAATTTAATACCTCCTAGTATTAAACAATCTTCAATTAATTTTGGATCAAGAGTATTTTCAATTGTAGCTACTTCAGCTTTTATATCCTTTACTTTTAAGTTAGAACGATTTTTTACTTTTTCTAACTCTGAAATACATTCATCTGGTAGTGATAGAGTTATCTTCCATAAAGACTGATCTTGCCTTTCTTGCACCCTACAATCGGCATTATCACTATACCGTTTTCTAACGTAAATATTTTGTGTCTTAATAAAACCAAGCTCCTCTAAAGCTCTAATAGATTTAGATAGATGCTTGGTATTACAAGAAT
This sequence comes from Rickettsia typhi, assembly GCA_945875975.1. GTDB lineage: Bacteria > Pseudomonadota > Alphaproteobacteria > Rickettsiales > Rickettsiaceae > Megaera_A. Next base: position 447 of record CAMCMD010000052.1, read on the forward strand.
TCATGTCGGCAAGCTCTCGGTATGAAGAGATAAAAGAAAAACTAGAATCCTCGCTATAACTATATTTACCTACATTAAAATCTTCTCGGCCTTGAAGCATATAGTTTTTATAACATCTAGTATAAAAACCCAGCCACATAATTTTTTGCTTAGGATTTGTATATTTATTAGAACTAATAATCTTGAGGAGATTGTAATTAAGTTTAATAAATAGCTTGGTTTTATCTAAATAAGACCTTTTGCACTCAACGAACCGATTATAAGGCGCATGATCCCCCACCCTATCCAAAAACTTTTCATTTAACTGATTGAATACCGAGATAGGTAAAGTTGGGGTAATAAGATTTCTGTTATTTCTACCTATTTCATCAAAATCCTTATTGATAATAAAATAACCTTTCTTTACTAAACTTCGCTGCATAGTAAAAACTAAAGACCTAGAACATCCAAGATACTCAGCCCAGTCCTCGCTCGGCAAAGCGCAAAATCTACCGTAACCCTTGTTTTTACTGATTAGAGATAAGCTATCGGCTAGTAAGTAATAGAGTTTCTCACAATTTGTAAGGTTAGTAGTCGTCAGGACGTGTTCAAGCACGCAGCCTGTGATTGGAGTATATGATTTGGTCTCTGTAATGGAATGGAATGTAGTGAGGTTAAGATTATTATAATCGTTAAAGTTGAAAGATAAGTAATTATCTACAGTACATGGTTGAGAATCACTCTCAAATAGTGATAAATTTTGCATTTTTTGCCCCTGTCATGGAGCTAAAAAACAAAGAATACTTGACTTTCTATATATAATAGCCTACTATAATCGCATAAGAAGTATCCCGCTAAAGATTATCTTATACTATTAATAAAAAAAACTATTGTTTTTTATATAGGTGTTAAGTTCCTTTGTGTTCTTAGCGCCTTTTTTTATGTTTTAATGTATAAGTTAATCAAACTAGCTAATCTAATATATATTGTCAATAAATATAATCATTCATCTATACGAACGGTAAAATCATCTGGAAAACTTAGCGAGTTTTTAATAAAAAATTGTTTTAATATATTGGTATCTATAAAATCACTTTTTACATAATCTAGTATAGAACCTTGTTCTAAATTAGACAAAGTAGCTATGCTAAATGTAGTTAATTTGCTAAATTCCACTAAGCTTAAGCTGAGAGCTGCTCTAGAAGCTCTCAGTTGGAACACAGTCAATTTTCTTTTTATTGGAATTTTTAGCAGGCTCTCTGGTTCTAATGATATAGAAAAATTATCTAAAAATAAAATATCATTGTTTTTAAAAAAAAGTTCTAAAGCTAAGAGTGTATTTGTATGGCATTTTAAATACTCAGTATTTGGTGTTTTTTCTAATTTACCAATAGTGAATCTATTGAGATCTACTAATTTAGATAACTCAGTAACTCTTATTTTTAAAACACCTATCGCAGCTTTTAGCTGAAATCCAGTTAGCATTATTTATTCCTAGATATTATAAGCTCCATATAATTACATTGATTAAAGGTAATGTCAAACCAAGAAAAGGTAATTATTATTATTCATAAAATATTACTGTTCATATGGTAATAATTATAATACAATATGAACAGTAATACAGTATTAAATATAATTTTGGAGATAAATAAAATGGGAGCAAAAATAATATGCGTATGTAATCAAAAAGGTGGGAGTGGGAAAACTACAATAGCAATGCATCTTGCTGGAGCTTTGTCGTTAAGAAGAATTAAAGTGTTAGTAGTAGATGGAGATGATCAAGGTTCTGCGGTTGAGTGGGCGGCATTAGCTCCAGAAGGTATACCTTTCCCGTCTAAAGTTTGTAGTTTAGCAAAGGCAGGACGAAAAATACACCAAGAAATAAAAAAATTTTTTGACGATTTTGATTATATAATTGTTGATTGTCCTCCTGCGGCCGACTCTCCAGTTGCAAAAAGCTCTTTATTAGTTGCAGACTTAGCATTAGTACCTTTTATACCTGGTGCTTTAGACATGTTAGCAGCAGTTTTAATTAGAGATACCATAGAAGATGTAAAAATATTAAATCCAACTTTAATAAGTAGGCTAGTTATTAATAGAATTGAACCACAAACTACTCTTACACAAACGGTATTAGAATTAATTCCTAATTTTAATATGGATGTATTGAACTCTAAAATACACAAGAGAACTGCGTATGGGGAAGCTGTGCTTTCTGGTACTATTGTACATAATTTAAAGAAAAAAGCTAAAGAAGCAGTTCAAGAAATCGAGAATTTTACTGATGAAATAATTACCATAATGAATTCAAAATAGAGCAAAACAAATGAATAAAGAAAAATTTTCTATTTTAAAACGAAAGATAACGCCTAAAGAAACAGTAGAACAAAACTCTAGTAATCAAGATAGATTTACAGTTGCTGATAATATTTTGATTCCAACAGAAAATGAAATAAAAAAATCTTTGGTTTTAAGAAAAACTTTCTCTATACCAGAAGATGAGATAATGAATTTTAAAAGAATAAAAAATCGCGCTTTAGATTACAGAGTGGTTATTTCAGACAGTGAGATAGTTAGATTAGGTTTGATTCTTGTCTCTAATCTTGAGGATAAAGAATTCCAAGAAAAAATTCTTAATATAAATAAACTTACAGCAGGTAGACCTAAATCTTTGTCTATTCGATTAATATAAATAAGGTATTAACGGTAATACCTTAATCTCGATACTTGAGATGGTTTCTAATAAGATTATGAATCTGATTAATAGTCCAACAAACTAGTAATTTTCGGCATGATATTACAGCGTATAAAAAATCAACAAGAAGCGAGTGAGGAACTATAAGACAAATACGTCGTTTTTTGATAATATACGGAAATAGCAAAATAAAGATTTTATGTGTGCTGCTAAGTTAGATGAGAAAATGAAAGATAAAATACAGACTTACGATATGAGGTTTATATAATTAACTCTTGGTAACTATATGTTTAATGTTTGTATTATAATAATTGTTTCGATATCACTTTTAAAGTAAACCAATTACTTGGTGGTATAGCTGTAATTATATACTAAAATTTAGTTGCTTACATTAGCCATCAATACCAATTTACATTTGTTTTTGATTATTTTGGTAGGTTAAATTTTTAGCATGAAGAGATTCATTACTTGGCAACGATGATTTATAAATAGAAGAAAATATTAAAATATACAAAGACAGATATACTATCGTAGAAAGTTTTTTCAATATAACTTTCTTTTTATTGGCAAGATTAGTTTTATCAAAATACTTTCTCATTATTATTGATCGCAAGTTATTAACAAATATCATATTAGCCTCTTGATCAACAAGAGGTATATAATAGAAAACATAGAACAGGTTGTAAGGTATAATGTGAACTCAAGAGTTAAGTTGAGTAGGCGGTTAAAATAGGAGTTGTAAATATTTTTTAACATTTTTATACGTAAATCTATTGTGAGTAAAACAAACTTAGTAAGTTATTGTAACAATCAATAGTGAACAAATAATTAAGAAATCATGGCAACATGCGGAAAAACATGGTGGGGAAAGAAGTGGCTTGAGACTTTTAACGGAATTGATTGTGATAATAAGTTGTACCACGCGGAAGAACCTATGCTAATACTGGAGAGAATATAATATAGAAATCAATGTAATCAAATTTCTTCGTTAATATATTTTTAAGGTTTAGTAAAATCATGCGCTAAGTTGGATTGCCCCAGATATTAGAGCATTAGTAAATATTAGTAGTTAAGTGGGGTTGGACTTTAGCTATTGCAATGAGATCTATGGTATTTAAAAACGACCTAACTTATCGTCTTGACATACATTCTTGAAATATTATATAATCTGACAATCGACAGCAAAAAGTTAAAGATAAATGGAACAAACTGAATTTATTAAAACGATATTGAATATACTGTCGTCAATTTCTGACATTAGCACAGATACAAACAAGGAATATATTGGTTTGTACAAAGGTGAGATTATGTTTGGCAAGATAGTTGGACAAAAGATTTTCCTATTAAATCATGTCTATAAATTTATTGAAGTAGAGAATACACTAATAACTAGACTACTTAAACCAAAAAGAGACACAGCTGATATAGATATGTTTTTACGTCAATCTACTAAGGCTTGGTGGTTAGCTTGCGGTGGAATGAGAAATACTTCAATTTTAAAACATTACTAAAATAAGGAGGGTAGGGTGGCTTAAATATTAGGTTTTCGTACAAGGATCTCTTGAACAAGACTATTGATCGATTAAACGTATTCCTAGAACAATTAGTAGAAAATTCTAATCTACATAAAGATTAGCCATCAGCGTAGAACCGAATTTGATACAGCAAAGAGGTAAGGGAATGTCGTAAAGCTTGCCCAGCATTTGTATTATAATAGTCAAGTCATAAATGTACTTTCTTAGAATTGTTTATTTCCTAGGAAGTTTGCCTTTTCATAATATTAATTATTCAAGAGATATTATTATTTACGATAGGCTTTTATCCTGACTCTAATCACTTAAAGAAAAATCTTTAAATTAAAAAGCCTCAAAATTCTACATTCGCAGTCATACCGGACAAAGCACTATTTCTCAAACAAAAGCCGTATACTTTTCTTACACATCGTGCGATTTCAGGAGTGAAAGCTGCGGTTTTTTTGAGGTCATTTAGTTGATTGACGATAAGTGTTAAAATAGCTTTTCCTCCTGAGGAACGCCCATCAATGGGTATACCTCCCCCTGTTGTCATAATATAATCTCCCATATTCATGGCCGAACAACAGAAAAAAAGACCTTCGTGTTTTGACGCATTAAGAGCCTTATCTATAAGTAAATATGGTTTTTGAGTAATGACATCGATCACCTGGATTGCTTCATTTGACAAATTTTGGTCAATTCTTAAAAGAACAAAACGAGAGTCGGTATAAGCTTGCACTACTTTCTGATTGGAAGACCTAACAGCTTTCGGATTCCTCTCAAGCCAATCAATAATAAATCGTTTATTGTTTTGGCCTCGGTAAAGCGTTGCGTAATCATAGAAGATATTCATCTCCGAATCATTGTAGATTACTATTCTTTCTTCAAGAGGATCAAAATTTCCAAGTTCTTTAGAAATAGCTTCCATATTTTCCATGCACCCTTCAAAAACAAGGTTATGAAATTCACTCAGCATCCTTCTCTCTTGCGCATATTCTTGGTAAATCTTTGATAGAAATTCTGATTTTTGCGGAGAGTAATTTGCCTTGATCTTATAGAGAGCTACTATCTTCTTTTCGTTGAGATTACTGAATATTTGAAAATCGTGAAAACTTCCTGGTCCTAATGGTTCTTGATCGTTTTCTTCCTCTTCTTCATTACGGTTCAAAGGGTCATAAAGGTTTCCAAACAGATAGTCCAACGCCAGCTCTGCGTCATTTTTTTCAAGAATACGATTAATTGTATAAGCTTTATAATGGTCAGCTAAAAACAAAATTTGTTGGCCTGTGGTTTCCAACTTTTTAGTGAATTGTTCTATTCTTTCAATATCTTCAAGTTGTGTTGATGTGGGGTTTTGACCGCGCCAAATATTACATTGCTTTAAAGCGACTAAAAGTAATTCACCTTGCTGGGAATATAGTTTGATTACCCGATCAATAGTCTCATTATCAAGCACGTGAGGTTTATTTTTACAAGCCTCAAGGTTTTTAAGCTGTTCCAGAGAATCTTGTAATTGAGCGGCACTTATTTCTATGTACATAGGAATCATGTCCAATGCATGGAATTTTATTTTTTTTGTCATATACCAATCGCCAATGAAATAGCTTAAATATACTTGAAATACTTAGAACTAACTAACATATTCACTAATGGATGATTTAAAAATATATTAAGGTAAAAATAATGACGGACAAAGTATATGAAGTATCGGTAATGCTTAGTGCTCCTGAACTAAAGCAACCTAACAACGGATATCGTTTAGAAAATATTGAAAATATTATTAACCAATTACTCGTACCTCCTTATAAAGCTACTATTGAAGACGACATGAAAAGTAGATTACTTATGGATGGTATGCTGAATTTTTATTTAAATATCGCTATACCAGAAACTCTACCTACCAAGTTTCTAAGCTACTTTATTGTCGGTAGTTTTGACTTAAATGAAGATATAGAGAATCAATTAGAGATTGTAGGAAATTTAGTAAATACTTGTTTATACGGAAATTATATAACACAAAGTAATACTAATGCATTTGAACAGATAGCTATATTACCTGATGTATCTGTTAGTTTTAAAAAAGTATAAGAAACAAAGATGAATTTAACGCAACAGCAAAAAGAAGTTCTAGAAGCTCAACATAAGAAAGAGTGAGACCATCGGATTGCGGATCGTATTAAAGCCGTATTACTTCGTAACGAAGGTTGGTCGCAAATTCAGATTGCACAAGCCTTAAGAGTTCGTCCCGAAACAGTACATGAGCATTTAAACGTGAAAAAAAGCAAAAACTTAAACCAGAGAATGGCGGTTCTGAGAGCTATCTAGATGAACAACAAACAGCTGTAATCATTCAACATTTAGAACAGAAAATTTATACAAAAGTCAGTGATATTTGCGCTTATATTCGACACTCATACAGTGTTAGATTTACAGTATCAGGCATGACAAAATGGTTACATAAACAAGGATTCTCCTATAAGAAACCTAAAGGAACTCCTGCTAAAGCGGACTTACAAAAACAAGCTGCCTTTATTACATATTATGAAAATTTACTAAGCACTATTCCTGAAGATGAACCAATTGAATTTGGAGACGGCGTACATCCCACTATGGCAACAAAAATTACTTACGGTTGGATTAAAAAAGGTACGGATAAGCTAATTCAAACTACAGGATCAAAGATAAGGATGAATCTATTCGGCTCTATTAGTTTAGAGACTATGAAAGTTACCATTGGCTCTTACGAATCCATTAATAGCTCTGCTATAGAGCAACATTTTCAGAAGCTACGACAGATTTACCCAAACGCCCATAAAATTCATCTTATTTTAGATCAAGGATCATATAATACTAGCAAGGAAACAAAAGAGTCCGCCAAGAAATATAATATTGATTTACATTATTTGCCGCCATATAGCCCTAATCTTAATCCTATCGAGCGATTATGGAAGGTAATGAATGAATATTCTCGAAATAATCGATATTTTCAAACAGCTACTGAATTTAAAAAGGCAATTATGGATTTCTTTGAAATCACGTGGGATAAAATTGCATTCTCCATGGTTGATAGAATTAATGATAATTTTCAAGTTCTAAAACAGGTATCTTGAAGTTAAATGGGTATAACATCACTTAATAGTTTTTGAGTTTATTCATTATAATTCAATACATTTTCAATATGTTGGTTGCCTTTTTCCAGATAGTTCGCCTTCCACATAGTTTCACGAATAGTTAAAAATTACAACAAGCAATATTAAAATTACTAAACTTATCTACATGCCAATTAATTGCTTGTCCTAATACAAAATTATTACTAATATGCTGTAACTTACATTTTACGAATATAGTGCGTATGTTTTAGTATAAAACGAACTAATTGGAAAACAACAGTAAAATTTAGAAAAAATTAACTATATGGCTTACCAATTT
>CAMCMD010000053.1 GCA_945875975.1 Rickettsia typhi
AAGTCCTCAGGTTATCGCCTGTTGCGTGGATTCATATTAGCCTTATAGGAAAATATGAATTTACAAATAATGTTATACTTTTGGATCTGCAGGGAGTTATAGCTCAATCAGTATGTAACCTTCAGATATAATTGATACTAAAAACGAAACAAGGTAAAAAAATCAGAAGAGGGAATTCAAAAAACTTGACTGATACTAATACAACGGCTACCCTAAACACTTGTTTAGGGTAGCTAAGAAAAAGAGCTTACCTAGAATTTCAAGCTGTCCATCTATCACAATAATACTTGTATTCCAAGAACATTATCAAAATTAAATCGTAAAAAATACTGTGATAAATCTTACGTTTCCAATAACAGTGCATTTGATACTAATTTAGACACAGAAAAAGTTCATATGAAAATCATCCAAAAGCTGAACTCCTTGCTTTAAAAGGCTTTCAAGGCACCACCCCCTCATCATTTTAAAATCAACTCGTCCTCTGTATGCCTTATAATTAAAGGGCTAGACACCTATGCCGAGAAAATCCGTACCTTCCCGCAAAGAACCCCTTCTATAATATCATAGTCACCTTTATTCTTCAGTAGATATTTAATGGCGTAGTCAAAGCTGATTAGTGGTTTGTCCATACTTTCCTTTACGTTACTAAAATTTATTCAACTGTGATTATATGGCGTTTTCAAGGTTTAGGCTAGTATTATCAGGTTAATGCCTTACACTTTAAGGTTGTTGAAGTTTATGTTTTGTAACTGATAACAAATATCATATTAGCCTCTTGATCAACAAGAGGTATATAATAGAAAACATAGAACAGGTTGTAAGGTATAATGTAAACTCAAGAATTAAGTTGAGTAGGTGGTAAAAATAGGAGTTGTAAATATTTTCTAACATTTTCATACGTAAATCTATTTATGAGTGAAACAAACTTAGTAAGCGATTGTAACAATTAATAGTTACCAAATCATTAAAGTGATGACAACATACAAAAAAATATTAATTATCTTTTATAAATTAATTGATGCTATTAGAAGCATTAATTAGGGCTTCTAAAGCTTCTGCACCAAATGGAACTGGTGGTGAAGCAACTTCTCCAGTAATATCTTCATAAAAACAAATTTTATACATATCAGTTACATATTGCTTGTAATCTTTGCTGTTAGCATCAAATTTTTGTAAATTTAAAAAAGATTTGAATCTACGTTCAACTTTTAGACCTGCTTCTGTATGAATAGACACTGGTATAGAAGCCCCTGTGGTCATAAGAAAATCATCAAAATCCATAATATGAGTTACTAAAGTGTAATAATAAAGTTTCTTGGCAATATTGTTTAGCCCTTTATCTATCATTAAATGCTCACTATTAGTGAGTCGATTATAAACAATCACACCAGCTTCACCAACTGGTTCTATAACATCTAAATAAGCAAATTCTCCTTTACTTGCAGTTTCAAATATCGATAACATCTCTGGCTCATGGCTATTTAGCGATTTCTGGAAACTATGTTGTATTATATTAAGATCATTGTATCTATATTGGTAAAAACAGTAGTCAAAGAATATGTTGCTTTCATGCACTGTGTTTAACAATATAGACTTGCCTTGTGAAATCTCTAACCGTTTTGCACTTCTATCAATAGCCTCTTTATCTATACCGATAAAAAAACTGGCAAATAGCTTGTCTATAGATTCCCTAAGTTGTTGATAACGAAGTAATTGCGCCTCTGTAACATTATATTTATTTTGAATTTTAGGTTGACCATAGTTATCATCTGTATCTAAGGTTATTGGCAATAGAAAGTACAAATATCCTTGTGTCTCCGAGGTTTTAAAAATCCACTGATGGGTTAATTTCTGACATTCTTTAGTTAGTAGATTGATTCTTTCATTAAGCTCTAACGCAGTTTCGATAAGTTTTAATTTAGCTAAATCTCTAGTTTCAACTTGCCAAATATTTAGCTGTTCTATAAGAATACTATAATTTTTACTTTGTCTATGCATTACATGCATAATAGATGCTAGTTCAACATCAAAAATAGCATAGTCCTTAGTTTGGCTGAGCTTTGTTATCTTGGCTTGCGTATCACAGTGCATTTTCTCAATTAAATCGACAAAGTGCTGTAATTTATCTATAGGTTGCCAACCAGTAGTTGGTTTTGACATAAAGCTAATATTTTTATCTTAGTTTTATTCAATATATCAACACTAATTGTATCTTACAATTACTAATAGGCACAAATCTACAAAGAATCCCTTGTAGGCCTAGTGTGTACGTCGGGGGTCTTTTTTACCAACTTTCTTCCCACTTCACTTTTGTAGTTGTCATTATGAGCGTTAATACCATTTTTCAGGAATGTATAAATTCAACTCGTTGCTATTTTGGGTGCGTTTTCTTTCCAATTGCCTTGGATTATAACCTAGGCAATTGCTATCAATAATTATCTCTGAAGGAGCTACGTCCTTTTCTTCCAGCTTTAATAGATTATTACGAATACAACTTATACCGACATTAAAAACTTCTGCTATTTGTTTTAAAGTCATACCAGAAGCACGCATACTACCAGCTTGTTCTTTCTGTTCGTTTGTTAAGAAACCTCTGGAATTTCTAATTGCAATGCCGTGTTTCTTCATGAACTTACGTATTGTGGGGGCAGCGACCCCAAATACTTTACTAATTTGCTCAGTAGTATTGCCTTGTGCATATAAAGCAGAGATTCTTGCTTTGCCTAATTCTGCTTTTTTTCTACTCATAGTGTTTTATAAACTCGTCACTAGCTTTAAAGTTAAGCATATGACGCTTAGACGCTTTAAAGAGGGCGATGTTATTTTGATGATTAAACCCATTGGGAAATATAGGAACGCCCTCGAATGTACCGACACCTTGAATTTCTACAACTTGACCAGCTCCTATTAATTCTTGTAAACAAGAGCAAAACATATCAACCATAGTTTCAGCAACGCTATCATCGATTCCGTATCGTTTTGCCGAATATTCTATAAATTCAAATGTGTTCATAATGAAACCTCTAATATTTAATAGCCATTATTATAACTTGTCAATAATTTCTAGGTTGTACTGAATTTTCCCTAATTTAGTTTTTAAGTCATCAAGATTAATAACATTGCCGTACCATTCATTTCTAAATCTATTAAAGCGTAGTCCGTAAGAGCGAAGGAATCCTATAATATCTGAGTTAGGGGCGTCACCAAATTTTAATATAACGGCATCTGTTTCTTTCTTTTCGGCATTAAAAGCAGCATTACCATTTATTATCCAATTAGGTATAAGATTGTGATTAGTTTCTAAATCCTTTTTTATAGAAAGTAGTGCTCCGTATAAAGCATTAGTTGGCAAATAATCTAATCCAGCTTTAGTAATTAACCCACCTTTTTCGATTAAGAAACGAGTGCGCATTTTTCTCTCTTTAAGTTTTAGCTTAGTTTCTTCTATAGCCATTCTTGCTTTTTTTTGTTCAAGTTTTAGTTTTTGTTCTTCTACTCCTTGCATAATGAATTTCCTTAAAGATTTATTGTTATAGAAACTATTGCCACTATGGCGGTACTTACATGCTTTATATAATTATTACAGCTACTTGCATAAATAACCCCGCTGCCTACCATACCACAAATATATTATAAATGATCTGTTATTAGGTAACATACCTTGTTATTAGTCCTGATATGTAATAAAGTTATGACAACTCATTCGCTAGAATAGTTGATATACGCAACATGCCAATAAATTGGCTTGCTTTTTCAAAGTGATACTTGTAATATAAATAAGTTTAATGCGTTTATGATTTTAATATTTAATATATTGTTATGGCAATTGCTTTTGCAAGAATAGAATTCGTAAGTAGAAGTAAAGGAGCTAGTGCATGTAACAGTAGTGCATATAACGCAAGAAGCATAGTAGTAGATGAAAGAACGGGTGAAGTATTTGATTATACTAAACGAGATGGAAATGTTTACCACGAAGTATTGTTACCAGATCATGTAGATAAAAAGTTTAAAGATATCTCTGTATTATCAAATGAAGTTGAGAGGATGGAGAGAAAGGGTAATAGCCAGTTGTATGCAGAATTTCTTTTGGCATTAGATAAAGATCTAGATCCAAATGATCCAATGACTATGGAGATATATAAGGCACAGATATACAAGTACATAGAACTTAAAGGGTGGATTAAAGAAGGTTTAGGAGTTCAAATCGATATTCATAAACCAGATGATCAAAATAAGAATTGGCACTGTCATGGCCTTGTTACACTTCGTAGATTTTTAGATACAGGGCTTGGATTTGAAACAAAGAAAGCTAGAGATATATGGCCGCAAATTCGAAATAATTTAGTAATAGATAAGGAAGAATTTGATAATGGTGTTATGTGGAGGGATGTACAAAATGATGATTATAAAGCGCGAGGTATGCCTAACCGAGTAGATTTACCAGGAGAACTTACACAAGAACATATCGGCCCTGTGCGTCTGCGTAGTGTGATGAATCAAGCAGTAGAGAGAAACGAAGATAGACGTATTGCCAATATAGAGCATTTAAATTCTGGTCAAAGATTACTTGAGAAAGTCACTCATCATATGAGTGTATTTAACGTGGGTGATTTAAAAAGAGCGGTGAAGTTTATACCTGATTTAGAGGCAAGAGAGCGTCTAGTAGAGGATGCTTTAGCTAGCAAATCGCTACTTGAATTGCACGATGAGCAGGGTAAGAATACGGGCTATTATACTACTGTAGAAATTCGGGAAGAAGAAGAGAAGCTACTGCGCCTAAGTAGCTATGTGGCATCTGGTAAGAATGTGATTGCGATGGGTGGATTAAAGGCGGTTGATAACGCCAATAGATTAATTGAATCTGTGCCAGGCTCGTTCTCTTCGGAGCAGAAACTGGCATTATCGCATCTGTTGATGGATGAGTCTGGGGTGCGGATAGTTAGAGGTAGAGCGGGCAGCGGTAAATCACATGTGCTTGGCCAAGTTGCCACTATTGCTAAGTCTTGCGGGGTTAATGTGATTGGTCTTGCTCCGACTCATAAGGCTAGGGAAGAGTTGGCTAAAAAGCCTGACTTTGATCAGAATGATACAGTTAAGGGGATGTTATTTAAGCTTCGTCATGGAAGGTTTGAGTTACCTAAATATAGTCTTCTTGTTGTAGATGAAGCGGGTATGGTCGGTAATGAAGATTATCATGAGCTAATGCGAGTTGCTGCAACTAGAAAATGTAACGTTATACTTGCGGGCGATGAGAGGCAGTTAGCCTCGGTGCAGCGTGGTGGGATGTATGAGGTATATGCTAGCAGCTATGGCTCTACAACGTTACTGGATATTCAGCGGCAGAAGTCGGATTGGGGCAAGAGTGTTGCGATGGCATTTTCTAGGGGAGAAGTGGCTACTGGCGTCGGTATATTACAGGCACAGAATCGTCTTTTAGTAGCTAGTAATGCTAATGAATCCATGCAAAACTTACTATCCCACTGGAGTAAAAGCGAAGAAAAGATTGCTGATAGACTGATTATAGCCGTGAAGAATAAAGATGTGGATGCGCTTAATCATGGGGCAAGGCAGTATTTAAAAGTTGAAGGTGTACTTTTAGGCGCGGAAATAGCTGTTGGTGGTCATCATTATATGCAAGGCGATCGTATTTTAATTAAGCAAACTAACAAAGAGCTAGGTTTGACCAATGGTGACTTAGCCCAATTAGTCGCTGTATCAAAGGATAAGTTTGTATTGCGTTTAGAGAATGAAGATAAAAGTAGTAAGGATAATAAAGAGATATCATTTTCTCCAAGTAGTTATAGTGGCTTTAGGCATGGTTATGCAACCACGGTATTTAAGGCGCAAGGGGCATCAATTCGTGATGTATTTGTTTTTCATGATGGCTTTGCGGGAGTACGCAATAGCTATGTAGCGTTATCACGGCACGTTAATGAGTTAAAGCTGTATATCAATAATCAGTCGACTATAAGTACTGCGCATTTAGTTAAGCAGTTAAGTCATGATCCAGAGATAGGCAGTAGTTTAAGCTATTTGACGAAAGCTGATTTAGCAAAACAAGAATTAAATAATGAGTATGAGAAAAACAAAGGCTTTTTTGGCAGGATGGTTGAGGGGGCAGTTGACTTCACCGCTAAGCAACTAATTACACTTGCAGACAAATATTTACCAAAAAGTGAGTATTATGAGTACAAACCACCACAGGTAGTACCTGAGAGAGTTGAGGCGGTGCTGGATGCTATAGGTGCAGATATGATGATGGGGCAAGAAGAAGCATCAACTGTGATTCATGTACAAGAGAAAATTGCGGTTGGTGAAAATGTAATGTCAGCTAATAACATTAATAATATACAGGTGAAAACTGAGGGAAGTGTTTATAATCCTGGCCATATAGCTAATGTTGATACTGTTCTTAGCGTTAATAAATCCAGTCAATCGGCCAAACAGCGTTTTTATGCGAATGCTGATTATGCACGAAACGCAGCGAAGAATTTGCAGCGAAAAACAGTATGGGATAACGAATCGGAGCAATTACGTAATGTAGTTAGATTTAAAGCGGAGCAGATAGCACGTGGCTTGCTTGGTGAACCAAACAAGAAGTTATCAAATGGGAAGACCTTAAGATTTGGTGAGCATGGAAAGCTTGCTGTACGCATTAGTGGTGAGCGTATGGGTACGTGGTATGATTTTAGCAGTAGCACGGGCGGAGATATCTTTGCTCTTGTGCAAGAAAAGCAAGCTTGTGATTTTAAGGCGGCAGCTGAATATTTAAGGCGTGAATGTGGTATGCAAAGACTGGATGCAGGTGGTAGCTTAAAGCTAGTACATGATCATAACAACAGCGATTTAACTAAAAAATATATTAAGGAAAGACAAGCAGAGGAGAGAGCGACTAAAGCAAAGGAAATGTTTGTGACTAACTTGCATGATCGAGCTAAGGATATCGGCGATAGATCAGTAGCCCATCGTTATCTTACTCAAAGACGAGGTATCACATGTGAGGTTGGGGTTGATATCAAGACAACTGGTATAAAAAATCAAGGCCAGTATTTGTCTGCAATAGTTGCCTTTGCTAGGAATGAACAAGGCGTAATTACAGGCGGACAGCAGATATTACTTGATAAGCGCACAGGTGGCAAGGCGGATGTGGATATAGCCAAGAGATCGTTTGGCAAAATAGCTGGTTCATTTGTAGAAGTGGGTAGGGGAGAGAATGCATCAAAGGGTAAAGTTAATGTAACTATAATTGCTGAAGGATTAGAGACGGCCTTATCAGTAAAACAAGCCTTAGCTAATGACCCAAATAACAAAGAGATACAAGTAAAAGTGCTTTGTTCACTTGGCATTAGCAACATTAAGAATTATCAAGCAGTAGCTGGGGAGAAAATCATTATCGCTGCTGACAATGATGGTCAGCATGCAGTTACGTCTAAAACCATAGATACGGCTCAAGAAGAGCTACAAAGCAAAGGTGCGCTTGTAGAAATTGTCCGTCCAGAAAAGCCAGGCGACTTTAATGACGTATTGCAGCAAAATACTACGGGCGAAGGAGAAAAGGAAATACAGAATGCATTTAGGGGCGCGCTGACCAAAATCACGGAAACAGCGTTGTATCAAGTGCGGATTAATGGAGAGTTTGACGAGCTGAATAAGGAAAAAGCCCAAGCCAAGACGTTTGAGGAATTATTACCGCTGTTAGTGAAGGAACAACAGTTAGCTCATAAGCTAGCTAAGGAATCACCAGCAATCTTTGACAAACTAGCTGAGCGCAAACTTAACACTGATCCGCAAGTTACAGAATCATTGGTTAGAGAGAGAAGTTTCCTCGTTAAGCACGATATCGTACCAGAAAAGAACCTATTCAAAACAATACAGAAATCGAATGATATTGCCCTAACTGCCAAGAATATGTTCAATGATTGCCAAAGACATGCACAAAGTACTAGCCATCTAGATGAAGCCAGAGTTGATACATGCGATAAACTAGGGAAGGAAGAAGATACGATTAAGTTGCTAAAAAATAATAAAATAAAATATCAAGAATTAGCTCCGTATTTAAAGGATACTGTTGAGAGAAGGCCATTAGAGCATCTTACTAATCGTTTAAAAGTCTATGAAATTGCCGAGGAGCATAGCCATAAGCACCCAGAACAATCCCAGGAGTTCAAAGAAGAAATGCAGTCATTGTATCGTTTTTCTAAACTTGGAATGGAAGCTGCTTTAAAAACCTATGAACAACAGGGGCTTGAAAAAGCGGTTAGCGTTGCTAAAGAGACAAATATTGAGCGAGTATTAAGTCATCTAGGAAGCCAATCCGATATTTTAAATTCACGAGATAAACTTAAAGGCGAGGCCTACATTGCAGAAGCATCTAAAGATAAGATCATAATGAAATACGTAGACGCTGCTCTATCCAAAGGACGTGTCTTTGATCGCTCTTTTGTTAAAAACAACGACTTGCTTGATTATGCTAACCAAAGAGACGTCAATAAAACTCTTGAGGAATTTAAGGGTAACCCGCCAGAGCGTCAATTGTTTAAAGAAAATATTGATAATTTGCAGCGTTTTGGGCAATCTAAGGAGTTAAGAGACGGTCTAACTCTATTTAAAGATAAAGGTATCAACGCCTTAGTTCGCCATACAGATACGGCATGTACAAATAATGTGCAAGCTGGAATTAGAAAAGACTTGATCAATATCTACAAGAATCAGCCAGTTGAGTTTTTGGATGGTAGATATCGTGAGAAATCAGACTATCTTGCTGCTATTGGCAAAGATGAAAATGTGATGAAATATATCGCCCCAAAATCTGACATTGGACAAGAGATAGAAAAACAACGACAAGTGGTACAGATTCAGCAAGTCAAGGGACATGATTTTGATAGAGAGAAATAAGCTAAAGAGGCAAAAAAGAGGGTTATTGGCTTAAATTACAGAAACGGGGCAAAAGCGAACTAGAACTCCAAATTTCTGTCAATTTCTTCTCTGTTATAGAAAATATCCTGCAATAAGTTTATCTTACTTAAATGCTTTATCCCTTTAGGATGATCATGTTTTACGTATTTATACTCTAGAAAATCTAATCGTATAATAAGCATTATGCCGCTTTAAAACTAACCACCTCATTAACGTGCAAATTGGTGCTCCACAACAACTCTAAAATCCAAATCAACATTTTTGGGTCTTCTTCCACACGGGACCATTAAAAGAATAATCTTGATCATTTGCTGCTAATAAATTGCTATATCTGAAAATCATCAGGTTTCCCAAAAGATTTTAGAGCATCGTTTACGAAATATAGACCAAGTTCAGTTGCATCATTATTGGCAAGATTTAATTTTGATAACGATTCTAGGTGTCCTATGTATCTAGCTATCATCGTTAAACCAAGATTGCCAAGGTTGTTGTTGCTTAAATCAAGGGAATTAAGTTGAGGATTTAACTCAAATGTTTTGGCAAATAGAGCTGCAAAATAATGGTCTAACTCATTATTATTTAAGTTTATGTTTTGTATAACATGAGCTTCTGTTAATAACGTGATCAGCGGCACAATTGTTTGTCTACAAAGGCTATTATAAGCCAAAGTAAGGATAGTTAAGCTTTTATTCCCAACTAATCCATCTGCTAACTGTTCTAAAGCAGGCAATTCAAGACATGTATTATCTAAATTTAACGATATTAATGTTAAATTTTTAGACAAAGAAGTAGATATATCTTTTAAAGAGTTAATACTAAGCTTTTGGTGACTTAAATTTATATCAACTATCGTTTTGTTATGAAGGATAATTTGCGACACTGCTTCAATCCCTGAATTTTTCAAACCATTATTGGTTAAAATTAATTGCTGTAACTTACTATTTGTGGCAATAGATTTGCCGATTTTAGCTACAATATTATTGCCATTTTTGTGATTGGATATTGTTAATCGCTCAATGCTAGTATTAAAGAAAATGATTTTTTCTAATGCCTCAATATCATCGTCCCGCATTAACGTATTACTCAATTTAAAACTTTTGACTGAGTTGTTGAAAGCCAGAGCCTCACCTAATAGTTGCCATAAAGGTTCGCTGATCCGAATATTCTCTAATTCTATTGATTCTAGAGAGGAGCTTAACATTAAAGCATTCTGCAATTTTCTTAGCTCATCATGGCTAAAGTCCAGCAATAAATGCGATCCATCTAACAAAGAAATCTTGTCTTCTTCGAGGGATATAATTAATTCAGTAGCTGACATTATTTACTCCTTTAGTCCTTTAATTTTGCGATTAAATCTTTTTTTGTTAGCTCGCTTGGGTTGTTGATTGGTGTTTCTGCTGCCACAGATTCAAGCTTTTCCTGTATCTCACGCTTTGCCATAGAAATTTTTGAATTTCTCGGCGATATACCCTTATCTTCAATATTATGAATCTTGTGTTGATAGGTATTATCATTAGCACTAGAAGTAGCTACAACAGTCTCGTGCTGAATCTCAAGTACTTTACCTTCTTGCTTATTTTTGACAAAGTAATTGAATAGTTTATAGCTACCCATCGGCACGCTGCCCTGTACTTGCAGTTCCATCTTTAATTTTGTGATAGGATATTCTCCGCAAAGTTTGACATAGCATGTTAAGGGCGGAAGGTTTTTAACCTCATCGGGCAGCACTAATCTTTTGATCTTCTCGGCAGAATTGATATTAACTCCATCACGCATAGTGTTTGAACCATAAGAAAGGCTTTCCTTAGTTTCGTCAATCTCAATCTCGCCAAGTGACTTCGAAGCATATTCAGCTATATGATTATCACTAACAGCAAAAAAGAATCTTGTACGAAATAGGTCGAGTAACTCTTTTGAACCGTCATGTCCATATATTCGATCTAGTTGAGCAATGTTCTGAATACCTGCTACCAAACAAGCCCCGTATTTTCTACCTTGAGCGAGTACCATAGCAAGAGAAGGTATTTTTTGTATAGCAGGTAGCTCGTCCATTACAAACCACATTTTTTCATTTTTGCCAGAATGCGGGCGATCAAGCATACCGTTAATAGCGATATTAGCCCAAGCAGAGATTAGCGGCCTTAAAGTGTCTAGCTCATTTGGTTTGGAATTAATGAACAACCAACCTGTACCACCACCATTAACCCAATTCTTAATTGAGAACTGGCCACCATCCTTCAAATGCTTTAAACGTTCTATCTTGTTAAGCAGTGTCGCTCTGACAGATGCCGTACCTTTCTCTGCCTCCTTAGACACAAAAGCTGCTGCAAATGTATCAGCAAAATATTCAGAAAATTCATGTAGTGGTATTTTACCGATAACATCAAGTAAGGATTCGATACTTCTGTTGTCCTTTTCTTTCTTAAAAGCTTCAGATAGCACTTTGCGCGCTGCGTCTTCCCAATAGCGGTCAGAAGTAATGCTTTCACCATCAACAAAGGCAGCTGCCAAGTTATTGTATTCCTCATCAGTATGGCAGTCGTTCCAAGGTAGCCAATCAACACTATTATCCCTCAATGGGTTTAGTATAATATCCGTTGCAGGATTAAAGAACCGATCAACAAACTCACCAGTAACATCAAAAATAATAGCCCTATTTTGTCTTAGTCTAATTTGCGGTAGCAATTCATTGAGCATATTGGTTTTCCCAGTACCAGTAGTACCAGTTAGTAGGATATGCTGAGTTTCTGAATCCTTTACAATCGGCAGGCCGCTTATTTGAATTTTTGAAGCATGCCTTGCTTTCTTTAGTAGCCTCCTAAGCTGAGGAACGCTAACCAGTTCACTACCGCGTAGTTTCATAGTGCCTATTATATTGCGCCCTCTGTAGCTGAAATACAGTAAACTCATTGTGCTTCCAACAACAAATGCCAATAATACCTCAATCAATGCGTGCCCCACTACCCATAGCAAAAATCTCCTAATGACTAAGCCATGCTCAGTCACGTGCCAAAATTTGTATTCAAAATCCTGTGCGTTCCTAAAAATAAATCTTCCTTGCTCGAGGGAATAAAAAGTTATCCCGATTTTACCCTTGCCATAGAAAAACGCACCAACGGCAAGTTTAAACTGTACATAACGCTCAATCAAAAAATAATAAAAGGTAGAAAAATTCATATACTGACTAATGCGTACAGCCAAAACCCCGAGAACAAATACCAGACCAAAAATACATACGTTCCGCAATCCTTGTAAGATCATGCGGATGTTATGCGCCCATAATTGTGCCCCGCGGGTAAAGTTACTGTTGCTTGCTCTGCTCATGATTATTTGTCTTCCACAAGTTTGGTTAGTTCTTTAGCAGTTGGTAAATACTGTTTTAGTTGCTCTGGTAATTTTTCAGTCAGTTTAAATTGAGATACTCCCATAGGCTTATTAATACCCTCAATCGCATATTCAACAGTGATACCTTTCTTATCTTCGCAAAGAATAAGGCCGATCGTTGGATTGTCAGACTTGTCTTTAACTTGTCTATCCATCAGGTTTAGGTAGAAATTCATCTTGCCTGCATGCTCTGGCTTGAATTTGCCAGTTTTAAGCTCTACCACAACGTAGCATTTAAGCTTTACATGATAGAATAGCAGATCAAGATAATAATCCTCACCCTCAAGTTCTATATGATATTGATTGCCAATAAAGGCGAAGCCCTGCCCTAATTCCAGTAGAAAGTTCCTGATATGATCTATGAGTTTTCCTTCTAACTCTCGCTCATGAATCTTTCCTTGAATATCAAGAAATTCTAAATTGTATGGATCTTTAATTATACTTTGAGCTAAGTCTGATTGAGCTGCTGGCAGAGTGCTTTTGAAGTTGTTTAGGCTCTTGCCTTGTCGATTGTACAAACCAGTCTGAATTTGTGCCACCATTACATTTCTAGACCAACCATTTTTAGCAGTTTCTTTAGCGTACCAAATTCTTTCTTCATAATCTTTTATCTTATCTAAAAGAGTTATATTGTGATACCAAGTAATTTGCGCAAGTGCCGCTTGCGTAATTGGAAAATCTAAATAAGCTTTAGCAAAAGTCTGCATATAGACAAGGTTTCTAGCACTTAATCCTTTCATTTCAGGAAACTCTTTACGCAAGTCATTTGAGATGTTCTCAATAACCTTAGTTCCCCAACCCTCCTTATCTTGACGCTCGAGTATTTGGTTACCAATACGCCAATAAAGAGAGATCATTTCTTTGTTTACAGATAAATGTGCTCTTATTCGCGCCTGACTGATTTCAGTTTTAAGCGTTTGTATCAATGCAGCGTAATTGTTATTATCTAGTTCTTTTGTCATTATTTACAGTTCTTACTTTTTGTTATTTTTGGTACTCATTTCTCTAACCCCTTGTGTATTTGCTATCTCCCACATCTGTTGAATTATCATTAGAAATAGGAAAATACTCAATGGTTGAAATACCCAAATTCCTAGCAAGAATGAATAGCCGATAGTCTTCATTGCCAAAACTGAAAAGAAAGATACAACATAGCTTATGATGCCAAGTTTTAGCATGCTATTTGCGCCTACCGTTTTTTCTGATGATTGCTTTAGAAGACCAAAAATTATTGCAGCTAAGCTGAGTAGCTTTATAGAGTCTTGAGAGTATATTAACATGTCAAAGTTTTGGTTAGTGGAGTAAGAAAACCAGTTACCCGAAAAAGCCCATATTATTATAGTCATTAATATTAAGCTCCAGTTAAACGGAGTATTTAATATTTTACTAATTACTTTGTAGGTATTGAGACATGTTTTGTTTTGCATTTTAATATCCTCATGTTTGTTTAATATTGTTGATTTGATAGAATTATACATTCTGGTTAATTATTACACCTGTACTAAGTGATACATACTTCAGTCCCCACTGCATTACTACTTTGCGAGAGTATTTTTTATGATGTTCTGGCTTGGCCGAATGGTAGTACTTGACTGCTTCGTACCAATTACCATGCCTGACTTTCAAGGATTTAAGCAACTTAGCTGCGTATTCAATATTTCTCTTCGGATTAAGCATTTCTTGAGTACTAGCAAAACCATTAGCATGCCAACGGTAATTGATCTGCATTACTCCTACATCAATGTTGCTAATACCATTATCACGCGCATCATCAATTAAGCTAAATGCCTCATGACTGTTAGAGGCAATTATAGACTTACCAGCTACATTTATTGCATGTACATTCATTCCCGATTCTACTTGAGCAATAGCAACAAGCAAACCACTTGGAATACCATATTGCCGCTCAGTCATTTGAATTAATTGCTCTATTCGACAACTCACTTGATCACTAGCAGCAAAGGCATTATTGCCTACCCAAAATAAGCAAATAATTAGGATAGAAGCCTTAAGTTGCCACATAACTTTTGTTGAAAAATGATATTGTTTTGACATAACTATGCTCTGTATTTCAGACTTTATTTTTTATTACCAATGATAATCACTACTGCTGCTTGCATTAAAGAACCACCCTTTCCCATAACCGTATGCATAGCCAAGTTTCCAACCTTCTGTTTGCATGGCTTCTATATGCTCCTTATCGTTTGCATAATCCTCACGTTTTATTTTCTTGGCCACATAATCAGTATAAAAATCTCTGCCGTGCCTAAACCTTTTTTCCAACTCTAACTCTAGAGGTAACTTAATATCTTGAGCACTCATTTCAGCACGCTTAGCCCCTCTTTCGTTTTCTGGAAATTGAGCTAGATACTCATCCCTTTCTTTTGCAGCTCGTTCTTGGATACGAGTGGTTTCCATTTTATATTGTTCCCATGGGGTAGCGTCAAGATAGTCCGTCCTGCGTGGTAAACTCCCCCTATCCTTATTCCCATCCCTTAGGCCTGCCCCATAACCCGCCTCTATATGAGGTCTGTAGGAATGCCAACGAATATCACTACCGACATAGCCATAAACTATTATTCCTATAACAGTACTAAAAAATATTAACCCAGGGATCATGTGTAAGCCTAAAGCCGCTATAAACCATTTCTTATAACGTATTAAAAACTGTTCTATTGATCCTTGTTCTGTTATTTGTGTTTTCATAATATTCATCTCAAATTAAATTATTTATTGATTTAATAATGGTAACGACATTGAACTATAGTCACTGTTTTCTCAGTATGTTTGTATACAAGTCGGTGTTCTCGATCAACTCTACGAGACCAATACCCTGACCAATCGTGTTTTAAAGGCTCAGGGTCTCCTATACCGCTAAAAGGATTCCTTTTTATATCTTTAATTAACGAATTAATGCGTTGTAAGATTTTCTTGTCGGTAGCCTGCCAATATAGATAATCTTCCCACGCCTTTTCTGCCCAAGCTATTATCATTTTTTGATTAAATCATGCTGTACTGTTTTACCTGCTTCCACTTCTGAAATAGCTGTTTGTAAACGGCTAGCATTCTTAGGGCTTGCCATTAAATAAAATGTTTCTTCATAAGATTTAAAATCTTCTAATGAGATAATAACAGCAGCTTTACCATTTTGCCTTGTAATCACTACAGGCGCATGATCTTCGTTAACTTTATCCAGTACACTCGCTAGATTATTTCTTAGAGAAGAATAATTTACAATATCCATATTTGTTACTAATTTTATATATCTTCTATTATACTTGTACTTAAACAAGTACGCAACAAAAAATTGCTTCTTCCTATTTTATTTTTTAAACCCAGGCATAGTGATCTTCTTATCTTGGATCGCTCTATCACTAAACCCCAAATTAGTAGCGGCCTCTTCGCCAGCACGATATATAGTTGATTTTGGAGTGTTGGCTCTCTTTTCATTTACTTCATTTTGAGTTTTTGAGTAATCTATCTTTCCTTGCTCCACTTCTGCCTTTGTGATTTTTTCCTCTGGGGTAAGATTATCATTAAATACTTCACCCACACCTTTATTATACCCAAGATTACTATTTTTAATCCCATCATTTACCACTTGATCCAGTGGTTTTTCTATACCTGTGGCATCCTTAACAACGGCACGTTCCTGCACTTTTGTCGTGTTTTTTGCATGCTGGTCTTGCAAGCTATCCTCAGTTGCAATTTCCATATTGCCAACGTTTTGAGTATTTCGAGTCAAATCAGCTGCTCTTTTCCCAGCAGTAGCAGAATCTATATGTTTTGAACTACCAGCAAAAGGGTCATAACTGCTGATAATCGGCATTGCTATAGCGTCTGCCTCGGCTCGGTGCGTATTCATCCAGCGCACTGCCTGTTCTTTGCTACGCAGCTCTGGATGTTTATGCATCACTTCTTTCATGACCAGATCATTGGCATTGCGATCAATTGTCCCCGCATGAGTTTGGGCATAGGTTAATTGACGGCTAAAGGTATCAATATCTTGTTGGATTTTAGCTTTTTCATGACCGATCTGATCCAATTTGCTTAAGTTACTAGCAAACGACTTGTTCAAACGAATATCTTCACTATTGGTACTGGTTAGTCCGCCAGTTCTAGCCGCAGTTCTTACCTCCTCCATAGCCTTGGAGTATTCCTGCTGCTCCTTAGCAGTCATATCATGCCTCACATCCTTGCTATTTGAGGCACTAGTGCTTGTTCCTCCGCCTATACCTGTGACTCCACTAATAACCCCAGGAATTTTAGCATCCAGATGAGCACTTGTACCAGTAGAGCTTGATTCGCCCGCACTGTCGCTTGTACTAGTTGACCCACTGACACCATGCCTTTTGTTAATACTTGCCATAGAGGTGGTGCTAATACCAGCAGCATGAGTAGTACCGTTGGCAATATTTTTAGCAACGTCTACGGTCTCAGAGTCAGAGATGCTAATTAGACTACTTTCCCTATCAGTCGTACTACCCATAAGACTTTTAGAGTTGGTTAAATTAGCCGAGTAACCACTTGTCACATTATCAGTAGCTTTATAGTTATTGGCTAAATTATCTACGCGCTCATCAATATACTGACCACCGCTGCCATCGGTCTGAACTCTTACCTCACCATCATCAATAGCACCACCACCCATAGTCAGATTAGGGGTGTAATTCTCCTGATTTCGGCTCAGAGTGTTATACGATCTTTGCGCCATAGATAGATTCGCGTCTGCCATGCTTGCGCCGATAGAGGTTGCAGATGCAACACTAGCTACCGCTCCTGCAATACTTGATAGTGCATATGGACTGCCAAACACAATGGCAAAACTAATGATTGGCACAGCCGAGATTTGTGATTGCGCTGCTGCATATTTCATGAGAATCAACTCCGTAAAACCTCCTTGGCCAAGCAAACTTAAACCTTCCTCGCCCCAACCACCAACAGCATCCTTGATCTGGATCATCGCTATTGCATGAATGATGGTATAGAATAATGGCCAACTACATACCCAAATCATTAACTTTGCGCCAGTAACAATATATGTCCATCCTCCAGGCAATAATGCAAAAGGCAAAATTATAACAAACGACAACACCACTAATGCCAGCATAACAGGTTGCGCTGCGGCAGGGATCATCGCCTCGGCCATCTCTGCTCCAACAATAGAGCCAAGAGCCTGATGGAACATACCGCGAGTTGCCTGCATCTTCACCAGCTCTGGGAATACTCTTGGATGACCTACCTTCTGCCGCCAATCATCATATGATTCACGGTTAGCGTTTAGAATCATCGATTGCTTCATCCACTCATTCACGTCTAGCTGACTCTGATCAAGATAGCCCAGTGTATCACTAGTCATCGACTTAATACGTTTGGTCATTAAGCCTTGATTAGTGGTAGATAAACCAAGAACCGCACCAAATTTGCTCAACAATAATGGATCTTTGCTATGAGCTTCTACCTCTTTCTTAACCATTTTGCCAGCTTCGGCGCAAGTCATGAACTTACCGATCGAACCATCACGATTTGTTGGCTTAATACCGAAACATTTAGCAGGGTTTTCATCCAAGAAAGCTAAGATATCCGTAGCTTTAAGTGCCGCGTACTTATGACCGCCAAAATTGCCGACAACATACGGCTTCATATAACATTGACGTAAATACTCTTTGGTATTCTGCAACATTATCGGATCTTGTATCTGCACGTCTCTTAGCTTAGCTACTGCCTTTGCTCCGTATAATATACCAGTTTGTGTTGCACCAGCTGTCGAAACTGGCATTAGAGTTTCTTCCATTAGTTTTGACAGATGATGTGATACCACTGAAGATAGGGAGGTAAAAAATGATATGCCAAAAGGTATATTATCTATTTTTACTGGCGCGCTAAGTGCCACTTCATCTTTAATCCACACGGTAGTCTTGGGTGAGAATAAAAGCACAAATGCTATCATTGACGGGATCATCCAGCTCTTACCTAATAAACCAATGTCACCCTTAAAGATTGCCTTAATGCCAATATATACACCACCAAGGGTCATTGCCATTGTGCCAACTGGCGTAAGATAAGTACTATCTGATTTAAAAATCATCGCTATAGCATTAAATACAGCTACAAGCAAATCACCACCACCATATGTATATATTGGGTATTCCATTATCCTCTCTCCCTAGCAATAACATGCTTTTCTATTTGTTCGGCTCTTCTGTTAATACGATCTGAATCAGTCATTACTGTGCCCCACTCTAAGCCTGCAAACGTTAAAAGAGCATTTAGTGATTTCTCGTATTCGGCCAAATATTGTTCAAAAGGTTGCTTTTTGCCTCTAAGAGCAATCGTTCCTTTTTTAATATCTTTGGCAGTGAAACTTATATGTGATAACAACATATGACGAGCAACGACCTGACTTGATCCATCCAGTATTGATGAACCTGAAACCAACTCAAGTGTCATATGATCAAATATTGGAAAACTATTACCAAGCGAATCAAGAAACCCTTTATCGGCTTCTGAAAACTCTTCTGTTTGAGCTTGCATTTTCATTTTTAAAGCATCAAGTCTAGCTCTAGCCATACCAGCATATGACTCTTCGGCAGTTATGGTCACACTATTATTGACAGTTATTGTTAAGCAAGCCGCGTCATTGCAAGTATACATACTAGCACCCGCACCGCCGTTAATATGGATATCCAAACTTTGTTTATCACTGGCAAGCGAAGGATAGGGAATCATCACGCCATCTTTAACCACAATAGTACCCGTCATCGACATTAATGGGGCATGTAGTTCAGGTGGTATGCCAGCAGCAGTAGCAGCTTTGACAAACATATTATAATTATCCAGCAATAATGTTGGATCAGCATCACCCAATTTTGCAACTGCCGCTTGCTGCGCCCCGTGGTCACGGCATTTCTTACGTTGACCTCCAAGATCTACCGCGCCGCTCGAGGCCATTTCCTCACATACGGTTTCATACATGGCCGTGTTTTTTGGCAAAGCTGCGGCAAACCCTGCCTGAACAGCTTTACAGTGGCCAATACCGAATTGATTAATAGTCATTGATAGGTTGCGCAGATCTTTCAATGCTTGCTCGATCTGAGGAGCATACGTCTTCATTCCTAAGTGAAAACCATAGACTGCCGCTTGTGATCCTAAATTCTCTGCCAAAGCCACTAGTTCTCCGCCCGCCATCATTGAGAATGAACCTGCAAAAGCATCAATACCACTACAACCAGTTCTTAAAGAAGGGGGACTCATTCCTAGCGGTTGAAAGGCGGTATTTTTTGTTCTCACTACAGAACTCCCACCGCTATACCAACCTGCCGCCGCATCCTGATAATTGCCAGGAGTTGTAGTGTTAATATGCAGATTCTTGTATATATCTTTTAACCCAAATGCTGTAGCCTGACTTGCACCGCATAACATGCCAAAGAGTAATATCAACTTCATTATCTTTTGAGCAAATATTGTCAAAATAACCTCCTTAAATACTTATCGATATTCATGATATTACTGATAATTTGATCGTCACTATTAATACCTCGGGAAATCGGTATCACCTCCGTGCCGTCATTTTTTAACAAATACAATATTGGCGTTTCGCGTTTTGGATTAAACATTACCATTTTGCCAGCATCTAAAACCCCCTCTATTCCATAAAAATCTCTACCATCATCTGTAGCTGCCAATAGTTCAAAGCCATGCGTTTTGGCAAATTCCAGCACTATGGGTGCAAATGCATGACAATGCGGACACTCTTCTTGTACTTGCAGCACTAAACCCCAATCATTGCTTAACTTAGCTAATTTCTTGGCCATTTGGGCCGCTTCAACTTGCTCCTCTACTCTTCTGTGCATCACATTGCTATGCTGCTTCATATTGGTGAACTGACTATCTAGCATTGCTACCGCAACTCTTTTCTCACCGTAGATTCGCGACTTGTTGATCATTTCTTTTTCTAATTTAAGTTCCGCCAGTAAATGCTCTGGAGTGGGATTGTCTAAAGCTTGGCGATGAGCTTGTTCATGCTTCTTTTGCAGAGTCCGAATGTTCTTCTCATACTCTGGTAGTTCCTCAAGCTTCTCATTTGATGCTTTAGGCAACGAATCGTCTGGTTTTTTCTTCTTAAGTACAGGTTTTTCGTTATACCAGTTAAAGCCCTCCAAGGGCACTGCTCTACCAGCACCCTTTGCATTTGAAGTCACTGCTATAAGCTGAAAAAAGATAAATAAAATTATCAATGCTTTGTTTTGCATATTATTTCAATTGCTCCAATTCCTGCTTTAACGTAATTAGTTTATGATGAGCCGCTAAAAGCGGTATATACCAAGCCCTAGCCTGCCTACTCAAGTCGTTCTGTACTAGGGAATTTTTTTCATTTTCTAAAAGGCGGCTGAATCTATCATATTCAGCACTCGCTCTGTCATACTCTATTTGAGTGGCATTAATTTCCCGTTGCTTAGCTACTCTCTTTTGATCAACTACTCTTTTTCGTTCTCTTTCTACCCCTGCCAGTCTTTCCCTCTCTAAAGACGCAAGCCTCTCTTTTTCTAGCATTGCTATTGTGGCCAGTCTTTCACGCTCTATACGTTCTCTCTCTAATCTTTCCGCCTCCAGTTTAGCTAAACGTTCTGCTTCTATTTTTCTTGCCTCTTCCTCTGCTGCTCTACGTCTGATTTCTCTTTTCTCTTCAGTTGAGGTAGCCATATGTTCCTGTTGAATCGCTGGGATTTCACCAGGGCTTAAAACGGGGAAGCTCTTATTTGCATTGCTCTTGCCTTTACTAAGCAGCGCATCAAATAACTCTTCCATATCAAATTTTGAAAAGTCCAGACTCTTTAATTCATCTAACGTAAATGGCCGACAATTAGGGCTACTTGGAGCACCCCAGTCAATACCTAGCTGCTTTCTCCCCTGCTCATGAAATATCCGTGCAAGCTTCGAACTAAAACAGCAGAAGTTTCTTTTTTTTATCAAGCATTGACCCAGTACAGGATCTTTTTTTGAACAGTACATTCCTACTTCATGACAAAGCCCCTTATCACGCTTTAAAGCTAAACCCTGTTCTTCTCCGCTACATTTGCATAAATGAGCATTCTTGCCCCAACCCTTCATTGAAGAACAACAATCCACAAAACCTACAACAGCTTTTTCGCATCCAGAAACGTGGCCAGGGAATACCGTTATTGGATCTTTGCAAAGGCCACTACCGCCAGCTTTGACACAATCCTTGTTTGCTTCATTCAAAGCAGCAAGATAGGCAACATTAGCAAAATCTCTATTTTCTTCGAGTACTGGAGTGTGACAATCACCGCCTAAACAATAAATTGGCGAATCAGCAAGAGAGTAAAACAATTCTTTCTTAATGCCGCCACACACATAATCACGTTTCCACCTCAAACATATGCTACCAACCTGATACTCACAAACTGAGTCTTTTAATTGACAACCCTGCTTAATCAAGTGAGCGCAACCGTCTTTTGGCTCACTAGTACAGCGATAACTTATTTTCTCATACCAACAAGGACGCACAACATCATATTTCTCTAAAAAGGTTTTAACTCCGCTTTTTAGACAAACTCGCCCTGTTTCATAACATTCATTTGTCTCGGCAAGCTGCTCCATTCCTTCTGTTGCCACTTGCCAATATTCATCTTTTTCAATAAG
This sequence comes from Rickettsia typhi, assembly GCA_945875975.1. Classification (GTDB taxonomy): domain Bacteria; phylum Pseudomonadota; class Alphaproteobacteria; order Rickettsiales; family Rickettsiaceae; genus Megaera_A. Next base: position 21,964 of record CAMCMD010000053.1, read on the forward strand.
TCTCTTTAGCTCACCTTGTAAGTTATAATGAAATTTAATTATTGACGAACTAATTTTGTATCCCAAAGAGCTGCCACTTCCTTTTGACGTGCCAGGTGGAAATATTACATTTTTTGTAGGCATTTTCTCATTACGAAAACCACCCCAAGTATTCAGCACAATATCTTGCGATGGAATAGTCACGATCCCATCTACCTCAATTCTTTTGGCAATTGCTGCTTGAATTTGACCTAGCACCTCTGGAGAATTTATGATTGTATCGTACTGAAAACTAAAACCTGATCCGCTTGCACTTCTTAAACTTAAATTCCCTTCGCTATATTCCCGCCTCTGCCACCAATGCCCTGGAGTTTCCGCATAAGGAATATCTATCGATTTAAGTACAGGAGAATCAAGATACCCCTCCTCTTCCACTTCTAAAACTAATTCGAGGCCTACATCTACATTAAAATCCACCCCTTCTGTGCAGGTTTTTTCGACTTTAACGCTGCTAACTTGCTCGGTTGCACTAAGACCTTTGCCCCCAGTTTTGGCCATCGGATTTTCTTCAATTGCCAGAGAGTTTTTTATCATCACATTTGATGAGTTGATCTTGTATCTTTCGACTGCATCAATCTTTTTCTCCTCAGCATTTTGCAAGATCTTACCCATAGGACTGCTTCTTAATTCTTCTGTCCCCCTACCCGTTAAACTGCTGTCATTCAGACTGCCAAGATGAGAAACATCCCCCTTTGGATCAATAAACTTTGCAGCACTATCAGGGTTGCCTAATTGTGTTTTATTCGCGTAAGTATCTCTTTTGTTAAAACCAATAGCTACATCCCCTCCCTTAGCTTGGAAGTAGATAGTAACCGCGATTAAAAAGATCAACTTAATTAGTATTTTCATTTAGTTTTGTTTATACTCCGTCTGCATAATTTCTAATGCCTTGCTTAAAGAGATATGACCGCTAATCTTTTTAACGCTGCCACTTTTATTAACGAAGGCAATAACAGGCACTTGTTTTATATTTAGCTGCTCAAACAAATTGGGATTAATCTCGACATTAATGCGGACTTGCTCCATCTTAGCTTTCATCTGGGCAAATCTATTGCGACTTTTCTTATCGCCAATAAGTCCTATAACCACCAACTTTGCGCCGTGTTTTTCTGCTTCGAGAAAGTAGCTCCGCAGAGATTCGTCATTCATTGAGAATGAAACAAATACATAAGTACCTGCCTCGATTTTATTCTGATAGTTTGACCCACCTGCATTTACAGCAGTACTAAGAGCTATTACCATTGCTAATATTAAATATATTTTTTTCATTTCTTCTGTTCTATTCCCCTGTTAAAACAAACAACAATCACGCTTGCGCCAAATTAAAAATCCAAAATCCTCACCCCAAATAGGATATTCTCTACCTGCTTGCCACAGCACTTCGGTTTGACCGATACGCTTGCATGAAGTTGTCGGGATTGGATATGTCATCTGTATTCTATATTGACTCTTTTTAATAATCGGCATCGGATACTTGCCGCACATACCAGCTGTGCCGTAATAGCCCCAGAGCATTAGCTCCCTATGCATCTTAGCCATAAACTTGGAAACCACGAGTTGCGCCGTGCCAACACCGCCATTGTGATACGATGTAGTACCACTAAATGGATAGATACCACCCTGACAACCAGCGCACCAAAACATATAATCATTAGAAAGGCCAACGCTTGACGTAACGCAATCAGCTACACAGGCAACTTGAGCAAAAGGATTGGCAAATAATAAGGCTTCAGGATTGAGAATACTCGCTTTAACATCATCGCCCCATAACGGATCAAATTCGGTCATATAGGCAATATCAACTGAAGCCATCTCCAGACAAACAAAATCAAGTAGGATTTCTAACCAATAAATAACAGGGTAGACATACCAATGCACATGATAAAACGCACCATCTCCATCTTCTTTAAATCCTTTTTGCGGACTAGTTCCAAGCGATATTCCACCTAAACTGACCATGCACATAGGCGATTTAGTTACATCCACCAAACGTGCAGGCTCCCAGAAACCAATTGGGATACCAGGCACAGGCACAGGAATACCTGGTCTCATGCAGGCACATACTGGAATTGGTGGCAGAGGAAGTTTAGGAGGGGCCGTATCTGGACCACCATTCACTATTTTAACGCCCAAAACTGTGATGGGAAATAAACAGCTCCAACATACATCTGTAATAGGATTAACAAATCGCCCAGTACAACCAATTTTAGCAATTGCTGACTGACTAGTTAGTAACAAAATCATTATTAGTAATGAAGGTCTGATGAATAGATTCATATTTTGATCTCCCTAACACGCAGCAACTTAGCTTCCTGCTCTATTATTGCAGGTACTGATTCTATTTTAAAACGGTGACAGAGCAGGCCTCCCTGATCAAAAAACACGGCTCTCTTTAATAATGTTGCAAGTGTTTGTGGCGCACCATTGGTTAGAACAATTTTACCGACTTGTTTTGTCGCCCATTTGATCTGCTCATCATCCGTACCGTCAATAAGGATCAATGGCTCACCCCATTTTAATTTATCAAGTGCATTAACAGTCGTTCCAGCTGGCACAATTACTCTGCCCTTATCATCAACAATAGTTGTGTCTTGGGTATAGGTTGGATCATAAGTCCAGCTTCTGCTCTTTGCTGCTTTGGTGATATTGGCCACAGGATTTGGACGCAGTACTTTTTCTTTAACCCTATTTGTAAACTCAGTTTGTAGCTTTTCTAGCGTTCCATCCTTTTGCGCTATCTGTAACTTAGCCATAATCTCTTCCAGGATTGAATCCTCGGCAATGTTGAACAAATGCCCACGAACTCCATAATCCTCGATTGTAACTTTGTCATCGTTTCTTTCTGCCGCAGATACAGTTGTTGCGAAACAAATAAATAATGATAAAATTGACAGGGCGTTCTTAAGCCACATGGCCACGCACCTCCAAAATAGTATTAATCGCATCCTGTAAACTCATGCCATTAGCGCGATAGTCGGCAATTAGTTGTTTATCGCTTGGATTAGTACTCATTAACAGTAAAGTAAATGGGTCTATTATAAGACGACAAATGTCGCCGTTTATTTTCGGTGCCCAAAGAGTAAATTCACCATACTCACCTTTTTTCGATTCAACAGAGCGCATTCTTCGATATTGAGCATCAGTTTCTACGTAACTCTTAAGAAGAGGCGTACTACGCATTTTGCTTAGCGTATCGGCATTCTGTTTAAATATAATTTTAAACGAAGCACCCTCAAAAATACTAGCTGCCTCAGCTCCCAGCTTTTCAAAATCGGTCAATAACTGGGTAGCTACTATTATGGACGCTTTGTATTTCCGCACAACTCTCATACTTTCATCTACAAACTTTAAAGCTAAAGGATTTTTAATCGTTTTGACCATCTCTTCAAATACAATTAGATTGGGTTTATCTATCTTCCCCTTTGCCATGGTATTGTTAATATGGGTGATCATGATCTGCGTCACTACCGCCATTAAATCAGGGAAGTTCCGCAGGTGATCCGTCTCAATAACCACAATGTCTGCATTAAGCGTTAGCTCTGCTTTCCCAGAAAAGAAACTGCCATAAGCACCGTCTTTGGTATAGTTAAACATCATCCGCCCCAGATCTTGCGCTACCAAGTTCTCTTGAGCTGATAACCAATCCGCTATATCGTCTATTTGCGTCTCGATTTGTTTTGCATCCCAGCATTCACGAAGTGCTTGCATTAAAAGTGTTTGCTGCAAATCAGTAGTACCGTATTTTGGCGCAGCCATAGTACCGAGAGTGATAGGAAAGCTTGCCAAAAAGTCAGCTCTTGCTTCGGCCGATATTCTATCGCTGCCAGTTGGCACAGAGGTAAACGGATTAATTGAAACAGGACTGCTCGGATTGAATTCAATATAATTTCCACCAAGTTCTTGGCATAGATTTTTAAAACTCTTGCCATAGTCAAAGACAAAAACCTTGCCGCCAACTCCAAGTGTGGACAGCATCGTTTCCTCCATCAACACAGACTTGCCAGAACCTGAGACACCAACAACAATTAGATTATAGTTTTCAAGAACCTCACTGCTGCCAATTGCTAAATGCGGTGCTAATTCCCCGCCAAACTGAGAAAAGAATTTAAGCTGCCCCCTTCTGCCAGTTAAAAGTAACCCAGGCGCATTTAGATCGCCCTTATACTCACCGACTATCGATAATAATGCCTTGGTCTCACCAGAAACTGTTTTCTTGCCGCGCCCAATATTCTCTAGAGCTACGCCAACTCCTGCGACCTTCTTGCCAAAACTTCCACGCTCTTCTTCAACCAATGCCATCGGCATACTAGCGAGCATCATTGCTAGATGGTCATATCTTGGTGCAACAAATCCCCAACCATTCCGCCGCATAATTGCAGCATAACTTTTAGCTGCTTGGGCTACTTTGTGCTCATTCCCTTTAAGGATAACGTTAGTATGGATATACACCATCCTATCACCTTCTTGCAATGCGGCAACCGCGCCTTGTATATCTCTTCCTTCTTCAATTAGATCTGGAAAAAACTTGCCCATTCCAGCAGCAATATTCTTCTCAATTGCCTCTCTTTTGGCAATTGCTCCTCCTCTTGCAACCGTTTGGTTTTGCAGTATATGTACGCCTACATGAATTAGATAATCAGTCGCAATGAATTCTCCCTTGCGGGCTTCATTGCCGATAAACAAATCCATTAAGCCTAAACTCCAATTAGGCGGGCGGTTTTCTGCATCTAAGCAAACAAAGGCCTCATCATCCTTTAAATGCACTATGTCATTATCCTCATATAGCGCAAAGTCAGCAGGCAATATCTGCTCAGACAACACTTCATGCGGGTTAACTACTGTCCCACCATAAGTATCCTTCCGCCATAGTTTCTGCAAAAAAGACAATAGCAAGCTATCATCAACATTCTCTGTCCATAGCCCTATGCTCTCTAATGTATGTTGAAGTGCCGAGCGTCTGCGCTCCATAGCTAGCGGACAGGTACTAAGATCGGGAACGGTCAGTGAAATCAATAGATGTGAATCTTTAATCAAGCCTTCTTCATCGGCTTTTTTCTGTAAAAATGCACAACGCTTTCTAGCCATCTCCTCATATACTTCACCTTTGCGCTCTCTTGCCCAACGATCAAGCAAAAAACTAATATCACTAGTGCCAATCATTAATATTTGCAGTGATGAACCATCAGGCAAATTCTCACTATTAGCAATAAAATCGGCAATCTCTCCTTGAGCAGTTAAATCAGTTCCAGGTAATGGATTGGCAACCAAGACAAAACCAACTGAGGCTCTATTATAGAATAGCCCGCTCTCCGCATCATATGACTCATAGACAAAATGCGGTGATAATCTTTCTCTTTGAAAATCAGGGTGAATGTTTTTAGCTAGCACAACAATTCCCCTTTGCTAGTTTCTTAGTTCCCAGTTGCCGCGGTAAGCTTTTGTTATCGCTACTATCACTATTATTTTGGCAATTATTCTGACAACCATAATTTTGCTCATTTTGCTTCTTAGCATGTGGCCCGAATAAACCACAATCCGCCATCTCTGAAATCTCATACAAGGACTTGCATTTAAGCCCTTCTTTTACTGGGCAATCGAAATCTTTTTTATATGGCCAAAGGGCACAACTGCTCGTTAAAAATGCTAGTACCACTACTAGTGCAATATTCTTAGAACGCATGCTGATCCTCCTTATTTGTTTTATCGGCATTCATTTGTGCCATCGCTTCTTTAAATGCATCATAGCCTTCTTGCGAAGTGCCAACGTTTTGATTATTAGCTGGCGTATTATTTACTGATCTCAAATTGCCCTCAGAACTCTGGGTCTTGTCCTCTTCCCAAGCACTATTTAAATCAACACCGTGTTGGAACACCACGTCAACCTCCCTGCCTGAGGCAATAACAATTTGCGGTGACATAGAGTTAAATCTTTCCATCACAAAATCAGCCATTTTAGAAAATGCATCACCTGCACCGCTTGCCATACCACCCTTTAATGTGTTTGCACCACTTAGAGCATTCTGCTGGCCAGTAATCGGTGATATGGGAAATACTCCTTTGGTTGACTGATTTTGGAGAAACTGTGCCATTCCTCCAAGCACACCATTAAGCATAGCCATCCTCAGCATGTCCGATGACTTATCAACTACGATGCCTTTAACACCGTTTCTACCATCCTCACCAACAATCCAGCCCTTCACTGGTCTCTCAATAATTTCACCTTTCATATTCTCTAAACTAAGCGTCTGTAGACGACACCTAGCCCTCTCACTCGATAAATCACCGCTACAATCACCAATTAATATTGCTTCTTTAATTTGCTCAGTACGAAGCCCTTTGCTAAATATGCCAGCATCAGTTAACCTCATCATCACAGGCTCTGGATTTGAAACCGAGTTACTACCAGTGCCAACAACCACCCCAGTCATCAATACAGCTCTGGCAAATGACCCTGAGGTGACATATTCTTTAATATTTTTCTTTTTGCTGCCATAATCTTTAGTAAACAAGCCAATTGATTTTGGCGGGGTTTGGGCAACATGAGTAATAGTTGCTGGCATATTGCTAGCAGCTAGCCCAGTAGCCAGTTTTTGCTCTTCTGCTATTTGCTGCTGCTTCATTAGTAATGATTTTAATGAAGCAAGTTCTTCGTTGATTCTGGCAAGCTCTGATTCGGACTCTTTTGCTTTTCCTGCCAATTGTTTATCCATCTCTTCTTTAGTTTGCTGCACTTTTTGCTCAAGCTTGGCCGTCCACACGTCTCGTGGGTCGATGGACTCTTTTACACCAATCAATGCTGCGCCTTCTGGTGAGAAAGGAACGCTACTTTCTTGCAGTGGATGAGGTTTTGGAACGCTGCTGCCAGAGAAAATAAAGGTGAATAAAAACATTATAACAAGACCAATTACTATAAAAGGAGCAGCAGGGTTTTTGCTCACCCTACCACTTAAAGTTTTTATCTTTTCTTTTACTGATAATGCCTTTGAAATAAAATTATCGTAATTAGTCATGCTCATATCTCTATCTTATTTCTGTTTTATCTAATTTGTCTTAGCTCATCAACGTCATGCCACCTTTTACCCATTCTAAAAATAGACCCATAGTAACCCCAATACCTACAACTGTGGCAGCTACTTTTGGGTTGCCTTTAGCCATTGCCACAACAGTAGCAAGTACTGTTGCAACTGTTATACCGATAGTCTTTCCTTTGCCATCAACCAGAGTATTAGTCTTGTCTAATTGAGCTTCAAAGCTTGATGCCAAACTTAGTTCTGGGTACATACAGATTGCTATTAACAGGGCAAAACTAATCATCACTATGGGATCGATTTTAATTCTTGGGATTGATAGGTCGTTTCCTGTCAATTTACGCTTTTGTCTTTTTTGTCCTAACATTTTTAATCTCCTTTTGTTGTTAAATTTGTTGCTTTATTCGTACCCAGATTTGATTTAATAAACTTCACAGGCTCTGGTTTTTTTCCTGTAAAATGCAACGACAAGTCCTGCGTTGTTCCTTGCTCACCAGTTAAGGTCAAATAGATTTTGTCCTTTGATGAATTATCTCCTTGATCATTTGGTACAATGATCAAATAACCTTGATTATGTATTCTCACCTGCAATGCTTCTTGAGGATAAACAAACACATCCGTAATCCGCTCATCCTCCATGAAAAGTCTGGTATAACCTGTTTTTGAAACTGCTAGCTCTATTGACACGTCAGGTCTTAAGCGACAATGGTTAGCTGGAACAGGCAAAGTAATCGGAGGAATAAAAGGTGCTATCTCCTGCACGAAATTCTCTTTCTGCATCACACTTTCTGTTTGCATCCTCATTGTTGATTTATGTTTTTTGTACATGCCCTGAGCACCACATCCACTCAAACTCAATATAGAAAATATGGTCAGCATTATTTTTAATGAAGTTTTAACCCCAACATTAGCCTTTGAATTATTAGTTTTTTGCATCTATTAACTCCTTATATTCCTCAATGTTACTAAGCAAGATCAGCCCCTTTCCCACTTCCTTGTAAGAAATCAAATAACTCTTTTCTAATGCAATCTTCTCAGGTGAATTTGTGAACCAATAATGCAATGTACCCGTCACTTTGATTCCTCCGTCAATCGGAACAGCAGCTTTGACAAAAAATACTGAACTGGCATTGCTGCCTTGAATAAACTGCAATTGCTCAGCAAAAAACTTTGATAATTCCTTATTAGTGATACTAATTTTTCTGATCTCGGCGTGTTGACTTACAACTTCTGCTGGTGAAGTTGTAAACATCTCTTTAGCTACATGAATTGCCCAGTTTTTTAAATAGCTTGGATATAGCTGATTGTTTGATACCTCCATTCTACGATCAATATCAGTCATCGGAATAAGTACCCAACGCTCTTCTTTATTGATCATGGCAATACCGAGACTTAAACTAAGCGCGCTAAGTAGCACTAATGATACCAATAGCCATTGGTTATATTTAATCAGCGTTTGCAATGATGCTGCTTTCCATTGATGATTCATCGTCCTACCTTGTTTTTTTTCAGTAACTTTGGGTAATTCGTTGGAGCAGGCAAAAACCCTTTAGCAATTAAAAAACTTTTAGGTTTAAAGCTTTGTGATAGTCTTTTGTACTTCTTAAACATCCAGCAAAGTACTGCTCCGCTTATGATCGATAACAAGCCTAATTTAATTTGACCGTTATTGAGAAACCAAAGCCCAGGCAAACCACCCACAACCGACACCGCCCATTCATCCAAGGTTAACCCCATATATTTAAGCGGCCTTGATACTGACCAAAATAATCTTTGCTGACCGTTATTATTCATCTAAGTACCACTCTTATTTATTTGAATTCTTTTTTTCTTCTATTGCAGCACTCATAGCCAAAAGATCTTCTCGAGTTAACATGGAGGTCGTACCCATGAGTGCGTCTACACCTCCTGTACTTGGGTGTACTGGACGTGCAAACAGAAGCTGTACATCACTTTCAGTTAGTAAATCGTTGCTTTCATCTCCCAGTGCAATTAATGCTTCTTGTTCATTTTCGATAGTGGCTAGTTCCATTTTTCGTTTAGCCATGTCTTTTTGAGAGCTGTTTAACATTTTTGCTATCGCTTCAACATGAGCTAGCAATAATTTAATTTTGCAGCCATTTTTGCTAAGACCATCTATCGCACAACGGCTTTCTACTAGTCTGCCCATCTTTTGTTGCTCTGATTCTTTCATTGAATTTGTTATCAGCCCAACGCTCACCAAAATCAGTAAAAATAGACCCGTCAGTCTTTTTGCATTGAAAGTACTCATTTTCCTAAGCTCCCTGCTAGTTTGATCTCTAAGCTCTTTATGACTTCGGAGAAATCAACTTTAGTCCAATCAATAAGCTTCATCTCCTCTAGGCTAAGTCTCTGACCACTCGGGCTTCGTCCCAATTACTTGCTTCCTTCTTCTTGAATAGCCTTATCAAGCAAATTATTGTATTGACATTGCGGACAATATGTCTTGATTATCATAAGCTCGGCATATGCGCCTTCTCCTAATTGCCTAACAATTTCCTTGGCTACTACAGCTTCTGCCAAGAATTTGTCATCTCCTAAGCTTGATCCTTTTTGTTTCTCAGTCTTCAACTTGCCAATTGGAATAGGTTTTAAATCTGACCAAACCACATCATTAATCGTGTCGCTTTTTAAAAACTGCGCAAAATTGCCTTCCAAAAATGTTATCTTGTAATGAATGGCCAGGAATGTCTGGCCTGTAACCCAATATTACAAGGAGTCTACTATGCCTCAAGTACTTTCCTCCACTCCTCCAGCTACGAC
>CAMCMD010000054.1 GCA_945875975.1 Rickettsia typhi
ATATTTTACATATACTGAACATAACTATGATTAAAACACTATATACTGAACTTGTCTATGATAAAATTGAACTCCACTCTGAAAATTTATACCCTTACTTTAAAAGGGTTTTGTCTAAAATCGCTGAACTCCACTTTGAGGAATGACACCTGATCCAATTTCTTATGAGTCTCTTTTAGATCCGTTGTCTGCTGCAACTCTTTGACTAGTGACTCTGTAGTTTTAGTGCCAGTTGATAAGTTGGTTTCTGCTACGAGTTTTAGCTTGGCTAAATCGCCATTCTGATGCTGCTCATGCGCTAGCTCAGCTTTAGCCAATAATTCGTTGTAAATATCTAACTTCTTAATGTTACCATGCAGATCAGCTAGTGTAGCTTGCTCCTTTTCTATCGCTTCAAATACCGAATCTACACATTTGGCATCCTGGCGCAGCTGACTCAAACGCTCTGGAATCGTTCTGAAATTATAATAATCTATTGTTCTTTCTGTTTTCCCAACCAATACTGACAGCTGATTTGTTGTTCCTAAATCCCGACATAAAACATACTGGGGCATAATGTTTCTCTCGACTATTTCATCAGCTAGTTTAAACAAATGATTAAGCTCGCTTGGATTTTGGCATAAATGTTCGCCGCTAATAAGACTATTAGCACCCTTGCCATAACCCCACAAGTTTTCTGGTGATTTAAGAGATTCGCATGTGTCTTTCAAGAAGTTCTGCTGCTCAAGCAACCTCTCTTTCATTTGATCCAATTTACTGATTGGTTTGGCATACTGGGGAGAATTAAACTTATCCTCTATATACTTAAATAAATGCGCATTTCGTATTTCTATAAAATAATCCTTAGTGGTCGATTCATCCATGCCTATAATACTTCTAGTACTAGCGATGTCATTATGATTATAACCCCACTGTCTTGCTTCATCTATGATAACTTTATACTTGATGGCAAAGTTTTCTGCTGTTGTCAGTTGGCCATGAAGTGAAGCCAAGTGATCTTTTCCCAAAGCAGGGTCAGTTTTAAATGATTTCAAGATCGCATGCTCATCGAGGCCATATTTACGTATATGAGCTAAATGCTTATGCGATTCTTTGCTAGAAGACGCTTTATCGACTAAAAACTCGTCAATAGTTTTAGCTGTGAACTTAAGCTTAATGGCATTTGCTTGCTGTTGGTCCTTATCTGCTAACGTCTCTAGCCAATTATTGCTAGTTATAGCTTTATACAAATTACTGCCAGCATACTCCTTATCACTCGTCCCAAACTGTTTCATCTGAGCTACTTCTTCCTTAGCCGTATTTTCTATATGCTCCCTATGAGTTCTGGTGAGTTTATTTACGCCTAGCTGCAGCTGATGTAATACAGATGTATCACGTACCAAATCATTTATAATTTGCTCCCCAGTTCCGAAAGCTTTGTCACTTTGAATCTGGTTGCTAGCTATATACTCCCTATGTAGTTTTTGGTATTCATCCTGCATTGAACTTATATTTGAGACAAATCCCTCTGAATTAGCCAGATTTAGCTTAAGTTTTGATGCAATTGTTGCCATGCTGCCATGATATATTTCTTTTGAGATGTATTTATCCTGGTCAAGCCTGCCCGTCTCTACTAACATATCAATCGAGCTCAGAGCAATTCTATTGCTTCGTTGTTCTCGGGCTCTCGCTTCAAGATTAAGCACATCAAGTTCTTGGCTAGGGCTACTGCTTGCATTAACCACTATGTGATTTAGTTGCTCTCTAGCCAAGTGATCCGGTAAATCATCAGCTAAATCCCATTTCTGCGGTAAGCATAATTGCTTCGTATCAATCACCGAAACAAGACCAGCAAAACCATTATGATTATTTATATGTTCCTCTATGTTTTTAGCAGCTGATAAGCCAGGAGCGTCATTATCTGGCCAGATGGTTATAATTTTGTTGCTAAGCTTGCTCCAATCAACCCTATCGACACTTTGCGCTCCTCCCATCCACGATATTACCGTATGATCGGGCAATAATTTGGCAGCAGCATCCGCCGTCTTCTCACCCTCAACTATTAATATGGGCTGATCTGGATGCTGCACTAGTTTTTCTAGTCCATATATAGGCTTAGTGCCATTGTCACTAAAACCCTTTGACATCCAGCGTGATTTACCAGTTGCCTCATTGTGGCAATAGGCTACAGGCAGCACCTTTTTATTGCCAGTTCCGCCCTCCTCTATACGCACTGCAAACCCTAGAAGCTTGCTATCTATATTTCTGTATTTATATGTATTGGTTATTTTATTATCTGTCGCTAGCTTGCCTTTTTTAACCAAAAACTCTAAATCTTTTACAGGATTAAATGCCTCGGCAACGCTTTCGGGTATTACCCCATGCGCTACCCACTCATCCCTTGGCTGAGATTCAATATTATTTATTGCTTTTGCTTGAATATTATTCGTAGCTGAGGTTTTAAACTCACCTTTTGTTGTAGCGGCAATACCAGCATGATTTGCCACAATCTCTAATGACTCAAACTTGCTGCAACCAGTTGCCTTTTCAACGAAGGAGAATATATCGCCCTTTGTCCCATCGCTAAACCGCTTCCACAAACCAAGCTTATTGCCAAGATCCATACTCAAACTTCCACAGGATATATGAGCAGCTCGTTTTTGTATCTTGCCGTCCGCATTATGGATTGGTGCATATTGGCGGAATATCTCAGCTACTATTGTTTGATTTAATCCATTCCTGACTTCTTCAAACGTCAAAGATGGCTTGCTGCTTTGTTTGCTATTCTGACCGTTTTTAATGTATGTAGCTTTTCTTTGTAGCTCTTGCTTTAATTCAGCTTCACTTGCTCCATGCTCTTGACCTTGCTTGGCTTTGTTGCTAGTAAAAAATACATTATGTTTGGTCTGATAACTAAATAATGCGTCCTGCGCTTTATCATCACCAAGCAATTTGTTAAGTTCTTTGCTGAATCTATCAATTGTGGTGATGTCTTCGCTATCCTTTAATATGCGTGACTGTATGGTGCCAATATCTTCAAGAATACTGATTTCTTGGTGGTTCGGTAACGCCGCACGCAAAGCCCCAAGCTCTCTGTCTATCTCGGCCAATCTGCCTACATATTTTCCGCTATGCTCATCTTGCTGTAATTGCTGCATTTCATTTTTGCCTTTTATATATTGTGATAGTCTGTTACCTAATTTAGCCAAATTTATATCGACTGCTTTCTTCTCATCAGAACCAAATATTTTAGCAATTAAACTACGGGCTTTTAATTGCCCTAACATCTCAGGGTTACTGGTAATGATCGCAACTAGCTGAGTAGGATCGCTGCTGACCTTTAGCAACTCATCAAACTTTGCTATAACAACACCGCTATCATCTTTATATAATGTGCTGATAAAATGCGGAAACTCTGCTTCTTGATATGTTCCCAGCTCCTTTAATCTAAATCTGCTGCTATTTAAATTATTCTGCACCAACAAGCGATCCTGTTTTAACTCCTCTATATACGTGCTCACTAATTCGATATGCTCACAAAGACCATCATGCGCCTTGATTAAGCTAGCTATATCACTTGCCTCTAAGCCTTGGCTTCCCGCTTTGGATATCGCATGCATGATTTCCAGATAATCACTATTATTGCCTAAACTATTATTTACCAACTTGTTAAAATAATGCTTCACAGTCGTATGACCAGCATGCTTCTGGAGCGTATTATAATTAATGTTTAGCTGTGCAGTTAGCTTGGAGAATTTGGCTTGAGTGCCATCTTTTTCTGTACCCCTAACGCTTCCATGCCAATTAGCTAATATCTTATTCGCTAATTCTGTGCGCTCTGATTTGGCTAAAGCAGTTTCTTCGTTATGCTTGCTGAATGTCTCTTGCTGAGACATCGATTCTGCAACTTTCTGTCTTGCTGCTAAGTAATCTTTAATCACCGCATAATTGCCAGTTAATGATTCATGCCCTTTTAAGCCCGACTCTTTTAATTCATCCCATATTCCACTTGCATCTTGTGCCTTATCAAGAACTTCTTCTTTTAAACTTTGCGCTTTAGAAAAATGCTGCTCTAGCTCAGTTCTCTCTTCTTTGTCGATATAACCCCATAATAACAAATCCTGATCTTGTTTGGACAGATCACTCCAATTAAGTGTGGTTATATCTTCTTCGGAATGTATACCGCCCTTTAAGGCCATTAAATGCTTCTCTAAATCATGAATATTACCACCCGCACCACTTACACTAAATCTCTCTGGCGCAGACATTACCTCAGTTATGTCAAATACAATATCTTCAGTAACTCTAAAATGCTCTTTAGCAAATGCTTCGAATTGTGTCAGCTCCGCATTATCTATTAACAGCTTTGTGTTTGCTGCGGTTTCAAATTTTATTAGCTCTTGTTCGTGTCCAGTTAAATCAACTCTTAAAGCCTCTAGCTGAGCCTGATGGCTATTTAATTGTTTCTGCAACCCAATTGATTCATGGCCATAAGAGGCATCTATGGCAAAGCTTAAGTCGCTACGTTTGCTTGTAAGCAGACCTAGCCCCAACTTCCATAAAGGTACATCTTGTTTTTGCCAGTATCCCCTGCCTTCATCATTGAATTTCTGGACATACTCATAGCCCATGGCCTGAAACTCTTGCCGCGCGGCCTCTACATCAAGATCCTTGGTTTTATAAACCTCATTCTCAAGCGTATCTTTGGCTGCAAAGATCTGACAATCAATCTCGTGACGTGTTAAGCCAACTAAAGTAGCCTCAAAACCACTATATCGATCCATTGAAAATATCTTGTATGGCATAGTTGCCCCTTGTACCGCACAATTCGTTACCGCATAACCATGCCTAAAAGTGACTATTCGCCCCTGCTCTCCCGTGCGTATTACAGCACTGCGCACTCCTGTTGCTCCCTCCACATCCACCAGAAACTCGCCTACCCCCATCTCATCTACTTTGATTAGCTTTCGGACAGTTGCAAGCTCGTTGTTTAAAACACCGCCTACTCCATCTTTTTCCTTTAAATTGCTAGTGAAAATTATCCTATCACCTTCCGCCAATTCCACCATACTAGAATTGCCATGTACCCCGCCAGAAATGAACTTATTACCTTGGCTTAAGATACCAGCTCTTTTAAACGAATCACGAATTAAGCCATTTAAATTGCCAATCTCCTCATTGGTATAGGCACTAATAACTATTTTTTTAACCGCTTCATTTAAGGCAATCCCTTCTTCCTTAGCAATTAACATTGATTGCTTTACATATTCTGTAGCAATCGCTTGTTATTTGTCGGCCTCATTGTCTAAAATATTGATTTTACCGAGTTGCTCATAGATGGAAATTGCCTTTGATACCTGATAATTACAAAGTGCTGAAGTCGCTTCAATATGTAATTGTCTTATCTCTTCGTCCTTATTCTGATGACGATTCACTTCGCTCAAGATATTGCGACCAGCAACATCCCCCATTCTAGCAAACGCTCCCTTAGAGCCTATTGCCTGGTTTTGATTATTGTCACCCAGTGCCAGTAATTTAGCCCCTGACTTTCTAACCTCAGATACAAAGTAATCCGATGTAGCTACATCAAGCATACTTGCCTCATCCAGCACAAGCAGGGTCTTTGACGGTAAAATCCCCTCTTTCATACTATAAAATGGGTCTCTATAATAGCTGCTATCTAGACCGACAGATACTTTCTCCATACCTCGATCATATTGCCATTGCATCCTGAGTGACGCCGTTGTATGCACCTTAATACCAAGCTTTGCTTCAAGCTCCTGCGCCGCTTTGTTCGTTGGAGCAGCGGCTACAATATTGTAACCCTCTTTCTGATACAGACGCACTATCTCCTTGGTCACTGTCGATTTACCAGAGCCTGGCCACCCTTCTAAAACAGCTAAATCATGACCATTACATATACCAATTATCGCCTCTTTCTGTTGCCTAGAGAATGAACTACCCTTTTTGTACTCTGCAATATCTTGCTCACCAACCGTCAAAGCATGATCATTATTCTTAGCTAAATCACCAATATTGCCAACCAGTCTTTGCTCTAATTCTACTTGCTCCGCTTTTGCAAATAGCATTCTTCCTTTAAGATCACATGGATTAACCAAGGTCAGTTTTGGCGATAATAGCACCGTATCTAACAAGCCGACTAATTCGGTTTTTACATAAATATCTAAAGCTGATTTGTCTAATGTAACGGTATTTTTTAACGTTATATAAAGAGCTTTCTCGAGTTCACTAGCGATATTTTCTTTAGTAAATACCGCCTTATTAAAGTCTAATTTATCAATTACAATGGTCGGATCAGCAATGATTTTATCAGCATTGTTGCGGATAATTTGTTCGTTTCTAGCATACGCTTCCCTAACACCACCATGATGAATGGTGGCTTCTTGTCCACGAACTACACCCCATTCTAGGCGTTCTTCATAACCATTTTTGATTAAATGTTTGTTTAAAAGCTGCTTATGTTCCTCTTTAATTATCCCTTCAAGAAATGCTCTGGTTTGTAATTCTCGGCAGCGATGAGTGGCAAAATCTATTGTTCCACCTAAGAACTTTTCAAGTTGCCTGAGCGCATACATTAAATGCGCATGTGGATTTTTACTATTATCATTGTGGAAATTCACATCAACAACTATGCCTCTTGAGACAAAAACATTCTCAACAAATTCTTTTAGAAATTCGATATTTTGCTCTGTAGTAAATTCTTTTGGCAGCGCAATTGTATACTCACCGGCTAGTCTTGCGTTACTTTTTGTTTCAACATCTTCTACTCTTTGCCACAGACTTTGGCGATCATAAACCCACTCAGGTGCATCTTCCGGCGCATGAATTTGACTATATGCTAAGCCGCCCTTTTTGCTATAGTTCCATGTCAAACCTACAGTAATATTTGTATCAGCATCAGTGGCATTTAACGTAAGCTCCGAGCAACTTCTGTAAGCAGCAGCTTTAATTGCACTGTTACCACTGCCTCTACTAACGTTACTAACTCTACCAAATAAGATTGCCATTACTTCGTGTTACTCAAGTTTTTAAAAACTGTATTTGTCTTATTCTTATTGCCTTATTTTTTTATCTTTATGTTTTGTTTTGTCGCTTTTCCTTATCCTCTTTCTTCACTCAAAAGCTTTTGTTCCAAAGGACTTCCCATCCTTAAGCGCAGACGAATTTTCATGTAATGAAATATTCGTGTATTGCGCCCGTTGGGAATCTCAAACATATTATCAAATCATCCATATATTTTCAACTACTACCAACTCGTCTATGGAATTATTTTTGTCAATGGAAAAAGGGGTGGTGCTAAGGGGGAATATCTCCCTGAGTTATTGCATCAATTGTGATTGTAACTAACACAATGCATACGCCTTTGGCGCAATTACATTTGCGAGAAAAAGTTTTTTGAATGCGTGAACCTCAGTGTATCTCCTCCTCTTTTGCTTGAAAAATGCAATTGGAAATGAAGTTGTGTTGAACACAAGTTAAGCGTTAAGTCGATATATGCTTTGCATAAAACGATTATTTAGCGAATGATAGTGCGGATAAGAATTTAGGTGCAGTGATTGAATATCTAAAATTAAAACAAGTCAGAATGAGTGCCAGTGCGTTCAAATATTATCTCGTCCTTGTCAATTTTATATATTAACAACCAATCTGGTTCAATATGACATTCTCTCCTGCCAATAAAATCGCCAACTAAATTGTGATCTCTAAATTTTGGAGGTATAGGTTCTTTATTAACAAGCAGTTCGACAATTTTTTTAAGCTTCTCGATGTTCTTGCCTCTCTTTTGCGCTAGCTTTATATCCTTAGCAAAGGAGTTGGTATAAATTGGTTGCAACACGATCAAATCTTCAATTTATCAAACATTTCTTTTGTGTTTTTAGAAGATACTAATCCACTTTTTCTATCTGTAGCTTTGAATGTTCTTAAAGTTTTTGCATTTGGTATTTTCATCGGAACTGGCCACTCATGTTCACGCACAACATATTTATAGAGAATTGTTACTGCTTGAGTTGGTGTTATACCAAGTTGCGATAAAACACGCTCCGCTTCACTTTTAAGCTCGGGATTTATTCGCGCTCTTATATAAGCTGTTTTAGACATAATATGTTTTTATTCTAATTAATTTACAAGAACAATTGTATCACGTATGGGATACAATTACAAGCGTCATTCTACTACATTATTAAATAAATATTATTTTTATAAATGTTACAGCAACAACATACATTATATATTATTAGTATTCTAATAATACTACATTACTATACGCGGTTGTATAATATTATACTGTTATTAGCCAATTTATGCGGATTATTAAAGTTAGTCCTCATGATTGAATAAAATGAAAATATGTTGGCAGAACTTTATTTGAATAAGCAAGTTTTAAGCCTTTTGTAGAAGATATCGAGCACTTTTATTCAAAATGCTCCCCGGGGAACATTTTAGATTTCTAGGTGGTATTTTATCTTTTCAATAAAGCTTCTTTTTTCTTGTTCAAACTCATAGCTTTTTATTAAAATATAGGCCTCACAATACTCGTTTTTTATCTATCAAGTACATTTTCTGGTAAAAAAATAATCGGCAATACATCTAATCTACATCAACAATATTTATAATTTAAAGATATTGATTTCCATATATCCACTTTCAACATATTAAAACGCTTGGTAGAAAAGGAATATCACATATTTATCACCACGACCGTGTCTCATAATAATTCTTTCTTTGTTTTTTATATAATAATATTGTGATTTTAGTAATTCTATTATATTATATTTTTATTATCTAATGGATTTGATTATGCAGATTATTAAACTTGACCCTAGAGACTGTACTAGATGGAAATACGCTGATCGTAGTCCTTTTGAGTTTGGTGATACTAATACTCTTGCAGAAGACATAACTGCCAATGGGCAAATCAGTCCCATTTTTGTTAGACCGCTTGTTGATCATCCTAAATTCAAATACGAAGTCATTGCAGGTAGCAGAAGATTACAAGCATGTCTGAATGCTAATCTTATGATCAATGCTATTGTTGCTGATGTCTCAGATGACAAGGCTGCTACAATCCAAATCAAGGAAAATGAACAAATTCCTTTATCGGAATTTTCTAAAGGTATAGCGTTTTCTAAACTAAAGGAAGATAACACCCTCACTCAGGAACAATTAGCCGAAATTATCGGCTGCTCTCGTAAAAAAGTACACTCTCTTCTCTCTTTTGCCAAAGTGGATAATAAAATATGGCAAGCCGTTAGTAACATGTCTAAGGTTTCAGCAAAATCAGCTGAAATTATTCTGGCTCTTTCAAAAAAGTCCAATGCTCACAAAGAAACCCTAATTGAAATTGCTGAAGAAATTAGAAAAGGTGCGGGACATAGACGTATCGCAAAAATGGTTGAAGATATATTGTCTGGCCAGACCAAATGTGCTGAAGAAGAATTAATCGAATCCCCTACTGGTCAAGTTCTGGCCAAATGGAAAGATGGTAAGTTATATTTTGCTAAAGATCTAAAATTAGACAAAAATAGGTTCAATAAAATGCTGGTTGATTTCTTTAATATCGAAAATAAATAACCAAAAAGGAGTATTGCTATGAATAATTATGAGTTTGTTAAATTTGCCGCCAACAGGTTTGGTATTGACGAAACAGTAGCGGAAAGCATGGTCGATATGTTTGCACAAACCCTACAAGAACTGGTTGCTTCAGGACAATCTGTAACTATTGATGAAATTGGTGAGTTCAAATCTGTGCCCCTATTCCCTAATGGATTAAATCACCACAATAATATTGCTCTTGCCAAAGTAGCAAAACGTAATATTGTTAGCTTTAAAGCTAGTGAGAATTTAACTAAAGTTATTGCTTAATAATTGATCAGTATAGAAACATTATGACCACTTCTAAATTCCTTTTGTTTGAAAAAATGAATTTTTTCAATTTATCACAGATTAAAAAAGAAATATTTTTCTACTATTCTAATTTCTTCTTTTTGGCATTTGGCGGATCGATAATCTCTCTAGATTATTTATGTTATCTTATTTCCGGCTTCACATCTATTATTTTTGTAGGGCGATATCTTAAAGGAGTGAAATCTACCGATTATAAAACAGATATTTTTGTGATATTATATGGGTTCTTATTTTTTCTAATCTTAGATAATATAATTCTCGTTGACTTGGCTTTACTTGGCACTTTTGGAATTTTAAAGTTGTATTTCAAGAAAGAAAGTCACTGGAAGCTAACTGTTTAGTACATAAATTTGTTTTAACAACTACACCCAAACTAGTGGTAAATTTATTAAAAAGATAGAACTGCAGATTTTATATAATGCTTTTTATTTTCACAATCACTCTTGCATTACTGTCGTTTATGTGCGACAATACAACATGTAACATTAGTTATAGATAAATGCAGAAAATAAAAGAAGTAAAATTTTTTGTTGATAGGAATCAAAAAAACCATGTTGCTAGCTGGTTAAATAAACTTGATCCTAAAACAAGGTCTAGAATAAATCTTAGATTGGTTAGGTTAGAGTATGGCTCATATGGAGATTACAAAAGTTTAGGCAACAAGCTTTTTGAACTTAGATTCTTCTTTGCAAAGGGTTATAGGGTGTATTTCGTTGAGCATAACAACAAGATTATTGTTCTTTTGTGTGCGGGAAATAAGGATACCCAAGATAAAGACATAAGGTTAGCCAAAAATTTATTTGAAGAATTTAAAAGTGAGGTGCAAGATGCAAAATCTTGATAATTATTTAAAAGATCAGTTCCAAGACGAGGAGAATGTAAAAGAATATATAAATGCAGCGTTGGAGCAATATTTTGAAGATCATAATAAGGAACTATTTTTAGCTAGTTTAAAAGAAGTGATACAGGCAAAGGGTGGTATAGCTGAGTTTTCTAAGCATGCTCATATCAACAGGCAGCATATTTATAGAATGCTTTCTGATAAAGGCAATCCAAGTTTTGATAATATAGGCTCTCTTCTTATAGCACTTGGTTTAAAGCTACAGGTTGAAACCACGAATCATTCAATTCATTAACGATCTATTTTCTGGTATAATTTAAGAAAAACTATTATGACTAATTTTATTAAAAATTTTCTAAAAAAACATGGATATTATCTGTTATTATTGTCACCCCCAATTGTTTTTATATTCTTCTATTTCCCAACAAGCTTAGCTTATCATGCAGAGAAAATAAACAGTGGCTTAAACCAGCTGAGTCTTGCAAGCTGGGAAATTAAAAAGGATGTTTCCGACTGCAGAAATAATATATTATTAGATAATTCACAAACTCAAATCTATATCGATACATTAAACTAAATTGCAGTTAGGGAGGCTAAATGCGGTTTTTTGTCACCAATCACTAATTAATGTAATACATTGAAGTAGACTAAATATGATTAAACGAGCTTTTTCTTCTCTTTTTGCTTGGATCGTAGCCTTTCAGCTAGTATCAATAACCATTGGCTACGTTACGAAGTTCGGAATGTATCCATGGTATGGTCAATTAATCAAATCTTCCCTTACTCCACCTGGCTATTATTTCGGAATAATCTGGCCAATCTTATATATTAGCTTAGCTATTTTGGGATGGAAACTACACAGGGAAAGGGAGAAAACTATACTAAAGTGGTATTGGACTGGGATGTTTTTAAACTGGTTATGGAGCCCAGTATTTTTTACTTGGCACTTAAGCTGGGTAGCGCTCTTGATATTAATTTTACTTGTCTCTATTAATGCCTATATTTTAATTAAGCTAAGAATTGGATATACCAACTATGCATATATGATGCTACCTTATTTCTTGTGGCTTTGTTTTGCTTTATATTTAAATATGATGATAGTACTCTTAAACTAGATAAAGAAAATGCAGAATTCACGGGCGTGCCTAAAAAAACAAATTGAAAAATTAAAATCATCATGAGCAAAGTTCTAGAAAACCCTGTCCAATCAATTTTAGAGAAAACAGCTATTAATATGCTCAAGGATAAAATTGATCTTAAATTTATTTCTTCAGTAACTGGTTTTTCAGAAGACGAGCTACTCAAACTCAAAAGTACTATTTAATTCTAGTCTATTTGAGGTGTACCTCACGTAGAATAACAAAACCCAATCTATTTTAAAGCGTTGTATAATCTATAATAGACCGTTATTATAGAACGAATTATATTAGACTGCCGGTAGCGAAAGCGTAAACTGCCTATTGAAACACAGAGCTCCATATTTTTGTCTAATTCCAATCCGGATATATCTAACTTCGCTCGGAAAGGACAATTTAACAATTGCATAATTGTTATATAGATATTATTCGTAGTATTTTGTATTATATTTTAAATGCTATTCTAAATTCAAAGTTGCTTCCGTAGTTGAAACTTAAGCATTACTTTGATGGTTTAGCGCTGAAAAATAAATTACAATAAAAGTATAGATTATATGAACGAAACGATTAACACTGCCAATTTAGTACAAATAGTAACAAAAATAGAGAATATAGAGAGAGAAAAAGCAGAAGTGTCTGAGCTTTTGACAGACGTCTATAATGAAGCAAAGTCTATGGGCTATGATGTTAAGATTATCAAACATGTTTTGAAATTAAGAAAAAAAGATAAAGATGCTCTCGCTGAAGAGGATAGTCTAATTGAGTTATATCGTGGTGCATTAGATGTTTGAGTTTTAATTAATTCTAGGGTAATCGACATGCATATTAATAAATTAATGCAACTTATTGCAAAAATTGATATTAAATATTTTGAGCCTCTAGATAGTTTTATTAATAGTTTTTTACAGGAGATAATGGATGTAGAAAGCTATTATGATAGTGGTCCTAAGAGTGTTTCAACACCAGAAATACTAGCAGAACTTACAGACAAAGTAGATACTTATACTTCCGATGTTATGTTAGCTTGCGCTATAGAATTCTGCATCACAAATGACTACCCCATTGAAGAAGAAACATGGAATTGTATTAATTACCTACTTAGTCATCATAAGGATTGGTTTTCTGCAAAAGAAAAACGATACTTAAAGGCCTTGAATAATTCATATATGGGTATTTATAAGGTCATGTCTGTAGAACCGAATAATTCAGTGGTACTAAAAGATCAGATAGAAAAAACATCATCAAAGATTACTGTTTTAGATAAATCATTAAGTAATAGTGTAAAAAAAGGAGAATATATTGCCGTACGCATTCTCAAAACAAATTCTAAAAGTGATAAACATGAATTATCCGCGTCTTGTTTTGTGATACCTTCTCATCTTATCAAAGAATGTGTATCTGTTATTCGTAATATCACCAATGCAATCGAAACCCCCCTAGCTATGCAATTATTTGGTAATAATGAAGTGATAGAAGATAACGCTCACAATAGACTACTAACAAAAAAAATGTGGGCTAAAGAAATACTGGAAACTTGGTATCTATATTATGCTAATTATACTGATAACCAAGAAATGCTAGATGCCGACGGTAATCCTTGGCATCCATGTATTATAGAGTTTGATTTGACAGTACCTAGTGACAAAATACGTCAGGCACTTAGATTTATGCCAAAGTTCAAACTCGATGAAAATTGTAAGGATGGCAATACATGGCTGTGGTTAGATAAAAAATACGAAGCCCTAAATAATAAATATGATAACCAAGGATATCATATTTATGCTGAGGTTAAACTACATGAGAATAAATTACTAATCGATGTCAACTCAAAGCAAAGAGCTAATATTGCTCAGGATGAAATGCTTTCGGCATTAGGCAGTATGTTATCGAATCCTAAAATATTTTCGCAATCATAATACAAAGAGTTATCGTGCGCATAATTTACAACTAACACCAAGCAAAAGCCTTTACTATGGCCAATCAAGATGTTACTGAATATCTATCTGGTATGGTAGAGCGAATTACTTATCATAATTCAGAAAATGGCTTTTGTGTTTTGCGCATTAAAGTGAAGGGACACAAAGATTTAGTTACTTTGACAGGCAACGTTCCATCAATATCAGTTGGGGAGTATGTTAAGTGTAGTGGCATTTGGCATAACGACCGTAACCACGGCAAGCAATTCAAAGCGGCATTTTTAAAGTCCCTGCCCCCAGATACGTTGGAAGGTATAGAGAAATACCTTGGCTCTGGTTTAATTAAGGGTATAGGTGCGCATTTTGCCAAGAAACTTATCACTGCTTTTGGCGATAGGGTTTTTACCATAATCGAGGATCGCCCAGATCTTCTATCAAGCGTAGATGGCATAGGCAAGATAAGAGCGCAAAGTATTTGCTTGAATTGGAAGGATCAGAAAATCATTCGTGAAATTATGGTTTTTCTTCAATCTCACGGCGTAGGAACTACCAGAGCAACGAGAATATACAAAACTTATGGTGCAAAAGCAATTGAGGTAGTATCTAGCAATCCCTATCAATTAGCCAAAGATATAAGGGGTATAGGTTTTATTTCTGCTGACACTATTGCTAATAATTTAGGAATAGAAAAACACTCTCTAGTTCGGGCAAGAGCTGGAATTGCTCATGTATTATTAGAGGCTACATCTAATGGCCATTGCGCTCTGCCAAAAGAGTTATTAATCGAGAACAGCGAGAAATTACTGGGGATACCAAGAGATTTGATTGAATTGGCAATAGAAGAAGAGACTCGTGTAAAATCTTTGGTTACTGATAATTTGAACGATTGCATTTCTATATTTTTAGCCGGTTATTATGAGTACGAAAAAGCTATAGCAAAAAGGTTATTGGGTTTGATTAAATCGCCTGTGCAATGGAGCACAATAGATACGGATATAATTTTACCCTTAGTAGAGGAAGATCTTAATATTAAGCTTGCAGCAAGTCAAAAAGTGGCAATAAGTACGGCGTTAAAAAGCAGATTAATGGTAATTACAGGTGGGCCAGGCACAGGTAAAACTACTTTGGTCAATGCCCTGCTTAAAACACTAGCATCAAAGAATTTAGATATCAAACTTTGTGCGCCAACTGGCAGAGCAGCTAAACGCCTCAGCGAAAGTACTGGGCTAGAAGCAAAAACTATACACAGGTTGCTTGAAATCGATCCGGCATATGGAGGATTCAAACGTAACGAAGAATCTCCCCTACTTTATGATTACCTAGTAATTGACGAGACTTCTATGGTTGATGTTCCTTTATTTCATGCGTTATTAAAAGCCCTCCCCGTTCATGCTTCCTTGCTCTTGGTTGGCGATGTAGACCAATTGCCTTCAGTAGGAGCTGGCCAGGTTTTAAGGGATGTTATTAGTTCTGGCATCGTTCCTACTATACAACTTACAGAAATATTTAGACAAGCTTCAACAAGTAGCATTATTACTAATGCTCATTTGGTCAATCAAGGAATATTGCCGCATGTAAAAGCGACTAAAGACGAATCAGATTTTTACTTTATTGAAGCCGAGCATGGCGATGATATTATTAATAAAATAATTATTATGATAAAAGATAGAATCCCAAAAAGATTTAATTTGGATCCTATCAATGACATTCAAGTATTATGCCCTATGCAAAGAGGCGGAGCCGGGGCAAGATCCCTTAATGTAGAATTACAAAAAATCTTAAACCCAGATTATGAAAATGGAGTTACTAAGTTTGGCCAAATCTTTGCTCCTGGCGACAAAGTTATGCAAACAGAAAATAATTATGACAAAGATATCTACAATGGAGACGTTGGAATTATCAGCTCTATCAATAAGCAGGATCAGGAGCTGTTGATCAATTTTTATAATCGTGAGGTGACTTATGATTATACCGACTTAGATCAAATCTCTCTAGCTTACGCTACGTCAATCCATAAATCACAAGGCTCGGAATATCCAGCAGTTATTATTCCGATTACTATGCAGAGTTATATGATGCTTAGACGAAATCTTATATATACGGCTATTACTCGTGGCAAAAAATTGGTTGTTCTAATTGGGCAAAAAAAAGCTTTGGCTATGGCTGTAAAAAATAACACGAGTGCAAATAGATATTCAAAACTAAAAGAGTGGTTATTAAGTTAAATTGGCCTGTCGCTATCAATTTGTTGTGTACCCCAACTAGGCCACTCGCTCAGCTTTGTTGCGCAAAATCCTTGAATTCAACGAGGTAATCGGTTTTTATTGAAAACAAGAAAAATTTAGACTATTTTTAAATTGCACACTCGCCATGAGCTGTTAGATAAAATCTAAGTAACACTTAATTTTAAACACACAAGGAATATGAGAACATTAATACCGGAACAAGCGAGGCGTTTTTTCCGTTTGCATCGTAGCTTAATTTTGTTTACCAATAACAAATACAAAATATGTAAGAATTTTCAAGATATTACAGATATAGAAAGTCTAAACGAACAGGACATTAAAAGCAACATACTTCCTATTCAAGAAAAAATGTACCAACCTGATAATATAAAACAGTTTTGCCGTCAAAATCCTTACGCACTAAAAGAAAACGAATTATATGTTATTGAAAAATGGACAAACCACTTGGTTATAAAAGCGTATATCATGACCCACCTTGCTTCGCACACGATTCTAATGACTGATAATGATAAGAACATACTATATGGTGTCAAAGGTATAACTAGTGATTTAGCAGATATGTTTCCACAAAAGCATCTGCCAATTATAGGTAAATTTATTTTATTACCTTTTATGGGTAACATTATTTATGATGGTTTTTGTAATGTTTATAATATAAGTTTTGGTGCAGGAATGCGCAAAGACTTAAGATCAAGCTATGATCACAGCAGGGCTATAAATGGCATATACTCAGAGTACAGGATGGGCGATGATTTATCTAACCCACCGCCGACTGCTACAATAAAAGAAACTGTAAAATACAGTATATCACAATCATTAAAAAGGGGTCAGTTCCCCCAGAGAGCATTTGACTTAGCGGATGATAAAGGAATGCGGGATATTTTTGAAAAAGAATATACGGCACATTACCTAACTTATATTAAAAAAAACTTAAAAATGAACGACGATATTCCTAAGATGTACTATGCAGCTTATCGGGAATCGATTATAGGGGTTATGCCTTCCAAAAAAGACTTAGAACATTTTTGCAAAGAACGCTATAAAAACATAGTGGAATATATAACTATTTTGACTGTGTAAAAATATACTACTTGTCTAAAAAGTGGCAAGCTCAACTAGTACACATAAAGGTAGAAGTATCCCACAGAAACTGCATTAATGATTGGTGGTATCCCTGACACGCATGATGGTTTGTCGGCTTATAGTAAAGTGCCTCGCAA
>CAMCMD010000055.1 GCA_945875975.1 Rickettsia typhi
ACAGGGTAGTGTTAGAAGGGGATTCTTATAGAAAAAACTTTATACCTAAATTTAAAATGGAGGATGACAAAGTGCAGCAAAAAAGTTAGTATGAAGTGGACTTCTCTTCTGGCGCAGGGGTGGACTAAAATACCTGGCGCACAACAATAGATTACTGGAGAGCTACGTGACACTGAAAGGGTCATGCGTAGTTCGGAGAGGAGCCGTTGGAAAAGTATTCTTATTAATTAGGAATAACTCGCTGGCGGCTTACTCTACATTGAAATCCCTGCACGTAACCAACCTAAATTTAAGGTTGGTCAAAAGCTTAAAGATGCAGTTAACCCAAAGTAATGCGAGGTTAATTATTACCTACCACTAATATCAACTATTTAAATGAAGGTAAAAATATTATGCAAACCGGTACTGTAAAATGGTTTAGCCCAACCAAAGGATACGGCTTTGTAGAGCCTAGCGACAAATCGAGAGATGTTTTCTTGCATATCTCGGCATTAGAGCCTATAGGTCTTAGCGATTTAAAGGATGGACAGAAAATCAGTTATAATATTGAATCTCATAAAGGTAAAATATCGGCGATAGATATTAAGTTAATATAATAGGTACTTAAATAGTGATATGCTTTGTAGAATATATAGCGGCTTATCAGGAGCTTTTGGGGTTTGTAGCGGCCGGGCTAAGTGCTATTTCTTTTTTGCCTCAACTAATTAAAATATGGAAATTTCGTTCCGTAAAAGATATATCAACAGGTATGTATGTCATATACACTTTTAGTGTGATATTATGGCTGATTTATGGAATCATTATAAAGTCTGCACCACTCATTCTAGCTGAAATATTGACGCTGATTTTGGTTTCTGCAATTTTGACTATGAAGTATTTATGGAAGTAATTGATAAGGCTATAATTTACATTATAATATAACACTATGACCACACAAAAACCAAAACACGATCAATTATTTCGCAAGAGCTTAGAGAATCCAATAGTAGCTTATGAATTACTACAGGCTCATTTGCCGCAAGAAGTTCTGGCAATTATAGATACAAGCACTCTTAAATTAGAGAAAGAAAGCTTTATAGAACATAATCTTACCGCAAGTATTGCCGATGTTTTGTTTTCCGTTAAATTTAATGGTAATGACGGTTTTATCTATTTACTTCTCGAGCATCAGAGTAGCCCTGATCATTTTATGGCTTTTCGTTTATTTAAATATATGGTCAATATTTGCGATCAATATATGACTAGACATCCAAAGACAAAGAACTTGCCTCTAATATATCCGCTGATCATTTATAACGGCACTAAGAGTTATAATGCTCCTCGTAATTTATGGGACTTGTTTAATAACGAAATTCTTGCCAAAAAGTTTTGGACGGAAGATCATAAGATTGTCAATGTTCACGATATTCCAGATGAAGAGTTTAAAACTAGAATATGGTCTGGTATTTTGGAGTTCTTCTTAAAACACATACATGAACGTCAATTATTAAAGAGATGGCAGCAAATTGCTGATATTATACCTGAATTAACTAAAGTCAGTATTGGTTATGATTACATAGAAATGATCTTACATTATACTTTGACCTCTATTGATAAAAATGATAAAATCGAATTAGAAAAAATGTTAATTAACACTTTAAATCAAGGAAAAGGAGTAGAGCTTATGACTAGTTTAGCACAAAGCTGGAAAGAGGAAGGTATAGAGATCGGTATCTTAGATGGTATAAGAATCGGTAAAGCCGAAGGTAAAGCCGAAGGTAAAGCCGAAGGTGAAACTAAAAAAGCTATAGAAATAGCCAAAAATCTACTTTCTCAAAAAGTTGATATTAGTACTATTTCTACCGCTACCGGTTTACATACTGCAGAAATTGAAAAACTCAAATCTTAAGTGACTATGGCACAACTTGCTTCTTTCAATATTTTATATACCGCAGCGCGGCTTATTCCCATTTCTTTGGCAAGAGCAGTGCCTATAATACCGTTCTCTTTGTACTTCAGTAATTTATCCCGATCAATTTTACGCTTACGACCAAATTTTATACCTTTGGATTTTGCCTCGATCCTCCCTTCATTAGTACGCTCTAATATTCTAAGGCGTTCTGCTTCCGCAACGGCAGATAAAATAGTAATTACCATTTTGCCTGTAGATCCTTCGGTACTGATACCGTCATCTAAAAAACGGATACCTACGTGCATTTTATCAAATCGGTTGATAAGATTTATCATGTCCGCAGTATCTCTGCCTAGTCTGTCTAATTTAGTAATGAGGACTACATCGCCCTCTTCTACTTTAAAAAGCAATGAGTTAAGACGAGGTCTATCAACATTACTGCCGGTAGATTTATCAAAAAATATTCTTGACTCGATAACTCCTGCATTTTTCAATGCTTGTTTTTGTATTTCTAATGATTGTTGCGAGGTTGATACTCGTGCATAACCAAATAATCTCATTTACACCTCTAAAACCGTCTATTAAATCGAAAAGTAGACTACGCTGTCTACTATATACTGATTTACGATTTAGTACACAGGTTTTTTGAGTACTTTTTGACTGTCTACAATGTTATAATTTAGTAGATACAATTGATCAAGCTCCGATAAATGAAAAAACTAGTCTACCGCCACCTGATTCCTACTATTGGTTGTATATTAGTTTGATCCATTTTTTTATCTCTTTAAATTAAATAATTATTCACTCATTCGATCTTACCACAACAAATCTATGTTTCTAACCTCTTCCAACAATCTCCCAAAAGGTACACGCATTATTATATTCTCACACGTTCTTACATTCTTATATTTTCAGTATATAATATATTGTCGAAAGAAGCAAAATATTTATTAGCAAAATTTAACTTTGCCCTCGGTTTTGAATGGTCTCTTATTTAAATCAGATATTATTGTTTGCGTCAGACAATTCTCAGTAATGGGTTTGCTTATCGGCTAAAAAACCACCCACTTGCGCATCCCAAAGCGTCTTGTAGACTCCGCCTTTGTTAAGGAGCTTTGTGTGGGTACCATCTTCCACTATTTTACCTTTATCAAATACCAGTATACGATCCATGCGAAGTAGTGTGGAGAGGCGGTGAGCAATCACTATAGTTGTTTTGTTTTGCATTAGCTTGAGCAGACTTTCTTGAATTAAGCCCTCAGTTACAGAATCAAGTTGGCTTGTAGCTTCATCTAGTATAAGTATAGGAGCATTTTTAAGTATAGCGCGTGCTATCGCAATTCTTTGGCGTTGTCCTCCTGATAGTTTTACTCCTCGCTCTCCTACTAAAGAATTATAACCTTCAGGCAGTTTTTTTATAAACTCATGAGCATGGGCTTTTTTAGCAGCTTCAATAACCTCTTCATCAGTAGCATCTATTCTGCCATAGCGAATGTTTTCCATTAAGCTTCTATGAAAAAGAGAAGGGTCTTGAGGTATCATGGCTATGTTTTGGCGTAAGGAAGCTTGCATGACATTTCGAATATCCTGATCATCAATCAGAATAGAGCCTTCTGTAACATCATAAAGCCTCAGTATCAGGTTTACAAAAGATGTTTTTCCTCCGCCAGAATAACCTACAAGACCCACTTTCTCTCTAGGCTTGATCTCTATTGATTTGTTATGAAATAGAGGAGTAAAGCCATTGTAATGGAACTTGACCCCTTCGAAAGTAATGCGACCTTCGCATGCTTTTAGATCCTTTGCTCCCGGGGTATCTTGGAGTTCAGGATTAAATATCAATGTACCTAAGCTTTGTTTGCATTTGCCATAAGCTTGATTAAAGTCATTCATACGCGACATGGTATACCACATCATATAGGCTAACTCTATAGAGAGTCCTAAAATCAAAGCGAAGTCGCCTATACTTACAAGATCGAGGCTATAAAAGTGAGCCAGAAAATAAGTAGCATAGCCCAGCATAATGGCTATCATAGCTCCCTGTACGCTGTATAGAATAACAATAAAACCTTCTTTTTGTCTAAATGCAGTTAGTAGTGCACCGAAGAACTGATTCATTCTTGCAATCTCAAAAGGCTTGTGAGCAAAAATACGTACATTA
>CAMCMD010000056.1 GCA_945875975.1 Rickettsia typhi
ATTCATTCTCAATGACACAAAAAGAACTTGAATCAAGCCTAGGGGTTGATAATCTTTTTGCTGAAGAAAATATAGATTGGAAGCAATTCGTGCTTGATGAGATGTTTATCGGTATTGCTAAGAAAATTGACAAAGACACTTGGTATTAAACTTCGGGCTAAATTTTCTAAGTGAACCGGGTCCAGGTTGAGTAGAGCAGCTGAAGTGATTTAGCTGCTCTACTCAACCACGGGGCCTTTAAGGTGTCTACGAATTTTGGTATCAGCTGCATTTTTAAGGTAGAGTGGTTTTGATTTGCCATTCTTGTCTTTAGTTATGCAATGAAACCGCCAGTTATCTCCACCAAGGCGTGTAAAATACTTCTTTACAATCCATTGTTTTTCCTTATTTTATAATTTAATATTTATAAGGAGTAATCTGCTAAGAAAACCAATTTAAAATTTGAGGCAGTACTTTCGGAACTGAAGCAAGAATTGATTCAATCTATTTCCGATTTACTTTTTGAATTATTAGTTTATAATCTTATTAGGTAAGAATGCCGTTACTTCTCTTTGGTTGGACAAACGGAGTTCCATCCGGTTTAAATGGATTATCGAATTAAAGTCTCTTCACTCCATCTTGAATTTAGAAAAATATCACACTAGCTAAGGCATAATGTCAATATTAGTCCTAAGTTAAAGATATTAATAATTAATCAAAATACTTAAACTTAAATCTATTAACCTTAATTCAGGATCAATCCATGACAGAAAAAGTACAAGACACTGTAGAAGAAATCAAAAAAGATGAAATTACAAAAACTGTTGAAGTTGTAGAAAAAGAAAATCAGGAAGAAGCTAAGTAATATTATGTTGGTCAAAATTTGATTATAAGCAATTTTTATAGTCAAGCTTTGATCGGTAGAATTTTATAAAAAATAAATCAAGTTTAAAACGAAATAAATGCCATTTTTAAAAGGAATTATTTTTTAATATAGAATCATAAGTTAGGGTGCAAAGATAGTGCTTTAAAACGCGCCTAAATCAGACGAAATTTTAAGGTAAAAATATAAAAATTAATAAATAACTACTATATTAATACTTTATTGGTATTTGACTAAAATATATTTGAACTAAATTTTCAAAAAATTGATTGACCAAGCTAAGAAAATAGTGCTACAATGAATACTGTAAAATCGGGCGTGTTTTCATAAAAAAACTGCGCTCAAAAACAAACAAAATCTAAAAACCAACTTTTATAATTTTAAAATTTCCTCGGGAGATAAACCTGTAGCAGTGGATATAGTTTTAATGTCTACTTTTTGCACCAGTAAGTTTTTAGCAATTTCTACTTTTACTCTAATTTCGGCTCTAATTTCAGCATCTTCAATTTTTTGCTGTTCTACCGCTAGATTGTCAAGTCGGGTTTTAGTCATTTTCTCGTAGGTGTTCAGTTCCTCTTCAGTCCAAGCAGCTTGATCTATTGCTTCAAAGGCTCTCCTAATAATTACGTCGCTACCGATTAAATGCTCTATTTCGGCAAATGTACTAGCTTCTGCATGTTTAAAGAAATACAACCATTTTTGTTCAAGATTCTCCAACTGATCAATAGTTTTTTTAAATTTCTCAAGTTCTAAAAATACGAAATAAAAATCTTTTAAATCATGCTCATAAGTTTCCGTATCTAACAGTCTATGCTCTGATTTAAAAGCCTCTTTTTCGGGAAACATAGTAAAATTAGCAATAGCTAAAAATATTACTGCTTTTAATTTAGCATATACTGCTAACTTCTTATGATTCTCGTCTTCTTTGATTACTTGCTGAGAATAGGCTTTAGCGGCATAAAACTGCGCTCTTTTTTCAAAACCTTTATGCTTACCGACCTGCATCTCGACTATCACTTGCTCGCCTTTTTGATCCTTACATAGCACATCAACGATTGATTGTTTATAAGCGGCAATTTCAGGGTCTTGTATAGTTTTTAAAAATGTTACTTCAGTAATTTTCTCACTTCCTTCATATTTTAGAATATCATTTAAAAAATGAATAAGAATATCCTTATTTTTCTCAGTACCGAAAATTTGCTTAAAGCAAAAATCATTTTTAGGATCAAGAAACTTTGAAAGAGCCATATGACACAAACTAGTTATTTTAATTTTTAATCTCGGTAGCAAATCTTATTTTATAAATACTGAGACCTTATGCGTGATTATAACAGATTTACGATTCCTTCGCAAAGTTTTTTGAGTACCACGTTAGTGAAAGAACCTTAATCTCTTTTACAATCTACACTCGGTATTTCTTTAATCACCGGAGAGACTACATACTCATGCCCATACCCTTGGTTTGCTTAATTGTTTGATGCTCTGTTTCCTCTAAATGTCGATTATCTAGCTCACGTTGAAAACTATTAATTTGTTTTATAGTTTTATTAACCGTAATATTACAACGATTTTTATCGTATTCATGTAAATCGTGCTGCTGGTGTATCTCATTTCTTAAATAATGTATAACTAACTTCTTCCCTTCGGACAGAACCTCGTTTTGTTCAATATCGGATGTTCCGTGTTCGTCAAAACTCGAGATTAGTTTTTTATCAAGTTTGCTATCGATAGTCTCGGATATTTCGTGTTCTAATTTTGCAGCTAGCTGCATTGATTCTAATCTCCACTGGGTGACATTA
Source organism: Rickettsia typhi (assembly GCA_945875975.1). GTDB lineage: Bacteria > Pseudomonadota > Alphaproteobacteria > Rickettsiales > Rickettsiaceae > Megaera_A. The sequence continues at coordinate 2,662 of CAMCMD010000056.1, forward strand.
ACATCCATCCCGTGCTGAAGCCTGTAATCTACAAGCTGATGGGCTATTGATCGTTGTATTTCAGCTCCAAAATACTCCGTATCTTTGAGCAGCGGGTCATTTTTTATAATCTCGGTAAGTTTACCTCCTCCGGTTTCGGTAATTTTGTAAGCTTTTACAATAATATCATCATCTTTTTTAATAGATAAATACTTCTCAGGATTGTTTAATACAATATTTTCAATTACATACCCGCTCACCTTGGTTAATTTATCGCTAAGGCGTTCGCATTGTAGTGTATATGATAATGGTTTTGGTGTATCCGGATTTTCTACGTTCCACATACCGTTGCATAAATAGTTAATATGATCTTTATTATTCAACTCAAATACGCTTCTACTTATTAAGGCCTTGGTCTGTACAAGAGAAAGAGGAATAAAATCTTGCGACTGTACTTTATCAAAGGCGTAATTTATTGTCGCTTGTCTTAATTTATCAAAATTAACTTTTTTAGGTATTAAGTTGTTACTTTTTGCATGAACTAGCTCTATATCGACCTGATTAATTATGCTATTAAGTGCAAACGAGACAAACTCGGGGTTTAGTTTACCGTTATGGGTTTGAGAAATACTAATTCTAGCTTGCTGCCAATTATATGCCGTAGCAACCTGATCTATCAGAGCTTTAGGTTGTTCATCTTTATATTTTATAGTGTTACGCAGAGAAGCCAAAAACTCTTGTTCACCTATCATAATTCCCAATCTATCTTGCAATGTGGCTGCTTGTTCCTTGTGGCTAGTCAAGTTGTTTAGGTTGGTTGTAATATGATAATTCTCCAAAGCCTTATCTATAACCTGATAGGTTTTATTTATATCTAACTCATATTTCAATAAATCAGATACTTCGGCTTCTTGTAAAACGCCTTCTTTAATAGAAGATTCGACCATGGCTTTTACTTCTTCAAATAACTCCGGCTTATTTTGTATAGATCTTACGGCTTGTAAAATCTTATCGTTATCTATCTTATATTTATAATCATCGTCAGACATATTCAGACCGAGTTCTAATAAAAACTCTTGCTCTTTTTTAACATTCTCAAACAACTCAGGCATAGATTTACTGTTTATCTTAGCTTGCTCAAATTCATCATAACGAGGTTTAACATAATTATTTAAAGCTTCATTACGATAAGATACCAAATGAGCAAGATGTTTATCTTGATCAATAGCGTCTAATTCACTGATCAATTGACCGTCGGTAATATCGCTACCCCATAATCTTGCTTGGTTGATCATGAAACCACCTTGTCCCGTGCATATTTTCTCAAAATATCGGACTTTGTCTTTGAGTGTATTTAAATCTTTTATCCCTTTGTCATAACTATGTTTAAAGCTATTTAGCAGCTCTTCTTCGCCAATATTATATTTTCTGATATAAACTAGATCCTCTTGGAGTTTAGTGTGGTCGACATAAATTATTCCTTTTAAAGATTCATTATGTTGATATTCGCTACCGAGGAACTCATCAACCGTTTTAGCTTTAAAGCTATTAATTACCGGATTAAATATTTCTCTAATTTCTAATATTCCGCCTATATCGCGTTTTTGCAAGATATCGTTAAAATCACCGATCTGCTCCGGTCTTACGACTCTGACCACCGCTCCATGTTCTGATAAACTATTGCTAGCCTCAAAAATAGTTTTATTAGTGATTGCCCCGTCACCGTCATTATCGGCTGCTATAATTATTTGTTCTCCTCCTTGCGGTACGTAATTTTTAATATTATGAATTCCGAGTGAACATATTATTTTAGCATCTATACCGGCATATTGAATCGATAAAGCCGTCTCGAGCCCTTCTGCTATTATCGTGATCGTCTTATGATTTTTTAAAAGCTGATTTTGTAAGTTTTGTATATTACGATTCGGACTACTGATTTCTACAAAAGAACCGGTGATTTTACCGAACGACTTCCGAGGAGTCGCTATATTGGCTTTACCGAGAGTTTTGCTGCTTAGAAGTAGTTGTTGCCCGCCGGTAATCTCCCCGTCTTTATTTCTAGCAAAAGCAACTATTGCAGGTAACGTTTTTTGAATAGACGGTTCGTAAATAGTTGTAGTTCTAATGTCGTCACCTACCTTATCTTGAAAACTTCCAAGATCTATTTTTCTTGTTTTGACCAGATAACGTGCGGCGGTAGAAGTATGAAGAATCTCTTTACTTTTTGCATACAGAGTTTCTGTTTTTTTCGCAGAAACCGTCTCTTCCGCTTTTTCCCTACCCTTCTCTTTGTGATGATCTACGTATCTATCATTTAAATTATGTAAGTTAACTATGTTTGAAGTCTTATTATTGATACCGACGATCCCGCGTAAATAATCGGCAGCTTCTTTGAAATCACAAGCTTTTACATCACGCACCAAATCAAATAAATCACCGCCGACACCTTTTTCAAAGTCATACCAATTACCCCGTTTTTCACCGCTAATCATAACGGCGGTACCTCCCGATTGACCGAAACGTAACTGTTTACCGTCCGATAATTGTTTATTAGGCTCGCCTAGTAGATCTAAGGCTATTTTCTCTGCACTCCATTTGATTTCTTGTCGTAAGTTTTGATTTTCTTGTTCATAATTAACCGTACTAGCTTTTTGTTTTGTTAATAAATAATCTCTATTTGCATAAAACCTCTCTTTAGGAGTCATATTCTGTTTTACTACGGATACGGTATTAGTAAAATGAGACTGTTGTTGCGGCAAGGTTGTAGCGTTAACGGTTGAAATATCATTACCGGACTTACTTGCTATATTATTTGAAGACTTTGTAATGCTATTATTACTCCTACCCTTTTGATTGATATTGTAGCCTCCTACTACCGCTTTTTCTTCTAATACAAAAGCTTCTTCATCGGTTACGCTAGAAGACTTTGCCGGAGACTCATTATATTCATTTACTAATTCTAGAATCTCAAAAGCCTCAGCTTTACTAACCTCCGGCTTTTCAAAGACGTAATAATCCCTATCAACGGAGCTTTTATCGATAAATGAAGTAATCCCGCTTTTAAGTCTCTCACTGAGCTTATCAACGGTTTTAGCAAACACCCCTTTGCTTTCCGAGAGGCTCTTAGCTTCTAGATCTTCTTTTGTATAATAATTAAGGCTGCTACCCGCTTCCGGATTAAAGCCTAATTGTTTTATAAGATGATTATCGGTTTTTGTCGCAACCTTGTTTGTATATAGATGAATATCGTTGATATGACGACTCATAGCAACGTAAGAGTTTTTACTCGTTGAGAATCCGTCATGTAATACATATACGTCTCTAATCGAGCTGCCTTGCGCTTTATAGACGGTAGAGGCATAACCGTGCTTGAAGCCGCTAAATTCACTAAGGTTAAACTCTACCTCTTTTTTGTTATCTAGTGTTACCGTAAATTTTGAACTACTCAATGATTTAACTATGCCGAAATCTCCGTTACTTACACCGATCTCTTTATTACTTTGATTAAAAACAATACGGTCACCTTTCATAAAGCAGTAATTCTTACCGTCTTTGGTAATTAATACCTCTTCTCCGCTTAAAATATTTTTAGCGACAAGTAGCTCTCTTGCACCTGCATTTAAGCTATCAACGTCGGTATTTTTAACGGCTATAATTAGCCTATTTTCAACAGACTCAGTACTGTTATTCCAAGAAGTTAGTAGTGATTCCATGGAATCTATTTTTGTATCCGCGCTATTTAAGCGATTATTGGACTTTAGTACGTTAATGCCTTGTTTAATGTTGCCTTCAGAAAATGCTAAAGCTACGTCTTTACTCCACTCGCTTTCTTGCCTTCTGATATCGTTCATCTCATACGAACCGAATTTATCGGCAAAGACTTCAAACATTCCGCCTCGCCCGATAGAAGATAGCTGCCGCTCGTCCCCCGCCAATATAACATTACAACTTTTGCTAGCTGCTATACGCAAAACTTCAGAATAATCGTCATTACCAACCATTCCCGCTTCATCTATAATAATTAAGCTGTTTTTAGGAAGATCTACTTTAGAATTGTAAAGTTTAAATAAGAAACCTTTGATCGTATCGCATTTATCATAACCCACTCGAGCTAATTCCCTTGAAGCTTTATGGGTGGGAGCAAGCGCGATCACGTTTATTTGGGAATAGTTAGCAATTGAAGCTAATTTACCGAGTACGTGACTTTTACCGCTACCTGCACGCCCCTTGAGAATTTTGATACCGCTATCCGCTAGTGTTAGATGTGCCAGAGCTTCTTGTTGTTGATTGCTTAAAGATTGATCTTCATTGATTATTTTACTAATGATACTAGCCTCAAAGCTTGAATCCATAGTCATTAAATTCTTTTGCTTCTCTATGTATTCACCGAGTCGTATTACTTTTAATTCTTCGGCTCTTACTTCTGGTGTAGTATAAAAACCCGCCTCTCCTCCGCCTTCGTGGTATAGAGGTGTTATTTGATCGGAATTTAGAGCGTCAAGAACTAGGTTAGTAGCTTTTTCGGAATTAGGAATACATTTAACCGCCCGCATCAAATCGCCTCTACTAAAAATACTTGCTCTTTTTGTAATTCTGGCAATAACATCTACTCCTGTTTTTAGCGATTCTATGTCGGCGAATTTGCGCTCTTCATTGCGAATTACACTCTCGTTTAGGACGCTACGCATACGAACCGGGCCGATATGTTCTTGCGGGGTTTCGCTAATTAAATCAACTCTGTTTTCTAAACCTAGTTCCTTGAAATAATCGTTGATTACGTCCCTTGTATTATGCTGCAACAATGTTTCTTCGGGAATAATAAAATTACCGTATTTTCCTGTTTTGAATTCAGGATTTAAATCTCTTGCTTTCCTGTGGTATAACCGCCTACCGTCTTCCGTGAATCTCCTAGTAGTAACAAGTAAATGAGCATGCCAGTTTTTTTCACCGTCATGCGGCTCGTGAATATCTACTTGTACTGCAAGCCCATTCTTTACCCACTGCATTTTATCGATAATTCTATGAGTAATATTTATTCTATCTTGTAAATCTAATTCTTTATCATCGGGCAGTGCTATTACTGCATCCTTTAAAAGTTGACTGTTATCTTTTCTTTCAATATGTTCTACTGCATTCATTAACTCACTTATGTTTTTGAACTTTTGATCTACACCTTCTGGTATTATAATCTCATGATATACATTATCGCCTTTATTTGAAAAGTTATAAGTAATATTTGTTTTCTGATCTTTAATTATAGTTCTAGCATTATACGCACCCTTACAGCAAGCATTACCGCCGCTACCTCTACCTACTATTTCTATTCTTGCAAACTGAATTGCCATAATAATTTATAATCTATAAGATAACAAAATCTCACAAGATTATCAGATTGAATTTAAAAAAGCAAACAAATTTATTTTGTATCTTGCGTATAACACTATTTCTTCGAAATGAGATGTTATAACTTTATCGCTAACTCATAAAAAAGATTTATAAGGTTAGATAATGTGATGAAGTATAAGTAAATAGGTATGGTAGGCAACGGGGAAATATGCTACATTATTATAGTAGTTAGAGATAGCTAATAGTATTTAATTGCAGATGACTTGATAATTTACTATTCTTCTATAACCTAAATTGGTAAACTAGGTATAATAATAAAAGATTTATAATTTATGCAAAACGTAAACGATCAAAAAGTCAAACTAGAACAAAAGAAAAATAGATTAATTCTCGAGGAAACAAGATTAAAACTTAAAGAGCGTAAAATGCGCACCCGTTATTTAATTGAAGTCGGAGGATTAGTTACTAAGGCCGGTTTAGATTATTTACCTACTAACACTCTTTACGGCGCATTATTATCTATTGCTACATCGTTAGAAACTAACTTAGCAATTAAAGATGAATGGACTAGAATCGGTAAAACTAAACTGGATCAAGAACAAACAAATAAACATGCAGTGATTTTAAAGTTTGAACAAGAACCCTCTAATGAAATTCGTAAGATTATTAGAAATCATGGTTTAAAATGGAATAAGCTACGGCAAGAGTGGTACGGGTATGTTTTTAATATTAATGCTTTAAAAAATGATCTTGGGGCAACTTTATATCAAATAGAAGAATTTTAAATACGAGGCTTTATGAAGAAGAACCAATATCACAAAGATTATAATGATTTTTCTGACCACCCTCTAGCCTCTTTATTTTTTGAGTATGTTGATATTTTAAAGTCGCATAATTTTCATAAAGAGGCGGAAGATTTATTAAAGATATCAGAGCAGCATTATTTACCGGAAAATTGTAAGATTATTACTAATATTATTATTGAGATGCAAAAAGTGGCAGTCTCCGATGAAACAAAAAAGTTTCAACAATTACTACGACAATTACAAAATTAATGTTATTATCAACTAAATTTGAGGAGTTTTTATGATGAATTCAAATTACGGCAAAACCTATAATACTTTTGCAGAGCATCCGCTTGCACCAATATATTTTAAATACATAGATCTTTTGATATCCAGAGATTTAAATCAAGACGTACAGCATTTATTAGATATTGCTCATGCTCCTATGACAGAGGAAAATATTGAGATAGTTACTGATATTGTTGCGGCACTTGTGGAAATTGCTAATGAAGATAATGTTAATGAATTTGAGGAGTTAAGGCAGCAATTAGACAACCCAAACTAACTGCTATTAGTTACTATTTCAGTTCATTTACTTAAGATGCTACTCTGTTGGTCAAAGGATAATAGATTTTACAATGTACAGCTACAAGCCAATTTATTTGGTAGTACGAGTGTAATTTGTAGTTGGGGGAGTACGGGCAGTAAACGAGGCGGCTATAAAATTATTTTTTGTGACAATGAATTAGATGTTGAAAATAACTTTGCAAGTAATCAGAAAAAGGAGAAAAGCTAGAGGTTATAGATTGACCGATTAGTCTACTAGTCGCAGTGGTGCTATAAAAGGCGGTTGCGCCCGCCTCCCATAGTGTATATTGACCTTCTAGCTATAAACCATTCGTAGGAAATTTGGAGGGTTTGCGGTTAGAAAGTAGTGTTAGTTTAGATTTGTAACTAGCTGATAATTTAGAGTATCTTCTTGATTTTAGAATATACTGTTGCAAGTTGCGTTCTTAAGTCGCCGCTACTTTTACAAGTAATACCCATTCGATCATACATTGGGACAATGTGCAGTTCCCCCAAGATATGATGTGGATTATTAAAAAAGTACTCGTTTATGGGTTTGCTATATTCGCCAATCTTTTTTCGTCTTGTAGCTTGCCATTCAAAGGTTTTGTCTGTTTTTTGTAAAAATACTAAATCAACGGTAATTTTTGCATCGGCAAATAAATTATCAGGCAAACGATAAGCAAGTATTAGGTTTACTCCGGATTTATTAATAATGTCTCGTGCATGGTCTTTTACGTTGTCCAAGAAAAATCGCGGTAATATCATGGCAATAATACCTTTATCTCCTAGCATTTTTGCGGATTTGGCAACAAACCAATGATGAATTATTAAATGTGATAAGTCGGGATTAAAAATATCATTTACGCTGCTGCGACCGTATGGTGGGTTGCCAATAATTAAGTCGTATCTATTATCATTACAACAGAAATTCTCAAACCCCGTATTGATAATGTTAATACTCCCGTGCAATTTGCTAAATAACTTGCAACTGGAATTATCCAGCTCTATTGCGTCTATATTTGCGTTTTTTGCTATTATTTGCGGCATGTGGTTAAAAAATATCCCTGTGCCGGCAGAAGGCTCTAATATGTTACAACTCTTGCCCTTGCCGTCTGATTGTAAACCTTTAAGACCCATACGCATTAAAGCTGCCCAGATGAATTTTACTAGTAAATCGGGCGTATAATATGCACTGTTTATGGTCTTTTTAACAGAGCTAATCTCATCATCCGTAAGATAGTATTTTAATTGTCTGTAAACAAAAGGGGTAAAGATTGCATCACGTAATCCGCCCCACCCGCTATAGGTGTTTAGTACTTCTCTTTTTTGTTCTTCGCTGATATTGGAATCATTATTTGATAATAATTTTAGCACTTTAAGATTTTTCTCTATTCTGTCGTTTTGTATTTGTTTCTTTGACATTTTAATCCTTATATTTTTAATTTGTTATTTAAAGTAAAGTGGTTGTTTTGTTAGAATTTGCTCCATTTGCTCATATACGCTTTGGCCTACTACATGCTCAAAATTAGCTTTTTCTCTTTTATGAAAATACTTGCTTCTCTTATCGATCATGCCGCAAGTTAACACCTGATATGCGTCAAGTTTTGGCAATAAATCCATGCCGTAACCTGCCAAAGAGAGAAGTTTGATATCTTCAAAAACAAAAGGTATTAACCCGCATTCAAGCGCGGTTTTTTCATTAAAAACCAACGGCTCGAAATATATAGGCCAGTAGCTTAAAGCTTCGAAAAAGCTTTCTTCTATTATTTCTCTAATTCTATCTTCGTTATCTTCGTCTTCTATCAGGTCTTGATAGTAATTTGATAGCAAAGCAAGGTTGTAGCTGGTATCACCTATGCAGGCACAAATTTTGTTATATTCAATTCTGTGCTTTCTAAAAAACGGAGGTTGATATAATCCGCTATCATAAAATTTCCTCATGTTAATA
>CAMCMD010000057.1 GCA_945875975.1 Rickettsia typhi
ATATTTTACATATACTGAACATAACTATGATTAAAACACTATATACTGAACTTGTCTATGATAAAATTGAACTCCACTCTGAAAATTTATACCCTTACTTTAAAAGGGTTTTGTCTAAAATCGCTGAACTCCACTTTGAGGAATGACAATACCGCCAGTGCCAGTGGAAGTATAAAAGTTCCAAGATAATTCAGGATTTAAGTTCGTTGATTTTTTCAACGGATAAGCCAGTAGCTGTAGATATAGTATTGATATCTATATTTTGAGACAAGAGGCTTTTAGCAATTTCAATTTTGACTCTAATATTTTCTTCAGACTTACCTCTAGCTTCTGCAGCTTGCAGCTCATCTCTATCGTTGTAAAGTTTCTTTTGGTAATAGGAGTAGTTAGCCCTTTCTTCTGGTGTCATTTTGAGGATACTGAGTTTTTCTGCTACTTGTACCATATAAGGAGAGTGATAGTTTTTAGGTACTTCGTCATATTTCATGACATGTAACCAGTCATCTATTTCTTTCTCAAGCCTGTCATTGAAGAGCGGTACTGATATGTAAAAATATTCAGGTAGAATATCAGTAGCGTCAAATACCTCACCAGTCTCTTGATTCTTAATGTGGACTGATAATTTTTCATTGGTCTCTATTTCGTGAATAATGGTTTTACCGTGGTAAATAGCCCCATTACCGTTACCTATAGGAAAATAGAGTAGGGAGATATGAAATATCTTGATTATTTGAGTATAATCTTCTCTTTGGGCAAGGTTATCGACAATGAGTCTTGAGGTATTAAAACAAGCTTTATGAATAAAAGAATCTTTTACGTTACGCTCTATTTCAATGATGTATTTATGATGATCTTCATCTTCAACAATTAAATCAGCTAGACTTCTTTTGCTTTTACTATCTTCTTTATTACTCTCAGTCTCAAGCAGGGCTACTATTTTAATATCTTTATAACCCTTGGTTTTAAGCAGAGCTGAGATAAAACCCTCTACTATACCGTAATCACCTTTGTCTTTTAAAAGATATTTGATAGCGTAGTCAAACGAGACTAGCGGCTTGTCGTTATTCATTATAATTCTTTATATTCGTTTTATTATTTTATATCACTCAAAGGTCATTATAGCATAAATTGCTATCAAATGCCAAAAATAACCATAATAAAAATCTAAAATCAGCTTTTTAAAACTACTGATTATACCATGGAGGCGGTTCTCTGTTAATCCATTTGGGCGGCAATTTGTCATAATGCCATTTGGCAATAAGATACTTCTTATAAGCTTCGCAAGTATCTTGTATATGTTTGAAATCTATTTGCAAGGCTTCCGATCTAGTGCAATTAGCAAAAGCCGTCATTGATCCGCTCTTGATATCAGTTCTATACTTCAGTAAATAGGGTGATATTTTTTCAGAAGCATGCTGCTTGTTATAGCGAAAACTATATTCTTCATATAAAGCTATAAAATGCCCGAATAACCAGTCCCAATTTTCTATATTTGCCGCTGCCCAAATAGTGCATGGATGTTTTATGTGAGTCGGTTTGTAAAGATTATCATAAGTAATAGTACTATTAATAAATATAGCGGTACTTAATAATTGAGCCGTTTCCAGCACCATTTTAACGACACGTTTATTATCCAAAGCTTGAGCAGATAGTTTAGGGCAGTTGCTAGTTACAAAAATATTCATGATTGTTGTATAAATCTATCCTAAACAGAGACCTTGAAACCGGTCTAGTTTATCTCGGTACTTTAGAGGATCATGCTTACCGTTGTTAGAAAACCTACTATAGGCATCAAATATCTCTACCGGTATATTAATAGAAGACCTACCGTAAACATTTGAGCGTAAGTAATTGATTTCTTCTGCAACTTTATCTTCCGTCAGTTCAATAGACCAAGCCCTATGTTTATCATTTTGATTCATACTCCATCTATAGCCGCGTGCTTTTAATAAGTCCTTACTTTCATAGGGGGAATTAGTTGCATATAGTTTAAATCTTATGGCTAGAGCATTGGTGAGTAATTGTTTTAATACCGGTTGTTGTGAATTTGGTAATTCTTGAGCTAAAATATGTATCCCCGCAAGACAGTCAATAATTGCTCTGTGTCCCTCAAAGAAGAAATTATATTTGTATGCAATGTATTCCAGTTTGTGACTTGAGATATCCTCAAACTTCCAATCGATATCATACATTGAGCATCCCCAGGCTTTAGGTGGAATAGCAGGAAAAGTTATCTCAAAGAAAGTCCGGTCAAATTGAGCATTGTGAGCAATGATTATATCTACATTATTTAGGTAAGAATCTATCTCATTTACATTTATTCGATGACCTTTCACCATATCATCAGTAATGCAAGTTAGTTTAGTAATCGCTTCTGGAATTGGCAGACCTGGATCTTGGTACCCGCTGAACTCATCTAACAACCGAAAAATACGCCCATCTTCGGTATATTCAAATTTCACCATTCCTAATTCTATCATTTTATCTGTGGCATAGGATAATCCAGTAGCTTCAACATCTAAAAATACACCGATTAGCTTATCACTAGCATCTGCTATATTATAATACTCTGGCTTTTGATATTTTTCAGTGACTCGGTATTGGTTAGACTTACTTAGGATTGAAGCTAGTTTTTTTAGATCTATAGTTCCCATGTCTATTTAAGTTTAATTTTATTTAGTAGGTTTAAGGATTTTGCCACAAAACATCCTTACCTTTCTTTATCATTAATCTTTTCACCGAAAAACCTGAGCAAATAAATAAACAGATTGATAAAATCAAGGTATAGAGTAAAGGCGGCCATTATTCCAATTTTACCGTCAGTATCCGCACCTTGATAATATAATGACTTTAGTTTCTGCGTATCGTATGCAATAAGACCAGTAAAAATTAACACTCCAAGAAACGATAATGCAAATTCTATAGCTGGGCTTCGAAATAATATATTAATTAGTGAAGCAATAACTAAACCTATTAGTCCCATAAATAAGAAAGAACCCATAGAAGTTAAATCTTTTTTTGTACTATATCCGTATAAGCTCATACCGCCAAACATAGCAGAGCAGATCAAGAATGTTTTAGTAATAGATGCTCCGGTATATACAAAACCTAGAGAAGCAAGTGACATGCCGATTAAGGTAGCATAAACCCAAAATAGCATTTGGGCATTTTGAGTACTAATTCTATCTAATCCGAAAGCAAAATAAAGCGAGATTCCAAGTGGAGCAAACGTAATTAGCCATCCTATCGAAGTCATGCCAACTAAATATCCGCCAGGTGCAATATTAAACATCATATTTGTAAGTAACGGTACTGATAATACAGAAAATGCAGCAATAGCAGTAATTGCAAGACCTGTGCTCATTAAGGCATATATTTTCAAGAAATATTGCCTTAAGCCTTCGTCATAAAGAGTAGAAGATGTTGTTTTGTAACTTTTTGCTTGGTAATTAAAGTTTTGCATAGTTCTAATTTTTAAATTTGATTCGTATATTATAACAGTTTAACAGAAAATTATCTAACAACTTAAATTTTATTACCAACTATTATAGCATAAGTTGCTATAAAAAGCCAAAATAACTACCTAAAGAAGCTAATTTAGTTAGTTAAATCTATTATATAAAAGATATAAATAATTTCATTATTTCCATAAATACTTCATCATAAGAATTGTAGAGAAGAGCAAAATCAGTGTTAATATTTTAGCTGGAATGAGCGGCTCTAACTTTATAATAATTCCATAAATTATATACATGCTAGTTGATATACCTTTTATAGAGCAAAATCTCCATATTTTAATGACTTGCGGTAAAAACAAAATAGATAATTTGTAGTTCAATTAGATTGATTTGTTCACTGCAATCACTTAATATTATTCCTAATTAAGCTTGCATACTGCCTATTAAAAAATAGTGGAATAACAAAGATGAAATTTTTACAATTTGCTGTCGGTACAGTGGAAAGAGCTGTAACTGCTGGATTTGCCGATAATATGATTGCTAGCTATTCTAAAGCAATACAGAGAACAGTTAGTGTAGTTCAGAGAAAAGACATTTTATTGTCCCCAGTAATCTCTGAAATAAGATATGATTTCCCACAAGCTTCTTTAACTAAAGATTATGAAGTAAGAGAGGCGGCATTTGTGTCAACTTTTCCAAAAATTAGCCATGTGACTAGTTCAGTATTTAAAGGTGTTGGGGTGCGTCACTATAGCACAGGTGCATATTGCTCAGAACAAAAGATAGAAGATCTAAAACATAATAATAAAGGAGCTATTTCTTATAAGATACAAAAACCTATAAAGGTAGTTTTTGATTTAGATTATGTACTGGTATCTAACATATGCTTAGTGGATAGTAAACCTAATAATTTTGATAAGATACTACAAAATGTAGGAGAAGATTCAGTAATAGAATCATGTGGATATTATTTCTATTTGTATAAT
>CAMCMD010000058.1 GCA_945875975.1 Rickettsia typhi
ACGGCGGAAGGGATAAGCTTAGATGAAGCGGTCGAGCAATTGGTAAGCTTAAAAGGAAGCGGTAAATCAATTAGAGCTTAAATAAAAAACAATTAGGAAAAAAGAATGAGAAAAGAGTCAATATTTAAAAAAAATAAAGAGCTAGATAACTCGATGACGATAGCGGCTTTTATTAGTCTGATTTGGTGCATAGGAGAAGAAGCGCCTCTTAGCTTTTTAGAGGCATTATCTTTAGCGGGCTTAATGACGATTTTAATTCATTTGCTTAAGCGGTTGATTTACGGCAGAAAAAAGATTGTCGATCTAGGTATGCAAGAGCGAGTTTATTTTGCTGGGAATTTGGACGAGTTGCTAGCAGAATTATACCGAGCAGGGTTAAGGTTAAAAAAAAGAATCGGTGAATATTATATTTTCACTACGAATTATAGATTATTACCGAGTGATGAATTTGTTGCAAAAGAAGAGAGAGGGTACTGTGTTCTTACGTCTCGGAAAGTGTTACTGAACTATTTAAGTGAGCAGATAGATTTAAAGAATTCAAGCACTGAATGCAAAATAAATAACAACTCCGCTACCGAAAAGGGACAAAGCTATAGCCAACCTTGTCAGGCGGCGGTAGTGCGGATTAATCGCGATGCAAGCAAAGAATTAGTGTGCGAGTAATTGTTAAAATTATAATCTTGTTAGTTACGGAAGAGGTAAAATGGATATAGCAAAAAAAATATTAGTAATAGTAACTTCCGTGGTAATCGGAGCATGCCTAACGCTTGTATACACCGAAAAATTAGGTACTAACAATAATTATCACATTCTATATGTTGCCGAGGATGAATTGATGAGTTTAGAGGAGGCCAGAGTAAAGAACGATGACCCTAGTACTCGTCAGCTATTTTTCGGTGAAATTGAAAAGGCAGTAAGCTTAGCAGTTAGTTTGCCCAAAACCTATCAAAACGGCAAAAACCTAGTGGTATATAGCATGAGTAGCGTAAAAGGCGAGAATGTAAGATCAATAAGTAGCGAGATACACGCAAAAATCATTAGCGAATTACAAAAAGAAAATAAAACTAGAGGAGCAGGTACGCAATGATTAGATTTAGGTGCGATAAATGAAAACGATGTCGAGCAAGGTAATAAAAACGATGCTCAAGACAAAGTAAAGAATCGGCTGACTGAGGAGCTGATTCTTGCGATCATAGTATTTTCTTTTAGCATAAGCGCAGTAAGATCGGGATATCAAGATAAAGTCGATCAAATGTTTGCGGAAATAAAAGCTGCCCGCACGGTGCAAGACAACAAAAAATAGTAGGTAAGAATGTTTAAAGCGATTTTAAATCAACAACAACAAAAACTAGGGACATACAGGCAATTAACCTTAGCCTTTTGTAGCGTAGCACATTTATGTATTCTTTACGCGTGTGTTTTTGTAGCACCGCAAGAAGGCGGGGCAGGTAGCTTGTTTGATTTTTTTAAGGATTGCATAAACGAGATTACCCGCGGCGGAGAATTTATGAAAGTAGCCGTCTTATTTACGGTAATGTTATTTGTTCCTAGCACGGCGATTATAACGAGTACTATTCTTTATTTACGTAAGAATTATATTTTAGCGACCGAAACGTCCAGAGGGTTACTTACTCTATTGTTTTGTTATATATCGGCATATTCGGGGTACGTTTTGTTCGCGGCTTTATTATGCTTCGTATGGTTGTTTTGCGTACATAGATTTTATAAATCTACAATCAACCAAAAACAATTTAACAAATTAACCGAATAACAAGAGGTAACAAATGAATAAGCGGGGAATTGTTGTGCATCGTGATATAAAATATAATGTTCGATCTCAAGACAGCTACAACTGCAACTACAATGTGTATATTGCAGGAGGTGCGGGAAGCGGTAAAAATATATTAATACAAGAAATGATATTGGCTACTTTTAGCGTTGAAGGCAAGGTGGTGGTCTTTGATTATGGCAAGAATTTTTGGCACTTGTGCCAGGTACTTGACGGTTATTATATTGAATTCAATCCGAGCAATCCTGTTTTAATTAATCCGTTTACCTCTGTACCAACTGGCAGCGATAGAAGATCCGCAAACCTAATAGTTATCGAAATGACTGACTTTGAAAATCTAGAAGTTGATGTGGCAAGTATTTTAGATGAGTGTGGCCATGCTAGCTAAAAACATTTGCCCTGATTTTCAAAGAGAAAGATTATCACCGCATTTTGTCTATGAGTCATATGATGCGGAGAGCGGGCTATTCTATAATAGAGCCTCAGTTGGTTTTGTCTTGGTTGCCAATCCATTACCTGGAACTGAATCAAAAGTACTTACAATGGAATCCATTACCAACGCCGAGGATATGTTATGCAATGTATTAATTCTAGCTTAACAGTGAATGTTTCATTGAAGAGCCGTGTGCGAGAAAACCGCAACACGGTTCTGTGGGGGTTATCATAGCATTGAAACTAATTTTAACTTAAATAAGGACTAAATGTTATGGTTTCTACCCGACAAATTAAGGGCTTATTAATACTTATAGTTTGGTCTTTAAGTAATACCGTTCTTGCCAAGGATTTCGGTAAGCAGGGAACTATTTTTGAGATCAAGGAAGAAGGTTTTGTTGCCATGATGCAGCGTAAATTAAAGGGAGTAAATCTAGAGGAGCATGAGAAAAAGATGCAAGATTTAGCAAGAAAGAGAGTAGAAGAGCCGACGGCTATTCTCGGTATAACTAGAGCAACAAAAACTATTAGTCATAGCTTTGATCCGAGTTACGTTTTAGATCAGGACGTATTCCTACCTTGCGGCAAGTTGTTATATGCAATGGGAACGACGGTGAATCCATTAGATCATATGGAATGGAACGGCAGGATAGTGTTTATTGACGGACGAGATTCATCTCAAATAGCTTGGGTCAAAGATAATTACCTTAAAGCAAATAAAGTGTTTGATGACAACGAAGAGGAGTTAGTGCAAAACGTAAAATATCAAAATAAAGATAAAGACGAGCAAGCCCTTACCTCGGATACTAAAATAATCCTAACGGGAGGAAAGCCGCTTGAGCTAGAAAGCGAAGTGGGTCACCCCGTGTATTTTGACCAATTCGGCGAACTCACGAGCAGGTTCAATATTGCTCATGTGCCTGCAATAGTCGAGCAAGACGGCAAGTATTTGAAAGTCACGGAAATTAATATCGGAGGAAAATAGATAATATGAAATTAAACATAAAAAATAATAGTAACAAGAACTCTGGATTTGTATGCGGTATGACTAGAAAAATAGCCGAATTAGTACTTCTAGCTTTTGGAATTTCTTTAATCGTATTTTGTTATCTTTTTGATTTGAGTGGGTGGAGATCGGAGATTGCTATATTTTTAATACCACCTGCTTTAGTGATGACCGACTATTTAAGAAAAATACTAAGGGGTTCGATATATTCTTGGTTTAAGGTATGGGAAACAGGGATTAAAATTTTCCTGTCTTCAAGCCTAATGATTTATTTTTTCGGGGTGATCGGGGGGTGGCAATCTGATGCATCTTCAGTTCTGCTGATAGCATCATTTATGGCATTGATACTTTTTACGATATTTTTTAGATATATATTAAAATTATCAATTGGAAATACGTGCTATGAAATAAAGTTTGCAGGAGATATTTCTAAATTGATGAAAATCCTCTACGTAGTAGGGCTAAAGTTAGAGAGAAACAAGGGGAATATTTATTATTTTCATATCAATAAATGGGTGATCTTAAACTATGAATATATAATTAAGGATCACGGTAACTATTGTGTTGTACTAGCTGATACAATCCTGAAAGACGAGCTAATATCTACCGATAGTAGCGAGAAATTTTGTATTTTAGATAATTAATAACGAGTCAAACAGAAAATACCTATGACACCGATGCAGACAAAAACAACAGCAGACTTTTTTCGTTCTCTATTACCGGAAGAGGTTAAAAAAACAAAAAAACAGATTATTAACCATATAGAGATGAGTTGCCAAAAATATTCTAAAAATACTTCTCTGCGATTAGTGATATAAATAGCAAAAGCAGGAATTGAAGTAAAAACAAGGCAACACAAAGTAACTAAAAATAGAGCTGATTTATTAAAGTACTTCATTAATAAAATTGTTGATTGTTTGAGTCAGGAAATAATATTAGAAGGGTAGGCAAATTTCAAGAAATAAAGTTTTAGAAGGTTATGGAAATTAATATCGGAGGAAAATACCAAGATGAGAGCAGATAAGATGATTAAGGATAATAACGTAGATCAGAAATATGTCTTAACTCAGGCAAAAAATAAAAAGCGTATAATTAATAGTAAAAAGACGATCGACATGAATAAAAAGAAAATGAATAACGATAATAAGACATTTAGCTATTTGTCTGATCTTGAGAGGCAATACTGGTTATCAATTTTCCATTCTAGACAAAAGTTAGATAAAGTCGCAATAGACGCGATAGTACTTACTATCATTATATTATTTGTCATTACTCCTACTCCAAACGGAGCGGTATCATTATCTATTTTTTTTATTGCAATATTCATCACGTATTTTTATCAGAAGATATTTCACTCTAAATCATTTAAAGAATTAGTACGCTATGGAGCGGGAGAATTTCAAGGGAATATTGATAGCCTTATACTAGCTTTTGCCGGCGCCGGATTATTTTTAGATAAGCAAGTAGGGGATAGATATATTTTTAAAAGTCGGAATTTTATTGTACCGAATACAAATCTTGTAGTTAAGGAACTACAAGATAATTGCCTTGTTATCGGCTCAAAAATAGATGTTAAGAATTTAGAGAAATTTTTTACGAATGAGAGAATATAGTTTTAATAAAGTAATAAAGACAAGTGCTAAGCTACCTGCGGTGATCAAGAAAAACAATGAGAGAAAAATTTTTAAATACAATAACATAATGATCGAATTAAAATGAATAACACAAAGGATTTAACCTTTGGCGAGGTATCTTGGAGGATGATCGCCAAAGGTTGGATGAGCTATCAAAGAATCATCGCAAGTTTGATTATGGTAATTTTCTTACCTCTGTCAAGCTATGGGAGTACTTGCCAAGGAAAATTTGTCAACCCTATAACGGATGTTTGCTGGTCATGTTTGCTACCGATTTCTATCGGCGGCTTTAATATCGGTAAGGGCAGCGTCCCTAAAAAAAGAGACACAAAAAACCCAAGCTCTCCGCTTTGTCTGTGTACCAAAGCTAATGTTCCGATTCC
>CAMCMD010000059.1 GCA_945875975.1 Rickettsia typhi
TTTACTTTAGGTATAACAGCGGGGGGGAGTATTGCTATAGGTAAGTTGTTTCATTATTTCTTTGGTATGAATCAAACATTAGCTATGCTTTTAGCGCTTGGAATTGTGACTTTATATTCGACGTTGGGTGGTATTAAGGCAGTGGCGATTACAGATGTATTTCAATTTCTAATTTTCTATATAGCTCTTCCTATTGCTTGTGCTATTGGTTACCACAACGTTGGAGGATATCAGAACATTCTTAATTCTTTGCCTAGCTCTCACTTAACAATAGATAGAGATAATATTATGTTATTTTTAGGTATGGCAGGGTTCGCATTAATGCCGAATGCTGATATTCCTTTTATACAAAGGGCTTTAATATCAAGTAATACAAGCCAATTAAAAAGTACATTTAATGCAGTTGCAGTTTTAATGTTTCCGTTATTTTTCATTGTAGCTCTGATAGGTCTTATAACTTATATTTATAATCCTAATATTGATCCAGACACTGCTTTATACTTTTTTATTCAGAATTATTTACCAAGTGGGGTAATTGGATTAATGATAGCGGGTATACTAGCGATAGTTATGTCAACACAGGACTCTTTTTTAAATACAACGAGTACACTTATTGCAAGAGATATCTGTAAACAAATTTGGCCAGATATAAATGACAAAACAGAATTAATGATAGCACGTTTTTCCTGTGTAGCTATTGCTATTATGTCTATTAGTATTCTTTTTATAACAGATAATATTTTAGATCTTATTTGGTTTATTGCCAATTTTTGGGATCCTCTAATTATAGTTCCATTTATTGGGTGCTTAGTCGGCGTAAGAATTAATAAAAAATTCTTTTTTATTCTGCCCATTATAGTGCTTATAGCAGAAATTATAACCAGGTCCTTTACTGGAGTATTTGATTCAAGAAGCTTTACTGTAGGCGTCATTGTCTCAACAATAACTTTATATAGTATTAGTAAAATTGGTAAAAAAAATGAAAATTAGAGTCTGTAATATAATTAGTATAGATAGTCTATTTATTAAAGTTATTAAAGGCTTTTTTTTAAAAGTTCAAAACCTAATTGATAAAAATAGTTTTGAAACAGCAATTGCATATAAGTTTGCAATTTTAACCATATTTGGTTTTTTTGTTTCAATATTTTTCAATCCCTTAATGGGTATTCCTTCACAAGACTCAGTTTTTTATATCAACGCCATAGGTGCAACGCTGTGTTTAATGTTTATTCTAGGAGAACTCTGGATACCAGGTGATCTTAGTAAAATATTAAGTTATGTTTGGTTTTTAATTTTATTATTTTGCTTACCTTTTATTTATTCATATACTCTTGTTAGAAGTGAATATTATTTTTTATGGATGATTAATTTTATTTTAGCCACAATATTACTCTACTGTATTGCTAAAAAAGAAATGTTTTTTATAATCTGGATTTTAGGTACATTTTTAGGTTTTATATGTGCTAGTATTTTAAATAATTATATTCCTGCTAATCCAACTCCTCCTTACGCTCCATTTGATTATAATTTTGCAATATATACAGCTACTTTTCTAACGCTTGTGATTCTACTTCTTATATATAATAGATTCTATGCTCAAAAACAATTGCTTCTTATAGTTGAGCAAGAAGTTGCAGATCGTACAAAAAAATTAAAAGAAGCTCTGGATATTAAGAAAGAGTTTTTAGACAATGTAAGTCACGAGATCAAAACACCGATACATAATATTACCAACATAGTATCTATACTTTATGATCAATGGGATGTTCTTGATAATATCAAGAAAAAAGATTTAATTAAAACACTAAAGAGTTGTAATCATAGAATACTAAATCTTTGTTCCAATTTACTTGATTTATCAAAATATAAAAAAGGAGAAACCAGTCTTATAATTAACGAATGTGACATTATACAATTAATTGAAGAAATTGTACATGAGTATAATCATGCTCAAAATTCAATTTCGATAAAAAACTCACCTGAATTACGTAAAACGGTATATTGTGATGAAGGTCGAATATTACAAGTGTTAAGAAATCTGATAGATAATTCAATAAAATATGGAAAAGACTCCTTTATAATAATAGAGGCAGTCAATTATGGAGAGAATAGTATAAAGGTTTCTGTATCAGATAGTGGACCTGGCGTTCCCGAAGAAGAATTGACAAAGATTTTTGAACTATTTGAACAAAGTAGCAGAACCAAAACTAAAGCAGGGGGTACTGGTCTTGGACTCTCAATATGTAAACAAATTATAGAGATGCATACAGGATCAATTTGGGCAAAAAACAATATATCTGGTGGTGTAACTTTATATTTTATAATACCTAATGAGCATAATTAAATGAAGAAAAAGATTTTATTTATAGATGATGATCCAACAATACTCTTGATTAGCGAAATAATGCTAGAAGATTTAGGATATGATGTTATTACAGCAGATGGAGGAGTAAGTGGTATTGAGCTATTAAAAACTAATGTTATAGATCTAGTTTTGTTAGATTTAATGATACCAGATATTTATGGGCTTGACGTTTTAAAATATATTAAGGAAAAAGAAGAATTTAAAAATATTCCAGTAATAATACAAACAGGAATTAAAGATAATGATGAAATTAATACAGCTTATAAACTTGGTGCTGCTTATGTATTGCTTAAGCCTTATAATCAAAAAGATTTAAAGGATATAATAGAGGTTCTAGTACAAGCAACGGACATGGGCTTATCCATATAGGATAAAAAAAGTAATGGTATATAGGTTCTTACAACTGGAACTTTGAAGAGAGTATAGAACTGATACATCTTTCTTAAAGGAAGTAAAATGTATAAAGATAATTTGAAAACAAATATGCAGCAGAAATTAAAAAAGCAAGAAAAAACAAAGAAAGCAGTAACACCAATCAAAAGCAATGCCTTATTTAAGAAGATAATGCAGGACCTATTGATTTTAAGAAATTGGTAGATTTAACTAAAATTAGTGTAGAAAAAGAATCATTTGTAGAAGATGATTTAAAAAGAAGATTTAGCGATATAATTTATAAAATAAAGACTAAAGATAATGAAGAAGCTTTTATTTATACGCTGATCGAACATCAGTCTGAA
>CAMCMD010000060.1 GCA_945875975.1 Rickettsia typhi
ATATGCGGCTAGTTTAAGCAAACATGAACTTGCAAAGCAGATAATTCATCATGCGGCAACTTGGAAACCTACTAAGCTTGGCTGCGTCTCTAGAGAGAAAGAGATAGATGCAGCTTTGTCGGTGGCTTGGAAGAAGATAATAAGCGGAAAGTGGCAAGTTCCGTTGGAGCTAGCTAAAGCTAAAATCTTGCAGTATGAGTTTAATGCTTACAGACGGAAATACCAAGAATCGGGAGTGTTGTCTCATGAGGCTAAGGCATTGGAATCCGATGTTAATAATTTACTGGGCGGATGGTGTAATTTGGTTGGGAAGATTACTAAAGGATATAACCCACCTTCAAATTTAGAGGGAAAATCGCTTAGTATTAGAGATGTTAATACCTCTTTATCTACCAACAGTCCGTTGGAACTAGAGGCTGAGAAAAGAGAGTATCGACAAAACCCTTGCTCGCCTCATGGCATAGCATTAGACGACTCTTTTTTCTCTGATTTTAACGATAAAGGGAGTAACCACATTGATTATAATTTCTCAGAAATCGAGGAGCGTAGTAACTGCCTTAACATTAGTTTATCACATATACCCGAGGAACAAAGATATCTCAAAGTAATCCCTAGCGATAATGATGATTCTATGAAATTAGAGACTATTAATGGGAAAGAATATTTTGTAAAGTTAAAGGAACTTGAAATGAATAATCAAGGAGAATTTGTGATGACGTTGAAACCGGTCGAAAATATATATTTCACGGAGTTATCTAAAAATATCATGGATAATTCTTTACCTGTTAAAAAGAAGTTGCACAAATTAACATCTCAGCTAAACTTAAATTTAAACGACACTACTTTTTTACAAATTATGGTTCCAGATAATAGATTTACAAAGATTGATGAGATAATAAAAAATGTTTTAAATACTATTAGAATGAATAATTAATTTTTATATGTTATATAATTTATAATGCTATAGAGGAATAAAATAAGTTAAAGTTACGTAACATAAATTAACTATAACATTATGTTTGCTTTTAGTGAATCTAGAAATTTATTATCCGAATATTATAGAACTTTAACAATTCAAATAGTTGCATTTATTATTTATTTTAGCGTAATTACAATATCCTATAATTGTTATAATAATGAATTTAAAAATCGAAAAAATGAGATTTTAAACGAATATTACAAAATAATATCTAACTATAGTTTAATAAAATTAAACCACTTGTTACAAAAATTACCTTTAGATCAAAGTGGTATAGACACGGTTATAAGCGTAGATCAATCGGATATTCTAAGTTGTTTTAAACAACAATGTATTAGAAGTAACCTATTTGAATTTACTTCTATAATTGATAAATACATACCTAATTTTATCTATTATAGAATAGATTTGAATAAACAAGTACTACACCGTAATATTAGAATCGATGACTATGAATTAGAAAAAACTTATCACATCAATAATTATAATCAGCTGTCTATTTTAGTTTCTGCGGATTCTAAATATTGGGACAAAATAAAAAAGCAAACTATAAAACCGTTTTTAGTTACGATTATATCGTCAAGTTTTCTTTTAATATTATTTATCTTATCAAATAAATTACTAAATAAATATATCAAGAAATTTTATTTTTCATATTATAAAAATCATTATGATTCGGAGTTAGAAAGAATTAAGGAAGATTATCAAAAAGAATTAACTATCAGAGAAAACGCTTTAATGAAAAAAATATGGAATTTAGAATATAGTAAAGAAAAAGATACCGAACTTAATTATTTGTTTTCACAAGAAGCCAATCAACTAGCGGTACTTATGCAAGGAGCGGAATCTTTTAATACTAACTCCTTAGATAATTGTAAAAACTCACCTTGCTCTGTAATATTGTACTATAACCACAGAGAACAGGAAACAGTTAATACTAAAAATTTAATAGAAATTTTTTCTAACAGATTTGCTAATTCAGAGGATAATATATCAATCCTTATCACAAGCTCTGAGCAAAGTATAAAATTTGCTTCCAAAGAATCTTTGTATCAAATTATATATAGCGTAATTAATTACATAATTTTTATATTAAAAGAACAATCTTGTACCTTTAAATACAACTTAAAATTTAATATTTTGAATAAACAGAGTAAATTATGTCTATTCTTTGAATATGACGGTTTTCCAATACATAATGAAGAGGATGTACTTAAGTTCTATAATAAGTTCTTAAAAAAGAACGTCAATCCTTTTTTGCTGAGCCTTAATCAAATATTTCATATATTAAGAATAGATAATTTTAACTGTAAAGTAGGTCATAGTGAGCTTAATTTTATAGAAATAACTAAAAATACATCAGCTAAAAATTTAAACAAAGTAATAAACAATATAATCCAATTACCTATTAAACATGAATAAACATATAATATTTGTATTAATACTTATTTTTAACAACAGTTCATTCGCATCTAATAAAGTGTCTAATTTGATCTCTCCTGTTAGTTATTTTATAAATCATATCAAACAATTCCAACTTCTCGACAATAATTTAAAAAAGCATAAAAACGCTAGTTTAGTTGGAGTAAGTGGAATAGGCAAAACGCAACTTGCTAGAATGTATGCATATGAAAATAAATATAACTATGACATAATTTGGTTTTTTGATTGTAATTTAGATGTTAATGGAGAATTCCTTAAATTAGCAAGGCAGCTAAACAAGGTTTTTAAAGCAAACATTTCTGAGGATACTGGTCTAGCTAAGTCAGAAGTAATAGATTACTTAAAACACCAAGATAAGTGGTTATTAATATTTGATAATTTAAAGATTAATGAAAATAAGAAAGTGCAAGACTTAATTGATTGGGAACATAATGGAAATGTTATATTTTGTTCACAGGATAAAGATAGACTATTGCATAGTATAGAAATGACAAATTTTAATAAAAATGATTCCATTATTTTAGCTAATAATATCTTGGAAAATGTCACTAAGCAGCAAGCTGAATTCTTAGCTACTAGTTTTAATGGTTATCCGATATTGATAGTACAAGCAGGGCAATTATTGAATCAGACAAAAGGTCTTGATTTAGAAACCTATAAAAAAAAGATATTGCAATCAGCTGACAAAATTAAAATCAATATTACTTTAGCAATTAAAGAGTTAAAACCAAGTGCTGTAAATTTATTATATAAAATTGCCTTAACCAATAATCAAGCTTTTTCAAAGGATTTACTAACGTATATTGCTGATGATAAAGCAAGTTTAGATGATGATATTTACCAAATCTCAAAATTTGCATTGATTGCTAATATTGATAGTAATAATGAAAATCCAATCTTTGAAATGCATGATATAATTGCTCAAAAAATATTAGAAATAAACGGGGATAAAAAAGACAAGGAAGTATTAGAAAAACTGATTGATAACCTACTATTGGCAACGCCTAATACTATTGCAGAATTTCATGTATTTCGTAGCGGTAAAACAATCTTTGAAAACTTTAAAGTAATTTCTAAATATACTGAGAAATATAAAGTTAATTTGCTGAAAGCTATGAGTTTGAATCTCTATTTGCTAACTCAGTATAATAATTATTCTGATTATAATGGGGCAGAAGAGTTAGTATTATGGTTTAATCAGCATGATAATGCAAAAAATTTCAAATCATTCTTAATGAATAATGATGAAAGAGCAAGATATGCTGATTTTCTACAGTCAATAGCGCGGTATTACAGGAATAGACATGCTGATTTTGCTAAATCTGTGCAATATTGTATAAAATCTAAAGATATATACGAAAATGTAGAAGGTTATGAAGAGCAAAGAGCTGATTTATTTTACCAACTTGCGCTGAATGAGCTTAAAGTTGGAAATATTACTAACGCAGAAAAATACGTCCTAAAATTGAAAGGTAGCCCGGTAACATTTATTAATAATGTTGAAGCTATATTGTTTTATCTTAAAGGCGAATATAATCTAGCTCTAGATAGGTTGAATACGCTGATAAAAATCCGTCTTAATAAAATTAAGTATGATGATTTGGTTCTTACGGCAAATTATATTTTAAGAGTTCAAATATTAAATTCTCTTAATGAGTACAAAGAAGCTTATGATCAAGCTCTACAATTATATAAGATGCATAAACCTACAAAAAAAGAGGAGCACCTTATATTTGGACGTATTTACGTGCAAATGGCGAGAAGCGAATTAGGTCTTGGAAATTTAGACAAGGCTTCCGATCATATTAATAAAGCTATTGCAATTTTGCTTACTAATGAGAATAAAGAGGATAAAGGAGCAAAATTTTCTGAGAATCCAGATTTAGCAGGCGGTTACGTAGTACGGGGTGATATTTATTCTATATTAGGAGAATACGATAAAGCAATAAAATCTTATAGAGAAGCTCAAGGGATATATTTATATTTATATAAGGATAATATTAAAAATATTGCACAGGTAAGCTACCTCTACACTCAAGGAGCAAAGGCTGCTTGCAAGATAAAGGATTTATATCATTATAAATGTTTTGGGGAACCTCAAGTTAAAGAG
The DNA here is from genome assembly GCA_945875975.1 of Rickettsia typhi. GTDB lineage: Bacteria > Pseudomonadota > Alphaproteobacteria > Rickettsiales > Rickettsiaceae > Megaera_A. The sequence goes on from CAMCMD010000060.1 coordinate 4,533, forward strand.
TTCGGTAAAGAACATCATAATACGATTGCTATGTTTGAATATTGTAAGGATTATAATATGGACTTATGGCGAGAAGAAAACTAATTTTTGTATTTATCGAGTAACCAATCAACAAATCTATCGTCCACGGAAGGCGGATTTGCCTTTAGAGCATATTGATATACTTCTTTAATTATAGAAATTAACTTATTTAAAGGAAAATTTAGCCCTCTTGAAATTATAATATTTATCGTAGAGCTAGTAGCCTCGGCAAATGCTTTCATTTGTTCATCAGAAAGCGAACTAATCTGAATTTCTTCTTCATCGATTAAAATTGATTCCAAGGTTACCCCTAGTGCTTGTGCAATAAGTTGAAGATTATGAGCACTTGGATTCTTGGAGTTACCAGCAATGATACTATAAACGGTATTTCTATTTAACCCAGTCTCTTTTTCTATGTCTATGGCATTTATTTTTTTCTGAGCCATCAACTCACTTATTTTTACCTGTAAGCTTGCCATAAAATATAACGAATTAAAATCAAATTTCTAAACCAACAGTACGAAATCTAACATTATTTATTTGAAATGTAAATGCAATAATGATGTAGATTAATAAAAAAACTTATTTTAAAAAACGAAAATATTTTTGAAATAAGTACTTTACATATCATATTTTATATATTACAGTTAAAACTTAAATCACAAAAAGTAATACTTTATATTTAAAGTTAATAAGTATTCTAGGACTTTAAATAAGGATAAAAATTATAAATAAAGGAAGATAAAAAAGCTTGAACATAAGAATATCAACAAGTACTGAGGTCGCCAAACTTTTTGTACTTGTTGATAAAAGACACAACCTAAAACTTAGGTATAGCAATTATGAATATAACAAAAGACTCTTCAACCTGCAAGTCTGCAAGTTTAAAATTATTAAATCCGGTTGATATCGGTAGCGGTAATATCATCCCCAATTGGTGGTATGCAAAGATACTAACAACCAGCGGTAAAGACGACACTATGGCTATTGCTTTATTATCCGAGCTATGGTTTTTATATCGCTCTACTGGACAAGAGGAACATCAAAAAGACTACGATTATTTTTGTAATAAATTTAACTTAAGTACCTATCAGATCAGGGAAGCTTTTATTCGTTTAGAAGCTCTAGATCTTATGAAAAGATCGATCGGTAGCATAACAGTCCAAGGCAGAAAGTTTGCCAATATTCTGTTTGTCACCCTGCATGTTAAAAAATTGCTTGAGATGTCACCGAGCTATTTGCAAGCAGGTTCAAATGACGATGATAACGCTAACAATCAAAAAGGAAACGATACTAAATGCCAAGATTCTATTTTTTTGGACGATAGGGTAGGGGAGTCTGAAGATAGTGATTTAGAAATTCTAGATGCAAGAATAATTAAGAAAAATCTAGAAGAAAATAGATCTAGCGGATCTAATGTTAATTCAAATTCTTTTTTAAGAAAGCAAACCCTAAAAGCTACCGTCATTCAAAAGCAAAGACTTAGCCTTGCTTCCTTTTATCCTTTATCTCTGGCCGATATTGACAAACTACAAATACTCTGCGGTCGGGAGTTTTCCGGTAACGCCATTAACGAAATCTTACAAAACTTAAGCATTAAATTACCGAATCATACTTTTCCTCATAAAGCGGCATTCATTAATTACATGGGTAAAGCTCTAACATACGAGATGAGAGATGCGGTAAAGATTAGTAATGAGAGCTTTAAAATCAAGAGCAACGTTACTTGTGAAGAAATCACCGCGAAGGCTAGGGAAGAATTTTTAAGTGACATTGAAAATAGCAGGGATACCTCTCCTAAAATGCAACTAAGCCGTAAACTAGCGGGAATACTAGAACCTAAGATTGCTTACGACTTTTTAATGTCTGCTGGCTTTGTCGATAATCCCGAATCTTTAAAAGTCGATAGTTTCAAAATTATCTTACGTAAAAATCTAACCTTGAGTCAATCGGAGCACCAGCTAATACTTGAGCAGGTACAATCAGTATACGGTGATTACATCAACCGCCTTGATATTACTATAGCCCAAAATGTGCAAACAACAAAATCTTCGTTCGGGCAACGCAAAGAACTGGTCAAAAATGAACCTCAAATATTTGAAGGAATATGGGGTAAAATCAGGCAAGGCTTGATTGATTATTACGGCTCAGGCGGCAATGCTATGGATAGCGCGTGGTTTGCTAAGTTAAAAGCGGATGTTGATCTTGACGCTAAGTGTCATAGGCCAAGCATAATGACCCAGTAGGAGCTGGTTTTGGCCAGCCATACTGACCCACCTTTTGGCCAAGTGAAATGACCCACTTTAAGACAAAGAATGAAGTGTTTAGTATAATAAACTTTATTAACTAAGCACGAGTGTCTAA
>CAMCMD010000061.1 GCA_945875975.1 Rickettsia typhi
ACCCTATTCCACCAGCACCGAGCCCCCAAATCACTCCTTTGCTTAAGCCAACTAATAACATGCCAACACCACAGCCAATCAAAGAACCAATGCTAAAATTGTATAGTTTTCGTTGTTTGTTCAAACATGGGATAAAAGTACGTTTTTTCATCTCTTCTACTATTTCAACATCGCAATTAACCCAAGCACCACACCTCCAGCAGCAGCTGCTGCAACTCCTGCTCTTATCGCTCTTTGACGTCCATCACCCTCACCAAATAATGCCGCTGACCCCGAAGTTAGGATAACCCCTTTTCCCCAATGAGCCTCTATACCTGCAATGATAGGATTAGCAGCTGCTGCAACACCCGCATCTATATCAAACTTAGCCCAGGCAATTTCGGCAAACAGCATCCCTCCACTCATTGCCATAGAAGCTAAAGCCAATCCTTTTATAAGTTTTTTTGTAGTTAGTTTTTTGTTCGTTAAGTTACTCATTTTGTTTTCCTCTTTTGTTGTTATTACTGTTTAAATTAGAAATTCACTCTGACTTTGGCTTCAGCCCTATACCTCCTGCTCTTGCCTTGCCAATTACGCTCGTATCCTCCGCCAACTTCAAACACATCACCGGCAATAGTTAAACCCGTTCCAAGGCGCAATATCCCCTGTGAGTTATTGGCTTTTTGACTGATAATTGTTTGATTAAGCTGATTGGATGTATCTGCATTATATTCGATTTCTTCCAAGTAACGCTGCTGAGCAACTTCTTGCTCATTTCTATTACAATTTAACTTAAAGTCCACGGATGATATTTGCACTGCATCTCTCATTTCATAAGAGAGCACTTTACCCATATAGCTCATGAATGCTTCTTTGCTAGGAAAGCGATGCTGAGTATATCTCTTACTAAGCTTTAGCAAGATTTCGTTTACGGCAATGATGGTAAAATCCCTACCTAAAACTTTCTGTAGCAAGTCAACATCTGATTGAATGAGCTGGTAAAAAGAAGCTAGGTCAGCTTTATCTCTAACTAAACCTAAAAAAGAATTTTTAAAAATAGTAGATTCAATAGATCTAATTTTTCTTAAAGATATATTTCTATTACTTATATGATTAAGGGGTTTTTCAGAAGTACCAGAAGTAGAACTTCCTAATACCTCGTCATAAAAAATATCGCCATCGTCCTCATCAGATGAACTTTTATCATTATTTTTACTATCAACATGTTTAAGATTTCTTTTCTTCATACTGATAATCCCGCTAGTTGATAATTCTCAGCTTGACAATATTCCTCAATTATCTGCCCGTAATTTTGTTGAATATAGCTACTATAAAAATCTGATGGAGCCTTTAGGGTTAACTGCTTCTTTTCTGTATCTTCTTCTATAATTAGTTTGCTAAACCATGAACGGTCTATTGCCATACCATAATAATCTTGTAATTTCTTTCTAATCTTACCCCATATACCAAAACCCATTAATGAAGGGCTAGCTAGGGGCAAGGGTGAATCAGGTAAATTAAACTCAGTACTAGTTTTTGCATTTGTTAGTGTTTTGGAGTTTTTCCTGATTGAGCAAGCATCTATATCCTTCTCCCGACGTACTGTATAATTTGCAACTTCAATATTTAAACGTTCAATATGATTGCCATATACAGCTTTAATTTCATTAAGTAGAATTTGTTTTTGCTCATTGCCAAGATTGATTGGATGAATAATTTTAAGATTCATCACCGCGCCACTTAAGGTAAAAACCGTGCTACGTAAGATGTCATATGACAACTTTGGTTCAAACCTTCCTGCTATCTTGCGTCTTAATATCGATTCATTGCAAGTAATCCTAGTACGTTCTACCATGCTTAAATATTTTTCAATTTCTCTCTCTTGCAAATTATGGTATAATTTAAAGCCTTCATTATTAACTAGAACTGCTTGCCTTAATTCATTACGCAAAGATGAAGTCATATAAGTTAAAAAGTCTTTTCTGCTATAAAAACCAAGATGATCTAACTTTCTATCAAGCATCAAAACATGCTGATTCATATAATGGAGTATAAACTCACGACCTGAGTTATTACGTAAAAAGCTGGCTTCATCCTCTGTTAAAGGATGAAAAGCACTAGGCTTTAGTTTCTTCAAACTTCTAAGTTTTTTGGTATTTCTGGCAATAGTAGAGGTAGTTTTAACTCCTGGAGTTGTAACCTGTATGGATTCATTGTCTTCTGGAGGTAGTGTGATAGTAGACTGAGATGGTTTTATAGTTTCTGTATCTTCTGTTGTAATTTTCTTAAGCTCATTTTTAAATTTAGATTCTGATGATAGATATCTATATTTATTTTTCTTACTATATATAGTGGGACTACAATTTTGTAACCCTACATCAGAAAGTTCAACAGAAAAATCAGTTGATTGTGACGTAGAATAAGAATTATCCTGGTTATTATTGCGGGTATTATTACTAACACCAGCAGCAACAAACAACTTAGCGAACGTACTAGAGTAAAGACAAATGAATAAGATACTTGGTCTCCTTACCTTATTAATAGTGATAGTCCTAAACTCTCTTTTGATAATGCCAAGTTCTTCAAGATTTACTAAAGCCCTACGTACACGCTGGCGATTATAGCCAAATAACTGCTCAAAATATCTATAGGAAGTTTGCCAAGCTCCATTATCTAAATTAGAGATAAGCCTAGCGCTATCAGTTTCATAGTCATAAATCTTTTGTGGACGAAACCTGAATACAATCTCAGATAAAATAGATAATGCCGGTAAATCAACTTTGCCAGCTTTAGTTTTAATAGCATGATACCATTCATGTGGCACCAAATTACCTTTAGGTAAAAAAGCTAGCACAGCTGAGGATTCAGGCTTGCTTTGTGATGGATTATTTGATATATTCATAGTTGCTTTCTAGTTTTAACACTTGGAAGATTTGAGCAAGGATACCTCATCTATTATTGATGATGGTACCAAGGCTTCGGTAGGCTAGTAAGTATTGTAAAGCCGTCAAACTCTCAGATACTTACTGGCTGATAAACTTTATTCAAATCTTACACTGGTCAATACATCCTCTTTTTAAGTTAATATTATAATCACTGTCGCTTACGTTATTTTATAAAAATTCCGGTAAGTACAGCTTGGTTATTCTTAAAACATCAATCCAATAATAATTTTCCGCCTGTAATTGGTATGATTATTTCAGTAATAAATCTGTCATTTTTATCCTGACAATGCTGCTTCCGAGTTCTTAAGGTTCCTTCCAACAATATCCTGGTTTCCTTCTGACAATAACCCTTCAAGGTAGCAATTAGCAGTTCATTAAATACAATAACTCTATGCCAATGTGTTATTTGCTTCTTCTTGCCTGAGATTTTATCAGTCCATTCTTCAGAAGTAGCAACTGCAAACGAAGCTGCTTCTTTGCCATCATCTGTAGTCATGATTTCTGGTTTGTCATCTAAATGGCCAATTAGTATTACTCTATTCAAACCGGCTGACATTATTGCTCCTCTATTTTTAGTTATTAATTAAATTAATTTATAATCTTAATTAAT
>CAMCMD010000062.1 GCA_945875975.1 Rickettsia typhi
CGGTTATTTAAAATTAAGAATTAATATTTAGAGGTTATTTCTATGAGCCAAGCAATCGAAGAAATTAGAGACACGCTAACTTTCATATTAAATACGCTAGAAACTATAGACTCAAAGCTAGACGGCCAAGAAAAAGACATTAAAAAATACATCGAGCTGAGTTCCGTAAACTTAGATTCGAATGAGTTGCTAATATCGGGGTTAAAATCAACGAGAACCTCCTTTGAATTGCTGCGAGATGAAATAGATGAGCTGCACCAAGTAACTATAGCTCTATTTAATGGGGAGGGTGATGCAATAAGAGAAGAATTAGAGAAATAGATGCCATTTCTATATAAACCTAAGTAATACGGCGTAAACAATACAAAATACTATGAATATTAAATTTAACATCAACAAAAAGGTAAGTAAAAATTATGCAAAAAAATTCTAAAAATTCTTATAGCAAGACTCGTTTAATTCTTAAAACCGCCCTGTATCTTGCGCCGATTCTACTTTGTAGCATCGATGCAATGGCTTTTGACCTTGATGCAGGAATCAAGGCGGCTACCGATCCGGTAAAAAAAATGATTAACGACTATTATCCGGTAGGTATTTTTATAACTGGGGCAATGGGAGCAATGATGCAACAACAAGGTGATCTTAGAGACAGAATGCTAGGCTTTGGTAAAGGTGCATTAGTTGGTGGTTTAACGGTAATAGCAGTTAAAACCGGTCTTGGAGTATAAGAGTATTGGCGTATGGAAAGAGTCAGATTAAATAGAGCTTTAAACAAGGAGATTAAATATTACGGTCTTAGTTATCTAGGTCTACTCGGGGCTACGGCCGTAGGTTGCTTGGTGTGGACAAGATTCGGGATGACTATCGGTATTATAGGGTTTGTCGTCGGTTACGGCTTCTCCGCCTACGCGGCTAAGGGGTGGCATAGCGGCGGTGTGCAGCGATTTATTTATTGGCATCTACCTCTTAAAAATTTATTCGGCGGCAAGTATTTACCCGAGTCGCATAAGAGATGTTTTTTGTAGGAAAAAGCTAAGTACGTAAATATTAAATATGAATATTAAACGAAAATACAATGTCAAGGAAGTTATGAATTTACAAGTAGCTATGCAAGGCGGAGATCGTATACATAAGCAGCGCAATCTGTTTTTGGTACTAACTATTGCTTTAAGTATAACGAGCGGCGCACTTAGCCTTAAGATTTTGGCTCAGGAAGAGCGAATTATTATGGTGCCGCCGCTCTCATCTGAGGTAATGATTTCAAACCGTAAAGTATCTAGCGGTTACTTAGAGCAAATGACTATGGTGTTTTTAAATTCGCTGCTTGATTTATCGGCCGCGGACGTTCTGCACAAAAGGGACATGATTTTAAAATATACTTCAAATAGCGACCAGAGCTTTTCTAAAAAGATAAACGAATATTTTGCGGATAGTCTAGAGAAGTATAAAAACTTTGATCTGGTTACTTACTTTACGGTGAAGAATATGGAAATTGACGAGGCACAAGGCGAGGTGATCGCTCACGGCATCTTGACCTCAAGATACGGCAAACACGGCTTTGAATCTAATCCTACTTCTTACCGTCTTAGTTTTGAATTTAGCGGCGGTTACTTAAGGCTCAAAGAGTTTAATCAAGTAGTAAGCGATAAAGAGAAAAAAGAAGGCAAACAAGAACCTAAGGGAGCATTAGTTAAATGAAAAGCTGGACAAAAATCTTAAAGAGCAAGTTATATCTAAAGGCAAAGCTGTTCTTATCGGTAAAATTACTGCTTATTTTTTTTACCTGTCCCGCTTATGCTAGACCTGAGTTTAAATATTCGGGGGATAAAAAAATAGAAACGGTAATAGCCGCAAATGAGCTTAACAGGATCTTCGTCTCGGGCGGTGAGATCATTGAAGTAATAGGCGATGAGAATAAATATGCTCTTTACTGGAGCGGTGATTGGCGCAATTTATTTATTAAGCCCAAAGTGGAAGTAGGCGAGATTATAGAATTAAGCTTAATAATGCCGCAAGGCGGTGCGCAAGATATAAGATTTACCGTGGGTGATACTTCGGCACAAACAATATTTATCAATTTAGGTAGCGAGATAAAGTCCTCTTTGCCCGGTAAGGGCTTTACGATACTTGCAAACCCACAGCTAAAATCGGAAATAACTTCAATGATGAGAGCAATGATTGAGGGTGAGAAGGGCAAGTATTATGTTACCGGTCTTAAACGGACTTTAAAACAAAACAAACAACAGCTTGTTACCCAAAATGCCGTTTATAGATATCGGAACTTAAGCGGAGCGGTGCTGTCGGTAAAAAACTTGACTGCTAAACCCTTAGAGTTGCTTGAAACCGATTTTAGTAATCTTTTTAAAAATACCGTAGCGATTAATCTCGGTTCGTATAGCGGGCAAAAGTTAAATGTAATAAAGCCGCGAGCAACAATGCAAGTATTCATTATTACGAGAGAAATAAGGCATGATTGATAAATTAAAAAATATTTGGAACAAAATTAGTAATTTTAAGCGGGGGCAATCCGGTAACCCGCAAGATTCCAAAGTTCAAACCGATAATCTCACGTTCCCTCATGCCAAGAGTTCTATGCAAGCTAAGAGAAAGCATGATTATATCGTGCTAGTTGGTCTTGGGGTAACCGTGATTATAGGGCTTAGCTTCATGAAGTATCGCTCAAATTCTTTAAGCGGAGAGAGTAGCGAAGCGGATGCAAAACTTCCCTTAAATCTTGAGGTAGCAAGCCATGCGCTTGATATCGATAAAATGTGGCGTAACCATTTTGAGGATAAATTGACGGATGCCAAAACATCCTCGGACGAGAAACTAAAACTAATTGAGGCAAGTATCAATGAGCAATCAAGCAACTACACCGCGCAGCTAAAAAGCGAAATCGAGAAACTAAAAGCACAAATGCAATATATATCGGAAGAGCAGGCGTCATCGCGAAGAGAGTTTAGTAACGTAAAAGCCAATCTAAATGACGGTGATAAATCTCCAAAAAATAACTATCCGCTGATAGACGATAGCCGTATTACCGTAAATCATATGGATCGCGGCGAGATATTCGACCGTCCTAAATCAGCTAGAAGTTTCATCCCTGAAACCGCTTACGTTAAAGGGATTTTACTCGGAGGTATTGCGGTATCGACCTCTATCGGTTCATCTTCCGAACCCGTACCTGTAGTTATCAGAATTACCGAGCGCGGAAGCTTACCGAAGAATTTTAACATTGATCTAACTCATTGCAAGATTATGGGTTCATCTTACGGTGATTCGGGCTTCATCTATTAGCGGATAGTTGTTTTTTGGGGATTTATCTTCTTCACTTATTGCTCTTACGTTGCTAAACTCTCTTCTTGAAGACGCCTGCTCTTCGGATAAATATTGCATTTGGGCTTTTAGTTTTTCAATTTCGGTTTTGAGCTGAGCAGTGTAGCTACTTGATTGCTCATTGATACTCGTTTCAATTAGTTTTAGCTTCTCGTCCGCTGCCGTTTTGGCATCCGTCAATTTATCCTCAAAATGGTTACGCCACATTTTATCGATATCAAGAGCATGACTCGCTACCTCAAGATTTAAGGGAAGTTTTGCATCCGCTTCGCTGCTCTCTCCGCTTAAAGAATTTGAGC